>CAZIJE010000016.1:24020-57736 GCA_964539435.1 uncultured Desulfovibrio sp.
GCCCCGGGGGCGGTGGGGGGGGGGGGGGGGGTAAGTGTTTGGTCCCCTGGGGGGGGGGGGGGCCGGGGGGGGAAACCGGTTTTCCAACCGGGTTTCCCCCCCGCGCCCCCCATCCGAAACGGGGGCCTGCGGGAAGCAGGACTTCCGGCCCATGACGCCAAACGCGCCCGCCAGGGCGCGTTTTTTGGTTGGTCAGCAGGAAAAGCGTTTTCAGGACGGCCAGGACGGTGTCGCAGCCGGAGCGGGCGCGGGAAGGGCGGCCGGGCCGGCCAAGGCCCCAAAAGGCGAAAAGGACCCCCAGGTCGCCATCCCGGGAGTCCTTTCCTAAATTCTCGTTCTTGGAGGAAGGATATTTTTCATAAAGCAAGGTTCGGGCCACTTCCCCCTTGTGTGGTGTATTAATAAAATTAGCAATAAAAATTAATAGGATATAGTTGTCGATGCAGGCTGCGTCCGGACATCCGGAAGGCCGAGGCCGTACAGAATCCTTGACCCGCCGCCTCGGAGGCCGGGAAGACGGTACAAGCTTTTGTACGCCTGCCGGGGGAGGGTTCCGCCGCCAGGCAGATGAATCCAACTAATTCTGGCCCAGGCGCTTGACGGCTTCGCCGACCGTGCGACGTGGCTAATGGTCCGCTCCTGGTGGTCGTGCTCGAGGTCGGTTAGTGCGTCCCTGTTGGGCCGGCCCCGGTGCGGCGAGCAGCGCATGCTGCAGCCCGGCCAGGGAGGCCGATCCGGCCGGGGCGGCGCTGCTCGAAAAATCACCCGATCACGAAAGGCTGACGCCGTTTAATCTCGCGCCGCCGGTGGAGAGCTGACCCCTCGCCCTTTCGGATGGACCGGGGCGGTGGCGCGGGACCTGTCAGGCCGGGCGGCGGCGGGCGTCGAGGTAGTAGAGCACCGGCACCACCATGCGGGAGAAGACCGTGGCCGCCACCTCGCCGGCCATGAGCGAGATGGCCAGGCCCTGGAAGATGGGGTCGAAAAGGATCACAAAGGCTCCGGCCACCACGCTGACCGCCGTCAACAGCATGGGCCGGAACCGCACCGCCCCGGCCTCCTCCACGGCGTCGGCCAGGGGCACGCCCTCGCCCCGGCGCATCTCGATGAAATCCACCAGGATGATGGAGTTGCGGACCACGATGCCGGCCCCGGCGATGAACCCGATCATGGACGTGGCCGTGAAAAAGGCCCCGGCCAGGGCATGGGCCGGGATGATGCCGATCAGCGACAGCGGGATCGGGGCCATGATGGCCAGCGGCGTGGTGTAGGACCCGAACCAGCCGACGGTCAGGATGTAGATCAGGACCATGACCACGGCAAAGGCCAGGCCCATGTCCCGGAAGACCTCGAAGGTGATCTGCCACTCCCCGTCCCACTTCAGGCTGTAGTCCGCGGTCTGGTCCGGCATGCCGGTCCACAGGATGGGCAGGGCCGCCTTGCTGACCGTCTGCCAGGCCCCCCGGCCCTCCCGGCCGAGCGTTTCCAGGGCGTCGCTCACCCGGTTCATGGCGTAGATCGGGCTCTCCTCGCGGCCGGCCACGTCGCCGGTCACGTAGACCACGGGCAGCAGGTTCTTGTGGTACAGGGCCGTCGGCTCCTCCCCCTCGCGGATGCTCGCGATCTGATCCAGGGACACCATGCGTCCGTCTTCGCCCCGGACCGCGATGCCGCCCAGGTCCCGGGCGTCGGCCCGGCGGCGAAGGGGCAGGCGGACCACGATGGGCGCGTCCTCCCGGGCGTCGGCGTCGTGGAGGAGCCCGGCCACGGTTCCGGCCAGGCTGGCCGTCACGTCCCGCAGGGCCCGGTCCGGGTCCACGCCAACGGCCAGGGCCTTGTCGCGCTCCACCTTGATCACCCGCTCCGGCCGGGGATCGTCCACATACCAGTCCACGTCCACCACTTCCGGGGTCCGGCGCATGATGTCGCGGACCTGCTCGGCCACGGCCCGCCGGCCGGCGTCGGCCGGGCCGTAGACCTCGGCCACCAGGGTCTGGAGCACGGGCGGCCCGGGCGGGGCCTCCACGGTCTTGAGCCTGGCGCCGTGGCGGGCGGCGATGGGATCGAGGGTTTGGCGGATCTCCTTGGCAATGGCGTGGCTCTGGGCGGCGCGCCGGTCCTTGGGCAGGAGGTTTATGGCCAGGGCCGCCTCGTGCTGCCCGCTTCGCAGGTAGTAGTGGCGGATGAGGCCGTTGAAATCCATGGGCGCGGCCGTGCCGGCGTAGAGCACCGCGCCGGCCACGTCGGACCGGCCAAGGACCGCGTCCGCCAGTTCGCGGGACACGGCGGCCGTCTCCTCCAGGGTCGTCCCGCGCGGCATGTCCACCACCACGGACAGTTCGCTCTTGTTGTCAAAGGGCAGCATCTTGACCAGCACGGCCTTGGCCGGAAAAAGGGCGCAGGCCCCGAGAAAAAGGGCCAGGACCAGAGCCAGGAACCCCCACCGCCAGGCCGGCCGCTTGAGCAGCCGGTCCATGAGCCACCGGTAGGCCCGGGTGCCGGCGTCGTCCGGGACCTCGCCGTGGGCCTTGGCTCCATCCAACGTGGGACGCAGGGTCCGCTTGGCCGTCCAGGGGGTGATCAGGAAGGCGACCGCCATGGACAGGAGCATGGCCACGGACGCGCCCACGGGCATGGGCCGCATGTACGGGCCCATGAGCCCGCCCACGTAGGCCATGGGCGCGATGGCGGCGATGACCGTGAAGGTGGCCAGGACCAGGGGGGCCCGGACCTCGCCCACGGCCTCCACAATGACCTTGGACAGGGGCCTGCCCCGGGACCCGGGCAGGGACAGGTGGCGGACGATGTTTTCCACGTCCACGATGGGATCGTCGACCAGGATGCCGATGCAGAAAATGAGCGCGAACAGGGTGACGCGGTTGAGCGTATAGCCCATGAGCCAGTAGGTGGCCAGCGTGATGGCCAGGGTCACGGGCACGGCCACCATGACCACCAGGCTGGCCCGGAGCCCCAGGAAAAGGGCCACCACCCCGCCCACCGTGATTGCGGCCAGGACCAGGTGCTTGAGGAGCTCGTCCACCTTGTCCTTGGCGGTCTCGCCGTAGTCCCGGGTGATCGTGGTCCTGACGTCGGCCGGGAGGATGTAGCCGCGCAGGTTCTCGATCCTTCTCAGGGCCTCGGCCGCGATCCGGGTGGCGTTTTCCCCGGCCCGCTTGGCCACGGACAGGGTCACGGCCGGGTGGGCCGACCCCGGGGCGGCGTCGGCGTCGGCCGTGGCCGCCCCGGGCAGGTAGAAGACGTAGTCCCCGGGCTCGTCGAAGCCGTCGCGGATGGCGGCCACGTCGGCCAGGAACACGGGCCGGCCGTTTTTGACCGCCACCACGGCCCGGGCCAGCTCCCTTTCCGTGCGGAAGAAGTTGTCCAGCCGGATGGACACGGCCTGGCCGGACTGGAAGGCGTCGCCGATGGTCTGGCCGGCGTTCTGGACGTCCAGGGCGTCCAGGATGTCCACGGCGTCCAGGCCCTGGGCCCGCAGCCGGTCCGGGTCCGGCTCCACCATGACCGCCCGCCTGCGGCCGCCGGTGACCGTGGTCTCGGCCACGCCCGGGATGCGGCGGACCTCGTCGTTGACCGCGTTCACCATGGTCCGCAGCTGTCGGGAATCGTAGGGCCCGCCCCAGAAGGCGACGGACAGCACGGGCACGTCGTCGATGGAGTGGGGCTTTAGAATCGGCCTGGAGCAGCCGGGCGGAATCCAGTCCAGGTGCTGGTAGAGCTTGGTGTAGGCGGCCAGGACGCTTTTTTCCGGGCTCTCGCCGACCCGGAACCGGACCACGGTCATGGCCTCGCCGGCCATGGCCGTGGAATAGAGGTATTCCACGCCCGGGATCTCCCACAGGATCTTTTCCATGGGGCCGATGACCCGGTTTTCGATCTCTTTCGGCGTGGCTCCGGGCATGGTCACGTGGACGTCGATCATGGGGACCACGATCTGCGGCTCTTCCTCGCTGGGCGTGGCCCAGACGGCCAGGACGCCGGTCAGGACGGCGGCCAGAATGAGAAGCGGGGCCAGCTTGGAATCGACGAAGACGGCCGTCAGGCGGGTCAGCCAGTCGCCGTGGCGGCCGTGGGGCTCCTGGCCGGTCATTTGCCCGCTCCGTCCAGCCGGTCGCCCTCGCGCAGGGTCGCGCCCGGGTCGCAGGCCAGGCGTTCGCCCGGAGCCAGGCCGCTTAGGATGTCGGAAAACCGTTCGTGCCCGGCTGCGTCAAAGGCCTCGGAGTCGGTCAGGTAGGTCTGGCCGTCAAAGGCGGCGGCAAGGTAGGTCCCGCCGGTCTTGACCACCCGGAACCGGAGGATGCCGTCGTCGCCGGCCACGGCCACGGTCGGCAGGTCGCCGCGCCGGGCCAGGCAGGCCTCGGGCACGAGGAGCTTTTCCGAGGTGCGGGCCGGCACGAAGATCCGGCCGAACATGCCGGCCCTGGGCCGGCCCGTGGCCCCGGGCACGGGCTCGGGCAGGGCGCACTTGAGCTTGAAGGTCCGGCTGCCGGGGTCCACCCGGCCGACAATGGCCGAGACGGTCACGGCAAAGGGGGCCGGGGCCAGGGACGGGACCACGGCCAGGATCTTCTGCTCCTGGCGCAGGCCGGACAGCAGGGACTCGTCCACCTGGCCGGTCAGTTCGAACCCGCCCGTGGCCGCGTCCACCAGGACCAGGGGGGAGCCTGCCGCGACGAACGCCCCTGGGTCCACGAAGCGCCGGGCCAGGATGCCGTCGAAGGGGGCGGTGATGCGGGTGTAGGCGCGCAGGGCGGCCAGTTCGCCGAGCTTGGAGGCCACGGTCCCTTCCTGGGCGGAAGCGGCCTCCACCTGGCGGGTCAGGGTCTCGTATTCCGCCTTGGCCTTGTCGTAGTCCTCCTGGCTGACCACCCGCTGGCCCAGGAGCCGGGCCATGCGGTCGAGCGTGGTTTTGGCCAGCCCGGCCCGGGCGGACAGGGCCTGTTTTTCACGAGAAACCTGCTCGCGCGAGGCCTTGAGCCCCTCCTCCTGGCTGGTCAGGTCCTTGTCGTCCAGGCGCATGAGGAGTTGGCCGGCCCGGACCAGATCGCCCTCCCGGGCCGGGGCCTCCTCCACCGTGCCCGAGACCTTGCTGGCCAGGGTGACGCTGTTCTCGGACTCCACGGCCGCCGGAAAGGACCGGCACTCCACCACGGGCCGGCGCTCGGCCGCCATGACCGGGGCCGACACGGACCGGACCTTGGCCTTGGATTGCGGCCTGTCCCGGGAGCAGGCCGCAAGCAGGCAGACCGCAAGGACACAGGGAAGGAGGAGGTGTAATCGCATGATTCCATGCAATTCCACGCCCCACGGCCGGTGTCAACAGCCGTCCGCCGTGCACGGCGGCCCTGTTGCAGTGGCGCGGACCTATTTCACAGGGCGACAATAGGAAATGGAAGGTTCAGGGGCCTGGAAACCGCCAGGGCGGCACAGGAGCGCAGTTGACCGCGTCCACCCGCCAACAGTCGGCGTCGCGGGCCAGCAGGTTGAGGCGGCAGTAGTCCTGGCCGATGCGGAAGAGGCGGGTCAGGTCGATGCCCAGGGCGTGGCAGAGGATGGCGCGGTTGACTCCGCCGTGGGCCACCACCAGGATGTTGCCCGGAATGTCGGCCAGGGCGTCGATGGCGGCCATGGCCCGTTCCTGGACGTCGGCGAAGCTCTCGCCGCCGTCCGGCCGGAAGCCGGCCAGGTCGCAGCCCCGGCGCTGGTAGGCCCCGGGAAACCGCTCGTCGAGCTCCTGGCGGGTCAGCCCCTCCCAGGCACCGAGCTTGATCTCCCGCAGGCGCGGCTCGGGCTGCAGGGCGATCTTGCGGCCTTCGAGGACCAGGGCGGCGGTTTCCAGGCACCGGGTCAGGTCCGAGACCACGGCCAGGGTGAAGGCCACGTCGGCCAGGGCCTCCCGCCACAGCCGGGCCTGGACCCGGCCCTCCTCGGTCAGGGGGTGGTCGGCCTGGCCCACGAACCGGCGCGGCGTGCGCTGCTCGATGGCCCCGTGCCGCATCAGATAGATCGTGCCCACTTGCGCTTCTCCGCTCTTCGACTGGGCCTCGCCCGATGCAACCACCCTATCTTTCCCAATGCCCCCCCTTCAAGGGGGTCCGGGGGGAATTATTCCCCCCGGCCGCCGGAGGCTTCTTTTCCCTCCCTGTCTCTCGCCCTTGCGTACGCCTCGGCCGGAGGCGGACCGGGGCGGAAGCCGGCGGCGTGGATGACGGCTGCGGCCGGCGCGCCGATCGCGGCCTCGACCCGGGCCAGGACGGACAGGGCGTTTTGCAGGCGGCGGGTGATGGCGGCCGTGGCCTCGGGGTTTCCGGCAAAGAGATCGAGCTTCTGTTGGAACCGTTCGGCCACGGGCACGAGCCAGCGGCCGAAGACGAACTTGTCGGCCAGGTAGACGATCTCGCGTTCGGTCAGGGGCGCGTCGGCGGCGAGAATGCAGTCGCGGTGGCCGGCCACGATGGGCGCGGCCGCGTCAAAGCCCCAGGCCATAAGCAGTTCCCCGCCGGCGGCCTCGTGGCGGGGGCGGCCCTTGGCCACGTCGTGGAGCAGGGCGGCGGCCTTGACCAGGGGGACGTCGAGGGCCGCGCCGGCGGCGTTCAGGGCCTGGGCCAGAGCCTCGGCCACGGCGGCCACGCCCCTGGCGTGGGCCAGGCCGCCGGGCGGCACGTCTTCGATGGCTAGGAGGGCCTCGGCCTCGGCCGGGGTGGGAATGGCCCGGCGCGGAGCCAGGGCGCGCAGCGCGGCATAGTCCTCGGGCGTATCCATGTCGGCCAGGATGTTGGCGTCGGCGACCGGAACTTCTTCACAGGGATAGGGCGCCAGGGCTTGGCGCAGGCCGCCGCCCCCCTGGTGGCCCAGGACGGCCGGCAACAGGGCCGCGTCCAGGCAGGGCGGATGGCCGCGCTGGCCGGAAAAGACGGGATAGGCCACGGGCGGCGCGCCGGGTTGGGCCAGGCGGGCCAGCAGGCGGGCGACCGTGGCCGGCCGGAAGAGCGGTACGTCCACGGGGGTCACGAACACGCGGGCCGCATCGGCCGGCACGGCGGCCAGGCCGGCCCTGGCCGTGGAGAACATGCCGTCGGCGTAGTCCGGGTTGTGCACGGCCCGAAGGCCCAGGCGCACGGCCTCGGCCGCCACTTCCACGCCCCGGTGGCCGGTGGCCACGACGATGTCGTCCAGGCCGGCCCGGCGGAAGGTCTCGGCCAGGACGGCCAGGGCCGACCGGCCGTCCAGGGACAGCAGCGGCTTGAACCTGTCGCCCATGCGCGAGGACAGGCCCCCGGCCAGGATGACGGCGCAGGCCCTTGGTAGGGCTGTGTCCGGCGGCATGGTCACGGCCGGCGGGCGGCGCGCTGTTCGATCAGTTCGGCCACGATGCTGACCGCGATCTCCTCGGGCGTTTCGGCCGCGATTTCCAGGCCAATGGGGCTCTTGACCCGGGCCAGGTCCGCGTTCGTGAAGCCGGCGGCCAGGAGTCTGGCGTAGATGGCGTCGCGCTTGGGCAGGCTGCCGATCATGCCGATGTACCCGGCCGGGGTGCGCAGGGCCTCGGCCAGGGCGTCGTGGTCGTGGGCGTGGCCGCGCGTGACGATGACCAGGCAGGTGGCTTCGGTGATCTCCCGACCGGCCAGCCAGCCCGTGGCCTGGTCGATGACCGCGGTTTCCGCGGCAAAGGGAAACCGCGTGGCGCAGGCGAATTCCGGCCGGTCGTCCAGGACCGTGACCCGGAAGCCGCACATGGCCGCGATCTGGGCCGTGGGCCGGCTGACGTGGCCGCCGCCGCAGATGACAAGCGGCGTTGGCGACAGGGCCGGCTCCAGGAAATACCGCTTGCCGGCGCAGTCGATGACGATGGGGGCCATGATGCCGCGTCCCTGGCGGCTGGCCGCGTCCAGGACGTCCGGGCCCGGGGACGGGCCGACCAGGCCGCCGTCCGGCAAGAGCAGACAGCGGCCGCCGTGGCCGTTGCCCTCGTCCAGGGCCGTGACCACAAGGCTCCGGCCGCCCTGGGCCAGGAGCGCGGCCAGGGCGGAAAAAAGCCTCTCGGCCGCCGGTTCGGGATCGATGCGTTCGAGAAAGACCCGCATCCGGCCGCCGCAGATGAGGTCCGCGCCCTTGTCGGCCTGGCCGGTCATGTCGAAGTCCATGAGCCGGGACCGGCCGTCTTCCAAGACCTCGGCCGCCGCGGCCATGACCTGGCCCTCGGCCAGGCCGCCGCCCACGGTGCCGGCGATGGGCCGGTCGGCGAAGACCAGCATCTTGGAGCCGGCGGTGCGGGGGGTGGAGCCTTCGTTGGTGACAATGGTGGCCGCGACCACGGACCGGCCGGCGGCAAGGGTGTCGCGGATGGTGTTGACGAGTTCGATCATGGTCGGTTGGCCGCTCCTTTGGCCGGGTGGATGAGACGGGTTCCCCGGGGCGTGCGCTCGATGCGGCCGAGGATCGGCCCCAGGCGGCGAAGCCTGCTGCCGCACGGGCAGGGGCCGGGAAGCAGGCGGGCCGCGTCGCCGGTCCGGTAGCGGACAAAGGGCATGCCGCGCCGGGTCAGGGTGGTGAAGACCACCTCGCCCACCTCGCCGTCAGGCAGCGTCCGGCCGCTCGTCATGTCCACCACCTCGAAATAGAGCTCGGTCTCGCGCAGATGGTAGCCGCAAAAGGCCTCGCACTCCACCCCGCCGCCGTAGCCCATCTCGGTGGCCCCGTAATGGTCGAACACCACCGCGCCGAAACGGTCGGCCAAGAGTTCCTTCCAGCCGGCCGGCAGGGCCTCGGCGGACAGGAGCACGGTGCGCAGGCAGTCCCGGGCGGCGGCGCACACGGCCGGATCGTCCATGGCCCGGCGGATCTGCGACGGCGCGGCCACCAGGACGTCGGGCCGGTGGCGGCGCAGAGCGGCGGCCAGGACAGCCGGATCGCCGGTCGGATCGCCGAGGACGCCCCGGGCCGGCAGGCGGGGCAGGGTCTGGCACAGGAGGTCGCCGATGCTGTCCGGCCGCAGGCCCGGCATGAGGATCAGCACGGTGTCGCCTGGCTCGACCAGGGTTTCGATGCCAATGTGGAAAAAACGGCGGATGTCCTCGATGTCCGCGCCGGTGAAGGCCACGCGCTTGGGCGGCCCCGTGGTGCCGGAGGTGGACAGCGTCACCATGCGGGCCACGTCGTCCTGGGACACGGCCAGGAACCGGACGTGGGCCCCGGTCAGGTCGGCCTGGTCGGTCAGGGGCAGGGTGGCGAAATCGGCCAGGGACCGGGGGAAGTCCGGGGGCAGGCCGGCCAGCCGGTCCCGGTAGAACGGGGCCGTGGCCGCGTGGGCCACGGCCCGGCCCAAGGCGCCGAGATGCCAGCGGGAAAGGGCCTCGGGCCTGGGCGGCGCGTCCGGCGCGCCCAGGCCGGCGGCCACCAGCCGGTCCACCGGGCTCAGGCGCACGGCCGCCTCCCGTGGGCAAGGGTCCGGCCATCGGAAGCCGTCAGGTTGTAGAGGCAAAACGGCACCAGTCGGCTGTCCTCGGTGGCCACATGGATGCAGCAGCCGCGCGTCCGCTCCAGGTCCAGGGTCCAGGCGTCCTGAAAGGCCATGGCCGAGAGGGTGAACCGGCGGGCCGTGGCGGCGTCGGCCAGGAACCGGTCGAAGTCGTCCCTGGGGCCCTGGCCGTTTTGGGGAAAGGTCGGCGCGGCCCACTGCCGGGCCACGAAGCCCTTGGCTTTCCGCGCCCCCTCGTCGGCCGGGATCGGGGGGGGCGGGGCGCAGCACGACGCGGCCTTGGACGCGGCCGGCACCAGGCCATCCTCGCCGTCCAGCAGGTAGGGCTGGGAAAAGGAGCACAGCGAATGCTCGCACCCGGGCGGGTGGAAGTGCGCGGACCGGATCATGCCGCCGGTCTGGGCCTCCAGGCCGCGCATCAGGTCCGGCAGGGTGACGCGCGTCTCCGCTCCCGAGGCCCAGGGGTAGCGGCCGAACGAGCTGGCCGGCTGGAAATGGACCCCGCGCACGCCCGGGGCCTTGTTCCGGGCCAGCCGGACGATGTCGCCGAGCTGGCCGTCGTTGACGCCCGGGACCACGGTCGGCACCAGGACCACGCCGAGCCCGGCGGCCACGCACCGGTCCACGGCCGCGAGCTTGTCCTCAAGCAGGGGCGCGCCGCGAAGGGCCAGGCATACGGCGTCGGTGGTGCCGTCGAACTGCAAAAAGACCGAGGCCAGGCCGGCGTCGGCCAGCCGGCGGGCCAGGCCCGGGTCCCGGGCCAGGGCCAGGCCGTTGGTGTTGACCTGGACAAAGGCGAAGCCGGCGGCCCGGCAGGCGGCCACCACTTCGGGCAGGTCGCTCCGCACGGTGGGTTCGCCGCCGGAAAGCTGGACATTGACCGGGCCGGCGGCATGGAAAATCCGGGCGAACCGGTCGGCCAGGGCGTCCAGGGGCGGGTCGGGCGGCGGGGCCTGGCCGGCCGTGGCGAAGCAGACCGGACAGGACAGGTTGCATCGGCCGGTCACCTCGAAAAGCGCGGTGCAGGTCCGCTGGCCGTGGTCCGGGCACAGGCCGCAGTCGTGGGGACAGCCCAGGCGCGACCCGGTCAGGACCGGCGGCGGCGCGCCCGGGGCCTTGGGCCGGCTCCAGCCGGACATGGCCGGCGGGCCGTGCCAGAACCGGGTGCGGAATGCTCCGTGCTCCGGGCATTCCTTGACCAGGAAACCGTCGTCGCCCTCGGCCACGCGCCGGGCGGGCACGCGGCGCAGGCAGACCGGACAGACGCTCATGGTGGGGAAAAAAAGCGATGCCGCCACGGCTACTCCCTGGGCAAGGACGGATCCAGGCCCGCTTCGGCCAAGATGGTCAGTATCTTGTCCCAGGCCTCGGCCATGAGGCCTCCGCACCGGGACGCGTCGGGCCTGCCGTCGCCCAGGATCGACTGGCAGCTGATGCCGCCGTACTGGGAGGTGGCCCGTTCGGAAAACCATTCCACGTATTCCGTGACGAGCAGGTCGGCCCGCTCGTCGGCCATTTCCTCCTCCCGGCCCCGGCCGACGTACAGGCCGAGGACCAGACAGCCGCCGGTCAGGATGCCGCAGGTCAGGCCGGACGCGCCCATGCCGTGGCACACGCCCGAGGCGGCCCGGACCAGTTCCCAGTTTTCCACGCCCTGGGCGCGCAGGGCGAGCAGGACGAGGATCTGGCTGCAACAGTAGTTTTTCGCGGCCAGGGGCATGATGTCGAGCAGGGCGGGGTTCATGGCGCCTCCTTGGTTGCGACGCACAGGCAGTAGCCGTAGCGCGGCCGGGGACCGGCCCCGGCGCAGGCCGTGTCGCGGCCGGTGATCAGGTCGATGACGCTTCTGGCCGAACCCAGGACCATGGTCAGGCGGCAGGCCAGTTCGGTCAAAAGCCGGGTGTGGTCCTCGAATACGCGCAACGCCAGCCCGGCGGCCGCGATCCGCGCCTCAAAAACATCCCTGGGCACGGCCCCGGCCGCGCAACCGCCGGTCACGAATCCTTCCGGCCCGGGCCCCACCCCCTGGCGCAGGTAGAGGTCGGTCAGCACGGCCCGGCCGCCCGGACGCAAAACCCGCCTGATCTCGGCCAGACACCCGGCCGCGTCGCCCGAGGCCGACAGCACGCATTCGCAAAAAACCCCGTCCAGGCAGGCGGCCTCAAACGGCAGGGCCTGGCCGGTCGCCCGGACCGTCCGGCCGTGGGTCCGGGCCTCGGCCGCGAAACGGGCCGACGGATCGATCCCCACCACGTCCAGGTCCTCCCCGGCCAGCCGGGCCAGGGTCGCGCCCGGACCGCAACCGACGTCCAGAACCCGCGCCCCGGGCGCAAAGCCGCAGGCCGCCAGACCCCGTTCCGTCAGCGCCAGGCCCCCGGGCCGCAACGCCTCGCCGGCCACCCGGCGGAAGTCCTCGCGCTCATACGGCGGGACGCCTCCCGGCACTACTTGTCCTCCAGGAGCTGCTCCACTTCGAGCATCTTTCCCGTGGCCACGTACTCGGGCAGAAGCGACATGCCGCACCTGGGACAGGCCAGGACCGTGATGGTGAAGCCGCCGTCCAGGTAGTTGACGGCCACGGGCGTGGGCACAAGCGGCTCGTCGCAAACGGCGCAGACCCATTCCCCGGATTGCGGCAGGTACACGAGCGAATCGTTCATGGAAGAATGCCTCCGGCGGGCAGGAGGGGCGTCGCCCCTCCTGCACCACCCCACCGGGGGGGATAATCCCCCCCGGACCCCCTTACAGGTTGTTATCCCTGGGCGTCGCGCCCGATAAATATTTCCCCCCGCCGGGGAGGGTCCGGGAGGGATCATCCCTCCCGGCCGCCGGAGGCATCTTCTCTTCTTCCTACTTCCCCACGCCGGCCACGGTCATGCGGTGGCTGTAGGCGGTGAAGACCCGGGCGACGGGGCCGTCCAGGGCGTATTCGACCCAGTAGGTGACCCGGTGCGGGGTGAAGCTGGCCAGGAAATGGCCGTTCTCCAGGTTCTTGAACTTGCGGCCCGTGGATTCGGCGTGGGCCAGGACCCGTTTGACGTCGTCGTCCAGGATGTGCCGGGCCTCCATGAGCGCCCGGACCTCGGGCGTGACCGTGAAGTCCGGCCCCACCGGAGCCTTGGGCTCGGTGGGCTCGTTCCAGACCGTGGCCAGCAGTTCCCGGCGCAGCCGCGCCCGGGTCTCGTGGCGCATGGAGAAGCCGGGATCGGGCCGGGTGGCCGGATCGGAAGCGTCGCGGCCAGGAAAGAGGACGTCGAGCAGGTGGTAGGCCCGCTTGCCGGCATGGGAGAACCGGTCGCGGCACATGGCGCAGGCAGCCAGATAGTCCAGGTCGCTCTCGGACACGCGGCGCTTGGTGAAGGCCTGGGCCAGCTCCGGATTGGCGTTGCCGAGCAGGCCGCCGAAGCCGCAGCACTCGGTGTAGCGGCCGGAAAGCGGCAGTTCGGCCGTGGCCACGCCGCGTTTGGCCAGGAGGTCGCGGATGGCCTTCTGGGTGGCTTCGTCGTGGCGCGAGGTGCAGGAGTCGTGGACAGCGACCGTTGCCGGCGGGGTGAAGCCGACGGCGTCCGGCAGGCCGGTCTCCTCGCTCATGACCCGCCACAGGGACACGGCCGGGATGTCGGGCGCGGCCTGGCGGAAGACCGACAGGCAGGAGGAACAGGCGGTAATGAGGCGCGGCTTGCCGAGGGCCTCCCAATCGGCCTTGAAGGCGGCCACGGCCGCCTCGAAGTCGGCCTGGCGGCCGGCCCACAGGGCCGGCGCGCCGCAGCAGCCAAGGGCCAGGCCCACGCCGCCGGCCAGGCGTTGCCGCAGTAAGCCGTAGGCTTCGGGAATGCGGCCGTCGGGTTCGCCGCCGAGCTGGCAGCCCGGGAAAAAAAGGTGGCCGCAGTCGGTCCAGCCGGGTTCGGGCCGCACGAGCCTGAAATCCGGGCCGTTGGCAAAGGCCATGTCCTCCAGGGCGAATGCGTGGGCAGCCGGCGGCATCTTGCCCCGGGCGACCATGTCGCGGCGCGAGTCCAGGCACAGCTCGGCCATGGAGAAGTCCTCGGGGCAGACCTCGGTGCACAGCCCGCACAGGGTGCACGAGTCGATCATCCGGTTGGCGTTGTGGTTGCCGAGGACAATGGACAGGTTGTTGTAGATCTGGCGGGCGTAGACCTTGGGGTAGCCCTTGTAGTGCCTGAGGTACTCGCAGACCTTGACGCACTCCAGGCACTCGCACTGGAGGCACCGTCCGGCCTCGGCCCTGGCGGCGTCGGGGGCATAGCCGGCCACGGGGTCGGCCGGATCGACGCGGGGGGCGTCGGGCACGCCAGCCAGGTTGGTGAAGAGCCGGGTGGCGGTTGCGCCTTCCTTGTCGCGGCTGGCGGTCAGGGTCGCGCCGGTCAGGAACCGGTCCACGGACACGGCCGCGCGCCGGCCGTCGGCGGTCAGGCCGATGATGGAGCGGCTGCCGTCGGCGTCGGGCCAGCCGCCGCAGAAGACGCCGTCCCGGCCGCATTCCAGGGTCACGGGATCGGCATCGGACCGGGAGGGGCAGACGGCGTTGTCCCTGGCGCACTCCAGGTAGACGGCGTCGAAATCGTTTTTGACCGCCGCGAGCAAGGCGGCGTCGATGGTCTGGCCGGTTTTGACGGTCACGCCCATCTGGCCGAGCACGGCCAGGGCCTCGGCCAGCACGGCCGGGGGCAGCACGTCCTCGGGCAGTTCGGTCAGAATGCCGCCGATCCGGTCCCGGGCAACGAACAGCGTGACCCCGTAGCCTTTCCTGGCCAGGTCCCAGGCCAGGGTCAGGGAGGACAGGTCGCCGCCGAGGGCGGCCACGGCCTTGCCCTTGGACGGCAGGCACAGGGGTTTGCCGCCGGACGGCGTGGCCATGACGCAGGCCCGCTCCAGGGCCCCGATGGCCAGGGGGCCGCCGCCCGCGTCGCGGACGCAGGCCGCCTCGCAGACGTGGTCGCAGATGCGGCCGAGCACGGCCGGGAGCGGCATGGTGCGGTCGAGGACCTTGCGCGCGCCCTGGAAGTCACCGGCGGCCATCTTGGCCAGAAACGCCCGCACGTCCACGTGGATCGGGCAGGCGGCCTGGCACTTGGGCTGTTCTTCCTGGATGCAGCGGTGTTCGATGGTCCGCAGGTCCTGTTGATTCATGGGAACCTTCCGGATGGGAAACGACGGGACGAACACGGCATGCGTTCGCCCCGTCGCGTGTTTAGGCGGATCTCAAACCGGTGGGGCTACTTGCCAAGGGCCTTGAGGCCGGCGAGCACCTTCTCGGGGTAGGCCGGCAGGTGGCGGATGCGCACGCCGCAGGCGTTGTGGATGGCGTTGATGATGGCCGGGTGCGGGCCGCACAGCGGCACTTCGCCGACGCCGGAGTTGCCGAACGGGCCGTGCTCGCGCGGGGACTCCACGTAGATCAGGTCCATGGCGTCCGGGATGTCCTTGATGTAGGGCACGCCCGCGCCGGCCAGGGACGAGTGCTTCTTGATGTCCTCGAAGTCCTCGGACAGGGCCAGGCCAACGCCCTGGGCGATGCCGCCCCAGTTCTGGCCGTCCACGGTCTGGCGGTTGTTGATGGTGCCGATGTCCTCGACCAGGGTCATCTTGTCGACCTGGGTCTTGCCGGTGGCGAGCTCCACCGTGACCTCGGCCAGGAACAGGCCGTACATGTAGCAGCAGAACGGGGACCCGAGGCCGTTGGCGTCGCAGTCCTTGGCCGGGGCGGTCCAGGTGCCGTTGTAGCGGGTCTTGAGGCCCTCGGCGACCATCTCGTCGTAGGTCCGGAAGGTGCCGTCGGCCTTTTTCATGGCGGCCACGAGCTGTTCGCAGCCGTTCTTGATGGCCTGGCCGACCACGACGTTGGAGCGGGAGCCGCCGGCCGGGCCGGAGTTCGGGCACTTGCCGGTGTCGTTTAAGACCAGCTTGATCTTGGAGGCGCAAAGGCCGAGCGGCTTCAGGGCCTCGTGGGCGAAGCCGACCGTGCCGGCGTCGGAACCCTGGCCGTGGTCCTGCCAGGTGTTGTAGATGGTCACGGTGCCGTCGGCGTTGAGCTCGGCGTCGGCGCCGGCCGAGTCAGGGCCGTCCAGGCCGGAGCCGTAGATGCCGATGGCCACGCCCACGCCCTTCTTGTGGGTGGCGGTGGAGTTCTTTTTCGCGTTGGCCAGGGCTTCCTTGTACTTGGGCCGCAGGATGTCGATCATCTCGGGCAGGGTCCAGGAATCCGGCACCTGGTCGGTCGGGGTGGTGTCGCCCGGCCGATACACGTTGGCGTACCGGAACTCCAGGGGATCCATGCCGAGCTTTTCGGCCATCTCGTCCATCAGGCATTCGGAGGGGAACATGATCTCGGGCGAGCCGTAGCCGCGGAAGGCCGAGCCCCAGCCGTGGTTGGTGGCCACGCAGTAGCCCTTGGCCCGCATGTTCGGGATGCCGTAGCCGGCCATCCAGTACTGGGAGCCGCGCAGGGTCAGGAGGTCGCCGAACTCGGAGTAGGGGCCGTGGTCCACGATCCACTCCATCTCGGAGGCCACGATCTTCTTGGTGCTCTTGTCGACCGCGATCTTGCCCTTGGTCCAGAACGGGGACCGCTTGCCGGTGTAGTACTGCTGCTGGGCGTAGTTGTAGTGCAGGTGGCAGGGCCGGCCGGTGGCCATGGCGGCAACGCCGACCAGGGCTTCCATGGTCGGGCTGAACTTGTAGCCGAAGGTGCCGCCGGTGGGGTTCTGGATCAGGATCAGCTTTTCGGGCTCGAGGCCGAGGCCCGGGGCGATCATGTACAGGTGCAGGTACAGGCCGATGGACTTGGAGTGGATGACCAGCTTGCCCTCGTCGTTGACGTAGGCGAAGCCGACGTCAGGCTCGATGGGCAGGTGCGGCTGGCGCTGGGTGTAGTACTCGCCGTACATGGTCTCGTACTTGCCGGAGCCGTTGAAGAACGGGGCCACGTCCGCGCCCTTTGCGTGGTTCTGCTCGTAGTAGGTGTTGGGGGTGCCGGGGTGGATCTCGATGGCGTCCTCGGCCATGGCCGCCGGGGCGCTCATGTAGGCCGGCAGGACTTCCAGGTCGACCTTCACCTTCTCGGCCGCGGCCCGGGCGTTCTTCTCGGAATCGGCCGCCACCAGGGCGATGGCGTCGCCGTACTGGAAGACCTTGGTGTCGCACAGGATCGGACGGTCCCAGCCGTCGCCCTTGTTGGTCGGGAAGGTGATAAGCCCGGTGATCCGGTTCTTGCCCTTCACGTCCTTGGCCGTGATCACGCTGTGCACGCCCGGCATCTTGAGGGCCTCGGAGGCGTCCACGCCCTTGACGTTGGCGTGGGAGACCCGGGCCTCGACAATGGCCAGGTGCAGGGTGTCCGGGGGCAGCATCTGCTTCTGGTCGTCGCCAAAGAGCCACTGGCCCATGACCTTGGCCACGCCAGAGGGGCGGGGGGCGCGGGAGCCGAAGATGTTCCCGTCGGCCGGCATGTTGTGGTTGATGTCAAGCGTCATCTCGCCGCGCAGGACCTTGGCCGCGTCCATGACCGCGTCGACCAGGGGAATGTAGCCGGTGCAGCGGCACACGTTCTTGTGTTTCTGGAACCAGTCGCGGACCTGTTCGCGGGTGGGCTTGGGATTTTCGTCCAACAGGCCCTTGGCGGACATGATGAAACCCGGGGTGCAGAAGCCGCACTGGGCCGCGCCGTGGACCACCCAGGCGGTCTGGAGCGGGTGCAGGTTGGCCTGGTTGCCGAGGCCCTCGATGGTGGTGACGCAGGCGTGGTCAGGGACGCGCCGGATCTTGGTGATGCAGGCGCGGGTGACCTTGCCGTCGATGATGACCGAGCAGGCGCCGCACTGGCCCTGGCCGCAGCCGACCTTGGTGCCGATCAGGTGCAGCTGTTCCCGCAGCACGTCGGACAGGAACGCATCCGGGTCGACGATGAGCTTGCGCTCGAAGCCGTTTACGATGAGGATTTTTTCCTGCATGTGTTCGCTCCATTTTCGGGTTAGGGTTGTTCCGTTTCCGCCGACGCACGACGCGGCCCCTGTGGCTGCGTTTCCCGTGGCTGCCGCGTCTTGCGGGTATTCCCAAAAAGCTTCCGGTTGCCGCCGGCTTTTCCCTCAGTTCTTGCCGAAGCCGCACAGCGGATAGCGGCATTCCGGGCACATGGCGCAGAGCCCGCCGTGGCCGAGGCGCGTGATGTCGGCCCGGGTCAGGCGCTCGCCGGCCACCAGGCGCGGCACGGTCAAATCGAAGATGCTGGCCTTGTGGTACATGACGCAGCCGGGCAGCCCGACCACCGGCACGTCGCCGAGGTAGGCCAGCATGAACATGGCGCCCGGAAAGGTGGGCGAGCCGTAGGTGACGACCTCGCCGCCGGCGGCCCGGATGGACGACGGGGAGAGGTCGTCGGGGTCCACGGACATGCCGCCCGTGACCGCGATCATCTCCGCGCCCTCGCCAAGGAGCTGGCGGATGGCCCTGACGGTCATGTCCCGGTCGTCGGGCACGATGACCTGGCGCGTCACCGCGCAGCCGAGGTCCTCGAACTTGCGGCGCAGGACCGGTCCGAACCTGTCCTTGATCCGGCCGTGAAAGACTTCGCCGCCGGTGGTGACCACGCCGACCTTAAGCGGCCGGAAGACCGCCACCGAGACCACGGGGCCGGTTGCGGCGGTCACGGCCTCGACCCGCTCCAGCCGGTCCCGGCCGACCACCAGGGGCACGACCCGGGTGCCGGCCAGCATCTGGCCCGGGGAGACGGCCGTGTTGGTGTGGATGGTGGCGATGGTCACTTCCTCGATGGCGTTTAGGCGGTCCAGGGCTTCCACGTTGATCCGCAGCAGCCCCCGCCGGTCGGCCAGCAGGTTGATGCGGCCCTCGCAGGGCTGGGTCAGGGTCACGCCCTCGCCGGCGAGGGCGGCGGCGATGCGGCCGGCCGCGTCGTCCTCGTGGACCAGCCCCTCGGCCAGGTCCCAGACGTAGATGTGTTCCTTGCCCAGGCGCAAAAGGACCGGGATGTCGTCGGCGGCGATGACGTGTCCCTTGCGAAACGCCGGCCCCTTGCCCTCGCCCGGCACGATGCGGGTGATGTCGTGGCAAAGGACCATGCCCTGGGCCTTATGAACCGGAATGCTTTGCATGGGATCTCCCTCGGGGGATCGCGGGGTCGTGACCGGCCGCCCCAAAGGGACGGAGACCATTGCGGCGCCGCATCCAGAGCATTTCTGTTAGGAAAAGCAGAACAAACAATGGTGCTGCATGGAATAGGACGGTGGATGCAGGGAAAATGTTCTTGTATGCTAACTCAAACATAAGACTCTCGCGTTTCTTCACGGCTTCGTGCCCGTGGAACAAGGCCAGCACGGCCAGGTAAATGTGTGGCAGTGCAGACTGCTGTCTTGTGGCTCGGCCTGCGATGCATTGGAAGAGCAAGAAGCAGGCCAGGGAAAAGGGGGCTGGAAAGCGGGTTTGCTTGGGGACAGGCAGGCAGTGTCACGCGCGGCTACCCGCCAGTGTGACCCGCTGACAGTGGGGCAAACAGCGGCGCACGGCGGAACCGGCGGACAAGGTGCTTATTTTATTGAAGTGTCGGGAAGAAAGAAATTTTGATCCACTGGCCGGGGGAAGGTGGGTCAAAAAGCGACAAAGCTATTGGCAAACTGTTACAAATAGCATAGCATGCTATTAAAAACACAGCACTTTTTGACGAGGCCTTATGTTTCGATAAGCATGTCGATGGCGGCCTCGCGCGACCCGGCCGCTTGGGGGCCGGGGGACGGAACGCGACAAGGGGACGGCCAAGGGGAAGAGGCCGGCAGGACCAGGGCGGCCGGGGCGGTGGTTTTCGGTCCGGCGCGGAGGGCGCCGCGGACGGCCGGGCCGGCCACGATCGGCGGGAGGCGGCCGGACACGACCATGCGTGCCCGGCCGGCCTAGAACAGGTTGTACTGGCGGATCTTGCGGTAGAGGGTCTTGCGGCAGATGCCCAGGGCCTCGGCGGCCAGGGACCGGTTGTTGTCGTAGAAGTTGAGCACCTTGGCGATGTGCTCCTTCTCCTTGGCCTCAAGGGTCAGGATGTCTTCCTCGGCCCTGGCCGGCTCCAGGAACTCGCGCGGCAGGGCGTGCTCGGTGATCAGGTTGTTTTCCGACAGGATGATGGACCGCTCCATGACGTTTCGCAGCTCCCGGACGTTGCCCGGCCAGTCGTAGTTGGCCAGGCACTTCATGGCCCGGTCCGAGATCCGGTACGGGGCCTGGCCGGCCGTCAGGCGCGACAGGAAAAACTCCACCAGCAGCGGGATGTCCTCCCGCCGGTCGCGCAGGGCCGGCATCTCGATGTTGAAGACGTTGATGCGGTGGAACAGGGCCTCGTGGAACCTGCCCTCGGCCACTTCCTTGGTCAGTTCCCGGTTGGTGGCGAAGACCAGCCGGATGTCGGCCCGACGCTCCTCCTTCTCCCCGACCCGGCGGTAGGTCTTGTTTTCGAGCACCCGCAACAGCGCCGCCTGGACCTCGATGGGCAGTTCGCCGATTTCGTCGAGAAAAAGCGTGCCCTTGTTGGCAAAGGACATGAAGCCTTCGGAATTCTCCACCGCGCCGGTGAACGAGCCGCGCAGATGGCCGAAGAGTTCGCTTCTGGCCAACTCCTTTTGCAGCGTGGCGCAGTTCTTGATGAAAAACGGCTTGTCCGCCCGCTTGGACAGCGTCTGGATGAGGTGCGCCGCCACCTCCTTGCCGGCCCCGGACTCGCCGGTGATCAAAACCGGCACCTCGGTCGGGGCCACCTTCTCGATGAGATACCGGACCTGCTTGATGGCCGGCGAGTTGCCGACCAGCTTGACCGGCGGGGTCTGGCCCTGGAAGTGCCGCAGCCGCCGGTTCTCCCGGCGCAGAAACGTCCGCTGGTAGGCCCGCTCGATCAACAGCTCCAGCTCGGCCAGGTTGAACGGCTTGGTCACGTAGTCGAAGGCCCCGAGCTTCATGGCCTCCACGGCCGAGTCAATGGCCCCGTGGCCCGTGACCAGGATGGTCTCCAGGTCCTCCTGGCGCTGCCGGAACTCCACCATCAGCTCGATGCCGTTGGCGTCGGGCAGGCGGATGTCGAGCACCGCCACCTCGTATTCGTTTTTGGCCAAAAGCTCCCGGGCCTCCTTGGCCGAGCCGGCCACGTGGATGGTCCGGGCCGGGGTGGTCAGTTCCTTGAGCAGGAGCTTGCCGATGGACGGTTCGTCGTCGACGACGAGGACGCAATAGGGATTATTCACGGGTATGGCCGCTGTCCAAGGGAAGTTTCACGGTGAAGTGCGTGCCGAGGCCGACTTCGCTGGCCACCTCGATCACGCCGTGGTGCTCGCGCACGATGCTGTAGCAGGCGGCGAGCCCGATGCCGATGCCCTTGCCGACAGGCTTGGTGGTGAAAAAGGGGTTGAAGAGCTTGTCCATGTTTTCGACCGGGATGCCGCAGCCGGTGTCTTCCACGGACAGGTTGACGGTGTTGTCGTTTTCCGGATGCGTGGTGACCGTGATCTCCCCTTCTCCGGAGATGGCGTCCATGGAGTTGGCCAGGATGTTGAGGAGCACCTGCTTGAGCTGGGCCTCGTCTCCCGGCACCGTGGGCAGGCCGTCGTAGAGGTTCACGGTCAGGCGCAGGCCCTGCTTGGCCCGCTCGTCCAGGTGGCCGCGCAGGATGCTCAAGGTGTCGGTCACCACTTCGTTCAGGCAGACCGGGGAGAAGGCCAGGGTGTGGGGCCGGGAAAAGGAGAGCATGGACCGGACGATGTCCCGGCACCGCCGGCACTCCATGAGGATGGTTTCGGTGTATTCGGCCACGTCCGCGTAGAGCGGGTCCTCCACGGCCGCGCGGATGGCCGGCAGGCGGCGGCGGATGCCCTCGGCCAGGCCGTAGACCGCGGTCAGCGGGTTGTTGATCTCGTGGGCCACACCCGCGGCCAGCATGCCGATGGTGGCCATCTTCTCGGCCTGGTAGTACTTGGCCTGGTATTCCTGCTCCAGGGTCACGTCGCGCTTGAAGATGAGGATGCGCGATTCCGGGCTGTCCGGGTTGTGGATGGGCGAGGCCACCATCTCGAACTGCCGGGTCTGGCCGCCGATCTTGAACGTGCCCATGCACCGGCACACGGCGTTGGACCGAAACGACCGGTGGGCCGGGCACTCGGGGCAGGGCTGGTCCCCGCCCCGGAACAAGCGGTAGCAGTGCTGGCCCTCGGGCCGGGGCGCGTTGAAGAGTTCGTGGAAGACGTGGTTGACGGAAATGATGCGCAGGTCCTTGGTCAGGACCATCATGATGTCCGTGATGCCGTCCAGGATGGCCGCGATCTCCTGGCGCCTGAGCTCGGACTCCTGGTGGGCCTCCTGCAGCTCCTGCACCTTCTGTCGCAGCTCCTGGTAAAAGCCGAGCTTGCTGTGTTCGATGCCGATCAGGTCCTCGAGGGTCGGCGGCTGGGGCATGGGGTCACCTGAAAGCATCTGGTCGGCCGGCGGCGTCGGGCAGGGGCGCAGACGGGACGGCGTGGTAAAGGGTTCCCGGCCGTCGCGGGCCACGTCCAGGGTCAGCCGGCGCAGGGGCATGGTCCGCAGGGGACCGGGCAGGAGCCCGGCCGGCACGACTGGCTTTTGTGCGATGGGCGTGCCGTCCGGAGTGGGCTCGGTGTCCGCGGTCTGGGTGGACATGATGCCGTCCATGGAACGCGGCGTCAGGACAACAGCAGGCAGGCCGGCTCCTCGCCCCGGGCCACCGGGCGGGTCACCACCAGGCGGTCCGGTCCGGCCGGCTCGATGGCGGCAATGGTCCCGAGGTCCAGGAAGTCCTGCAGCGCGGCGATGGCCCGGATGCGGAACGCGGGCATGGGCTGCCGGGTCAGGCCGGACAGGCGGCGCAGGGCCGGCAGTTCCAGGCGCAGGCAGGCCGGACCGTGGGCGAGCAGGGCGGCCAGCCAGCGGTGGAAGGCGCTGGAGGCCAGGGGCAGGCGCACGGCCAGCAGGCGCTCCACGGCCGGGGCGCCGCGAAGGCCTTCCAGGATGCGGGGGCTGACGTCCACGGCGCAGACGCCGGCCGCGCGGTCGCACAACAGGGTGTTGAGGAGCCTGGCCTGGATGTGCATGTGGCCGGACGCGTCCTCGATCTCCAGCCTGGCGCTGGCCAGCCGCCACAGGGACCGCTCCAGGCGTCGGCCGGCGAAGCGGCGGCCCCGGGGACGGAGCAGCCGGGTCAGGTCGCGCAGGTGGAACCGGGCCGCGCCTGACCGGCCGTTGTCACGGAAGGCGAACAGGGCGCAGCCGAGAAAGGCGTCCAGGTCGTCCTGGTCCAGGCGTTCGCCGCTGAAGCGGATGTCCGCCCCGTCCCAGCAGGTGGCCAGGGGCATGTTCTCGATCCAGGGCCTGGGGCCGGGATTGCGGGCCGCGAAGAGGTCCGAGGCCAGGATCAGGCCGAGCAGGCGGACGGAAAGCCCCTGTTCCAGGGCTCCGGCCGGCCGGGCCTGGCCGTCGCTATTGAAGGGGCTGTCGAGGGTCAGGGCGTCAAAGCCGATCTCGTCGTGATACATGGTCGTTCCCCCCTAGCCTCGTACCGTTTGCCAGGCCCCGCCGCGGGGGCCGGGTCGCCGGAAAAGGCGGGCCGCCGGCCAGGCGGCCCGCCCGGAAGCGTCAGCCGTTGCGGCGCAGCGTCGCCAGCATGCCCCGGAGCTGGCGCAGGTGGCCGCGCTCCTCGTCCAGGCACTGCTTGACGATGCCGGCCTCGGCCGCCGGCAGCAGGTCCATCATCTCCCGGAAGTAGAGGATGGTGTCCTTCTCGAACCGGCTGGCCAACTCGATGGCCGCGATGGCGTCCGAAGCGTCGGCCAGGTCCTTTTCAGGAGCGCCGCCGCAGAAAAGCGCATGGGAGTCGAGCAGGGCCTGGACGTAGTCCATGTACTCCTCCTCGTCGCTCCCGGCCGGAATCTCGGCCTTGCCGACCCGGCCGGCCATGGCCTCGAACAGGGCCTGGTGGCGGGCCTCCTCGCCGGCGAAAAACTCCAGGAACCGCTTGACGTCCGGATTGGTCGCGGCGGCCGCGGCCTTGCTGTAGACGTTGCGTCCCCGGCGCTCGATCTCCACGGCCGTGCCCACGATGTCGCTGGCGCTGAAAAAGTTTGCCATGTGTGGTTTCCTTTTTTTGCCCCCGGCGGCCGGGGGGATCATCCCCCCCGGCCCCCCTGGGCGGGGGGAACGAGGCCCCCCTCCTTGCTATGTGCGTAGAAGCCGCATGCCTGGCGAGTCTACAGCTCGTTGGGCAGGGCCTTGAGCTGGGCGTTGGAGTAGACCGGGCCGTCCACGCAGACGTAGCTGGTGCCGATGTTGCACCGGCCGCAGATGCCGATGCCGCACTTCATCCGCTTTTCCAGGGTGGTGTAGATCTGCTCGTCCCCGAAGTTGAGCTTTTTGAGCGCCTCCAGGGTGAACTTGATCATGATCGGCGGGCCGCAGGTGATGGCCACGGCGTTTTCCGGCTTGGGCGCGAGTTCCAAAAGGACGTTGGGAATAAGGCCCACCCGGTGCTCCCAGCCCTCGGCCTCGCGGTCGATGGTCAGCACGGTGTTGACGTCCTTGCGCGACGTCCACTCCGGCAGCTCGGACGAAAAGGCCATGTCGGCCGGGGAGCGGGCGCCGTACAGGAGCGTGATGTCCCCGTAGTCGGCCCGGTTGTCGAGCATGAACAGAAACAGCGTGCGCAAGGGGGCCATGCCGATGCCGCCGCCCACGAACACGATGTTTTTGCCCTTCATGGACTCGTAGGGAAAGGAGTTCCCGAGCGGCGCGCGGACGCCGATCTTGTCCCCGGCATTGAGGCCGTGGAGCATGGTGGTCACTTCGCCGGCCCGCATGACTGAGAACTGCAGGTAGTCCATGCGGGTCGGGGGCGAGTTGATGACAAAGGTCGATTCGCCGATGCCCGGGGCCGAGAGCTGGCCCACCTGGCCGGGTTCGAACGTGAAGGCGGCCATCTTGGCCTCGTCGTCGAACCGGACCCGGAAGGTCTTGATGTTGTGGGTCTCCTGGACCGTCTCCAGGATGGTGGCCACTTCCGGCAGATACGGATTGAAAGGATCGGTCATTGCGGCACCTCTAGCCCTTGGCCCTGGCCACGGCGTTTTGCACGATTTCGCGGATGTCCACGGAAACCGGACAGCTTTTCACGCACCGGCCGCAGCCGCAGCAGGCGATCAGCCCCTCGTGCAGGGTCGGGTAGTAGCTGAACTTGTGGCCCACCCGGTTCTTCAGGCGGTGGGCCTTGGTCGGCCGGGGGTTGTGGCCCGAGGCCTCCAGGGTGAACTGGAAGTGCATGCAGGCGTCCCAGGACCGCATCCGCCGGCCGTTCATGCCCTGGGGCTCGTCCGTGATGGTGAAGCAGTAGCAGGTCGGGCACAGATACGTGCAGGCCCCGCAGCTGATGCACTTGTCCGACTGGTCGCGCCAGAAGTCCATGTCGTCGAAGGCGGCCAAAAGCGCGGCCGGCGCGTCCGCGATGTCCGGGGCGTCGCCCAGGGCCTCGCGGGTCCGGGTCTTGACCTCCTCGGCCTCGGCGGCCTTGGCCGATCCGTCGGCAAGGAGCGGGCTGTCCAGGAAGGGCTGGCCCTTGTCGCTGACCGCCTCCACGGTGTAGCCGCCGGCCACCGGGGTCAGGAGCAGGTCCGAACCGGCCGGATCGGCCGGGCCGGAGCCGACCGCGTGGCAGAAGCAGGTGTTTTCCACCGAGCCGCAGGCCATGGTGACGAACACGGTCGCTTCGCGGGCGGCCGCGTAGTACGGGTCCGGGAACTTCTTGCCCTGGTAGACCCGGTCGAAGATCAGGAAGCCGCGCGCGCCGCAGGGTTTGGCTCCGAAGACCACGGTCGGCTCGGCCTCGAGGTTGGGGATCAGCTTGAGGGTGGGCTTGCCCGGATCCTCGGGGTCCTTGCCCTGCTCGTAGCGGAACAGTTCCTGGCAGGCCGGGAAGACCGCACCCTTGGGCGGGGCCGTGGCGTCGGAGCCGAAGACCGGGGTCTTGGCCGCGTCGTAGGGCCGGAAAACCACGCCGCCGCCTTCCTCCACGGGAACGAGGACCCGGCGTTCGGCCGCCAGGGCCTTGAGCCACTCGGGGAGCTTTTCGCTCGCGATGTATTTGACAGCGGCCATTACCAGCCTCGCTCCTTGATGTTGGCTTCCTCGACCTTGAACTGCAGAAGCGGCGGGATCGCATCGGGATCCACGCCGGCCTGGTAGTCGAAGAGGTCGTGGATGGCGCGGTTCAGGTGCTTTTTGAGGGCAAGCACCGGGATGTCCATGGGACAGGCCCGCTGGCACTCGCCGCACTCGGTGCAGCGGCCGGCCAGGTGCAGGGCGTGGACCACCTGGAACATCAGCTTTTCGGTCACCGTGTCTTCCTGGGTCAGCCAGTGGGGCTCGCGGCTCTGGGCGATGCAGTGGTCGCGGCACACGCACATGGGACAGGCGTTGCGGCAGGCGTAGCAGCGGATGCACCGGTCCATGTGGTAGCGCCAGAAGGCCATGCGCTCGGGCACGGTCATGGCGTCGAGCGCCGCCAGGTCGGCGTCCACGGGCGTGGCCGGGGCGGTGGGGGCGATGGGATCGCCCACGTAGGCGTCGGCCAGGACCGCGTTGGGGTACTGGCAGCGGCCGCACTTGTCGGCCCGGACCTCGGCCAGGGGCATGGACACGGCCTGGCCGCCGGCCGTGACCGAGACGGTCTTGCCGTCCGTGGCCACCTGGGTGGCCTGGCCGGCCTGGGCGCCGGCCGCGGCGAGCCTGGCCTTGACCTTGGACAGGTCGATGACGCCCTCGCACGGCATGCCGAAGATGACCACGCTGTCGCGGTCGATCAGGTTTTCCTGGAGGAGCTCGACCACGGACCGGGAGTCGCAGCCCTTGACCACCACGCCGACCTTCTTGCCCCGGAAAAGGGGCAGGTACACGGCCGGGTTGTGGACGTTGAGCGCCCCCCAGTCGAGCTTGTCCACGTCCGCCTCGGTGCGCATGAAAAGCGGCGTGTTGTGGAGCGGGTCGTAGCCCTTCTGCCAGCCGATGACGCACTCAAGGCCGGGCAGGGCCTCCTTGATGCGGGTTTTGAGTTCCTCAAGCCGCGACACGGTTGCCTCCTTGGCTGATGGCCCCGGCGACCTTGGCGAGCTGTTCCTGCGTCACGGCATCGAAGCGCGGCGCGGGACCCAGGGCGTGAATCTGATCGGTGAACACGGTCACCACCTTCTGCCACCGCTGGCCTTCCGAGGCCGAAACCCAGGTGTAGTCGAACCGGGCCGGATCGATGCCGAGGATGGGCAGGAAGCGCTTGAGGACCTCCAGCCGGCGACGGGCGTAGAAGTTGCCCTCGGCGTAGTGGCAGTCGCGGGGGTGGCAGCCGGAAACCAGCACGCCGTCGGCCCCGTTGATGAGCGTCTTGGCGATAAAGAGCGGATCGATGCGGCCCGAGCAGGGCACGCGGATGATCCGCAGGTCGGTCGGCTGGTTGAACCGCCCCACGCCCGCCGTGTCCGCGCCGCCGTAGGAGCACCAGTTGCACAGAAATCCGACGATACGCAGTTCCTTGCCGGTCAGGACTGGCATAAGGCGTTGACCTCCGCGAGGATTTGGTTGTCCGTGAAGTGGGAGAGCTGGATGGCCCCCTGGGGACAGGTCGAGGTGCAGATGCCGCAGCCCTGGCAGACCGTCTCGATGACCTCGGCCTTTTTCTGGCCCCGGAAGTCGACTTCCTTGATGGCCTTGAACGGGCAGGTCATGACGCACTTGCCGCAGCCCACGCACCGCTTGATGTCCACGCGGGAGATCTGCGGGTCGCTTTCCAGCATGTCCTTGGAGAAAAGGGCCAGCACCTTGGCCGCGGCCGCGCTGCCCTGGCCCACGGACTGCGGGATGTCCTTGGGACCCTGGCACGAACCGGCCAGGTAGACGCCGGCGGTGTTGGTCTCCACCGGCTTCAGCTTGGGGTGGCTCTCCATGAAGAAGCCGTACTTGTCGTAGGAGATGCGCAGTTTTTCGGCCAGCTGCGGCGCGCCCTTGGCGGCCTCGGCCCCGGCGGCCAGGACCACGAGGTCGGCCTCGATCTCGACCTGGGTTCCGGCCAGGGTGTCGGCCCCGCGCACGATCAGCTTGTCGCCCTTGGGGTAGACCATGGCCACGCGGCCCCGGATGTAGCGCGCCCCGTACTCCTCCATGGCCCGGCGGGTGAACTCGTCGTACATTTTGCCGGGCGAACGGATGTCCATGTAGAAGACGTAGGACTGGGAGTCCGGGATGTGGTCCTTGGTCAGGATCGTCTGCTTGGCCGTGTACATGCAGCAGAATCCCGAGCAGTAGGGCCGGTCCAGGGACTTGTCGCGCGAGCCCACGCACTGGATGAAGACGATGTTTTTGGGTTCCTTGCCGTCGGAGGGGCGCTTGATGTGGCCGCCGGTGGGGCCGGAGGCCGAGAGCAGCCGCTCGTACTGCAGGCCCGTGATGACGTCGGGGTAACGGCCGCCGCCGTATTCCGCCACCTTGGCGGTGTCGAAGAGGTCGTAGCCCGTGGCCGCGACAATGGCGCCCACGTCCTCGGTGACGATCTCGTCGACCATGTCGTACTTGATGGCCCCGGTCGGGCAGACCTTGGCGCACACGCCGCACTTGCCCTTGACGAACTGGCGGCAGGTGGTCGGGTCGATGACCGCCTTCTTCGGAATGGCCTGGGGAAAGGGGATGTTGATCGAGGTGGTGGGCCCGATCTTCTCGTTGAACTTGTCCGGGTTCTTCTTGCTCGGGCACTTCTCGGTGCACAGGCCGCAGCCGGTGCACAGTTCCCAGTCCACGTAGGTGGCCTTCTTTTTGACCTGGACCTGGAAGTTGCCCACGTAGCCGCCGATGGAGTCGACCTCGGCGTAGGCGTGGAGCGTGATGTTGGGGTGCTGGGCCACGTCGACCATCTTGGGGCCGAGGATGCAGCTTGAGCAGTCGACCGTGGGGAAGGTTTTGTCGAGCTTGGCCATCTTGCCGCCGATGGTGGATTCGCGCTCGACCAGCACCACGTCGAGGCCGCCGTCGGCGCAGTCGAGGGCCGCCTGGATGCCGGCCACGCCGCCGCCGATGACCATGACCCGCTTGTTGACCGAGAACTTGCTCGGCATGAGCGGCGCGTCGCGCCGCAGCTTCTCCACGGCGATGCGGACCAGGTCCACGGACTTGTTGGTGTTGGCCTCGCGGTCCTTGCCGATCCAGGAGACGTGCTCGCGGATGTTGGCCATTTCGAACATGTAGCGGTTCAGCCCCGCCCGTTCCACGGCCCGCCGGAAGGTGGGCTCGTGCATGCGCGGGGTGCAGGAGGCCACCACCACGCCGGTCAGGTTCTTTTCCTTGATGGCGTCGATGATGCCGGCCTGGCCGGGTTCCGAGCAGGCGTACATGGTGTCCGTGGCGTAGACGACCTCGGGAAAGTCCAGGGCGGCCTTGGCCACGGTCGCGGTGTCCACCGTGCCTTCGATGTTGCTGCCGCAGTGGCAGACGAAAACGCCGATTCGCATTGGCTATGCTCCCTCGCCTGTTAGTCCGCGCCCGCCAGGGCCTTGGAAAGGACGGGCCTGGGGTCGACGCACAGCTGGCCGAACCCGAGTTCCTCGTCCGCCACGTTCAGGGCCACGCCCATGAGCTGGGTGAAGTAGGGCACGGGTATCTTGTAGTTGGTCCCCATGGCCCGGTTGACCTGGCCTTGGCGCAGGTCCAGGTTCATCTGGCAAAGCGGGCAGGCCACGGCCACCATGTCCGCGCCGGCGAGGGTGGCGGCTTCCAGGAGCTTGCCTGTCAGCTTGGCCACCACGTCCGGCCGGGGCATGCCGTAGGAGGCGCCGCAGCACTCGACCTTGAGGGGAAAAGGAACCACGGTCGCGCCCATGGCGGACAGGATGTCGTCCATGGCCATGGGGTTCTCGCAGTCGTCAAAGGCCATGAGCTCGGGCGGCCGGTTCATGATGCAGCCGTAGTAGCAGGCGACCTTGAGGCCGGTCAGCGGCGTGCGCACGGCCGCCTTGATGGCGTCGAGGCCCACGGTCTCGACCAGGGCCTGGAGCACGGACTGGGTGTTGACGTCGCCGGCGTAGGGCACGTCCAGCAGCTTGTTGACCTTCTCGGCCGTGGCCGGGGCCTCCATGCGGTGGTTGGCGGTGCGCAGGTTGGTCAGGCAGCTCGGGCAGGGGGTGATGGCCGCCTTCATGCCCATGTCGGACACGAGCTGGAGATTGCGGGCGGACAGGGCGGCGGACAGGACGTGGTCCTTGGTGTGGGCCGGGGTCGAGCCGCAGCAGCTCCAGTCCGGAATGTCGACCAGGGACAGGCCGACCGCGGCGCACACGGCCCGGGTCGAGGCGTCGTATTCCCTGGAGGTCCCAAGGCCCGAGCACCCCGGGTAGTAGGCAATGGCTTCGCTCATGAGTTCGACTCCCTCTCGAAACGCTCGAAGATCCGGGCCACGTGCTCCTTGCCCTTGATCTCGTGGGGCTTGAAGGAAAGTTTGCCCTTGGGCAGGATTTTCGGCCCAAGGTCCATGTCCGTCCAGAACCGGCCGGTCCTGGCCACGTAGTTGACCATGAGGCCGAGCTCGAAGACGCGGCCGTGGGCCCGGACCGAATCCAGGAACGAATCCCAGAAGGTCTTGACCTGGGGCACGGCGGCATAGCCCTCGCGGCGGGCCATGTGGCGCAGCACGTCCATGACGCAGGCCACGTCGATGTTGTTGGGGCACCTGGTCGTGCAGGACTCGCAAGTGGCGCACAGCCAGATGGACTTGCAGGACAGGACGGTCTTTTTCTGTCCGGCCTGGAGCAGGCGCATGATCTGGCTGACAGGGATGTCGTAGACGAAGGTGTACGGGCATCCGGCCGTGCAGTTGCCGCACTGGTAGCACAGGCTGACCTTCTGGCCGGACTCTTCCTCCACCCTGTGAACGAAATCTCCGTCGTAATCATGGGTGAGATTGATGCTCTTCATACCAATCCTATCCGGTTGACGTGAAAGAAACCAACGTTATGGCGAGCGGATCGCCTGGCGCTTCAGGCGCTGAGCGACACGACGTCCGCGGTCCGGGGTGGATAGCATGGCGGTCCCTCGTTTGCCACCCCGGACCGGGCGTCGCGCCTGGAGGAAAATCCTTAGTATTTCAAATACATTCTCTAGAAACAATTCGCAGTGGCCGGATGATGTATCAAATAGGAACAAAGTCGCTAAAAGCAAGTCCCGGTAGGACGCATTTCGCTTCCGTGCCCGGCGTCCGCCGTGTGAACGGTGGCGGACCGGCGCGCCGGCAGGATCCCGGGATCGCGTTTCCTGCGGCACGCGCCGCGGCAGGGTGGACCTGACGCGGTTCAGGTCCCTGATGTTCAAAGGGGGCCCGGAGGCCCCCTTTGACGTTTCGGCCGCTGTTGTTACAGGGCGGCCGTGTAGATGGCGGCCACGTCCTTGTCGGTCGGGCAGCGGGGGTTGGTGAAGCCGCAAGCGTCCTTCTGGGCGTTGCCGGTCATGGTCGGGATGTCGGAGGCCTTCACATCCTTGCCATAGCGCTTGCCGAGCTCGATCAGGCCGGCCGGGATGCCGACGTCGGCGGACAGCTGGCGAATGGCCTTCAGCGCCAGTTCGGCGGCGTCGCGGGGGGCCAGGCCGGCGGTGTTTTCGCCCATGATTTCGGCCATCTGAGCGAACTTCTCAACCTTGGCGATCAGGTTGAACTTCTCGACGTGGGGCAGCAGGATGGCGTTGCACTCGCCGTGCGGCAGGTCGTAGAAGCCGCCCAGCTGGTGGGCCATGGCGTGGACGTGGCCGAGGCTGGCGTTGTTGAACGCCATGCCGGCCAGGTACTCGGCGAAGCACATGCCTTCGCGGGCTTCCATGTCCTGCCCGTTGGCCACGGCCTTGCGCAGGTACTTGAAGATCAGCTTGAAGGCCTCGATGGCGCAGGCGTCGGTCATCGGGTTGGCGATGGTCGACACGAAGGCCTCGACGGCGTGGGTCAGGGCGTCCATGCCGGTGGCGGCGGTCAGCGCCGGGGGCATGCCGACCATGAGGACCGGGTCGTTGATGGCGATGTGCGGGGTGACGCGCCAGTCGACGATGGCCATCTTCACGTGGCGGGACAGGTCGGTGATGATGCAGAAGCGGGTCATTTCCGAGGCGGTGCCGGCCGTGGTGTTGATGGCCACGTAGGGCATGAAGGGCTTGGAGGACTTGTCCACGCCTTCGTAGTCGTGGATCTTGCCGCCGTTGGCCACGACAAGGCCGACGCCCTTGCCGCAGTCGTGGGAGGAGCCGCCGCCCAGGGTGATCAGGCTGTCGCAGCCTTCCTTCTTGTAGACTTCCACGCCCTTGTGGACGTTTTCGTCGGTGGGGTTGGGGATGGTCTCGTCATAAATGACGTACTTCATCCCGGCGGCGTCGAGGAGGTCGGTGACCTGCTTGGCAATGCCGACTTTCACCACGCCCTTGTCCGTGACGATCAGCGGTTTGGTGCCGCCGAGGGATTTGATCTTCTCGGGAACGGACTTGGCGGCGCCGATGCCGATGAGGGTCACGCTGGGAATGAAGAAACCGTAGACTTGCTCGCGAACTGCCATGGTGCCAACCTCACTTGGGTTAAGGTTATGGTTTTGCGAACGGACCCCAAACCTGATTTCCTTGCGGCTTTTTGGGTAAACGCATTTCCCCTAGAGCAATTCCCGGGCCACTTTTCAGAGATAATCATATCAGTTGGTTACGTCGAAATGGCCGGCCGAACCGGGGCAGTCTGGCCGGCCGGAACGACGCCTCCGGACGGCGACGGCCAAGGCGGCGGGGTTTCCGGAGGAGAAAAAGACGGGTGATTTCGGGAGTTGGCGGCCCTTGGACAAGTTGTCCCAGTGCAAAGCGGTCATTGGGTAAAAAGGTTACAAGGGCTGCGCCTGGGTCGCCTTGTCCCGGAGACGGCCCCAGGAGAAGAAATAAAGGTATTAAATTTCAATAAGATGAGAAAAAATGTCCCACGCGCGGCCGGTGGGACAAAACGACTCGTGGGGAGTTGGCGCCGGCCTTCCCGCCGGTCGGGCGGGCGTCCGGACCTGTTCCTGGCTTCGTTCCCCCGGCCCCGCGCGGCGTCGGTGTAACGGGATCGACACCTTCCGCCGCTAGGGAAATCTGGTATTGATGCCCAGAGGAGGACGCCATGCGGGTGCTTTTCATTTGCGTGCACAACAGCGCCAGGAGCCAGATGGCCGAGGCCTATCTCAAGCGGTTTTGCGGGGACGCGGCCGAGGTCACGAGCGCGGGCCTCGATCCCACGGCCGTCAATCCGCTGGTGGTCGCGGCCATGGCCGAGGACGGCATCGACCTGTCGGGCAAGAAGACCCGCAAGGTCTTCGACCTGTTCAGGGAGGGCCGGCTCTTCGACTATGTGGTCACGGTGTGCGAGGAGTCGGTCGAGGAACAGTGTCCGGTCTTTCCGGGCGTGACCCACCGGCTGCATCTGCCGTTTCCCGACCCGGCCGGCCTGGTGGGCACCGAGGAGGAGAAGCTGGCCAAGGTGCGGGAGATCCGGGACCGGATCCGGGAGCGGATGGCCGTCCTGGCCGCGGAGATCAAGTCCGGACGCGGCCGGCGGCCCGGCGACGCCTGGGAGGGCGGCGACAAGGAGACGTCATGAAAAAGAACATCCTGTTTCTGTGCACCGGCAACGCCTGCCGCAGCCAGATGGCCGAGGGCTTCGTCCGGACCCTCAAGGGCGACGTCCTGGTTCCTTATTCCGCCGGGGTGGAGAAGCATGGCCTCGATCCCAGGGCCGTGGCCGTCATGGCCGAGGCCGGAGTGGACATTTCCGGCCAGCGGTCCAAGCTGGTCGCCGACCTGCCGGACGTGGCCTTCGATTACGTGGTGACCCTGTGCGGCTCGGCCAGGGACCAGTGCCCGTTTTTCCCGGGGCCGGTCAAAAAGGTCCACGTCGGGTTCGACGACCCGCCGTCCCTGGCCGCCGGGGCCGCCACCGAGGAAGAGGCCCTCGGCCACTACCGCCGGGTCCGCGACGCCATCCGCGACTTCGTGGCCGGCCTGCCGGAAGGAATCGAGTCGGAAGGGTAGGGGGGGATGCCTCCGGCGGCCGGGGGGCGTCACGCCCCCCGGCCCCCCCGAGCGGGGGGACAAGCGGGTGGGGGAGTGGTCGGGAGCGGGAGTGCGTTGGTGG
>CAZIJE010000017.1:0-53558 GCA_964539435.1 uncultured Desulfovibrio sp.
CCCGCTCGGGGGGTCCGGGGGGCGTGACGCCCCCCGGCCGCCGGAGGCATCTTCCTCCCCGTCCTCCCTCTCTCCCTCCCCTCAAGCCGTAGCCCGAAAGGTCGGCATCGCCACCGGCGCCGGCCGCGATGCCGCGGCATAGCCGGCCAGGGCCTGGCGGCGGGTCAGGGCGTTTGGCGTGGGCGCTTCCAGGGAAGGGGCCGTGTCGGCCAGGAGCCGGGTGGTGGCCGCCGCGTCCAGGGCGTCGGCAAAGGAGGCCTGGGCCGTGGCCCCGGTCAGGTCGAATTCGTAGTCCGTGGCCGCGTAGGTGATGGAAAAGGGGCCGAGCGACAGGGTGGCGTCGCGGCTGATGACCTTGCCGCCGACCTGGGGCACGGCCGGAGACAGGCGACTGGCTTCGCGCTGGTAGGCCCCGATGGGCGAGGTGGCGGCGGCGGCGATCGCGGCCATGGGCGGACTCCGGGCGCGGCGTTACGGCAAGGGGACACGGCGTGCCTGCCCTCGCGGCCCCGTCATCGGAAGCCGGCTCCGTCCATGGAGGAAAGGACCCCTACCCTATCCTCCGGGCCGGTCCGACGCAAGGGCCGACCCTGGCGTTAGGCGACGAAGCAGCCCCGAAGCCGGGGATCGGTGTCCAGAATCTCCCGGACCTCGGGCACGCAGTCGCGAAGCGACAGGACCGTGAAAAAATCCTCCTTGATCGACGGAGCCATGCGGACCGCCTCCAGCCATTCGGCCCTGGAGAACGGCTCCTGGCGCACGATGTCGAAAAACCCGGTCTGTTCGAAGAGCCGGGCCAGGGTCTCGGTCTGCTGGCCCTGGAGCCGGCTGACGATGTAGGCGGCCAGGCCCACCTGCAGGCCGTGGAGCCGGGGTTTTTTGGAGGTGGCGTCCAGGGCGTGGGAGATCAGGTGTTCGCTGCCGCTGGCCGGGCGGGACGAGCCGCAGATCTCCATGGCGATGCCGTTGAGCATAAGCGCCGTGCCCAGAAGCGTCATGCCCTGGGCGTCGAAGCCGGGGCTGCCCAGGAACTGGCGGACCGTGGCGTCGGACAGGAGCGCGGCCAGGTCGTCCACGGGCTCGCCCCGGTGGTGGAAGGCCAGCTTCCAGTCGAACACGGCCGTAAGCTTGGAGGCCAGGTCGCCGACGCCGGACAGCCAGAACTGGCGCGGCGCGGTCAGGCAGGCCGCCACGTCGATGACCACGCCCTGGGGCAGGGACGCGGCCAGGGACCGCCGCCGGCCGTCCAGGGTCAGGCTCGACTGGGGGCTGCAAAAGCCGTCGTTGGAAAGCGAGGTGGGCACGGCGTAGTACGGGAGCCGGGCCAGAAAGGCGACGTACTTGGCCATGTCGAGCGCCTTGCCGCCGCCGACGCCCACCACGGCCGCGATCTTTTTCGGCATCCGGCCGAAGGCTGCGGCCGCGTCCTCGAAGCGGTTGTCCGCCACCTCGTTCCAGGCGGCGATCTCCACGCCCTCCCGGTCCGTTCCTTCCCGGATGGCCGCGGCCATGGGCGCGGGCAGCCCGGTGCTCACCATGACCAGCACCCGCAGGTGGCCGGGCCGGCGCAGGTAGAGGCCGAGCCGCTCCAAGGCCCCGGGCTTGATCCGGACCAGGCCGGGGACCGAAATCAGTTTCATGGCCGGCCCCCCTCGGCCGCGAGCCAGCCGGCCACTTCGGACCAGGCGCGGTACGGCCGGAACGCCTCGTCCCGGGCGGCCAGGGCCTCGGCCAGCTCGTGCCGGGCGAACCGCAGCTCCGCCGGCACGAGGAGCGCCGCCGGCAGGTCCGCCCCGCCGTCGCCGGCAAAGGCCACCTTTCGGGCCCGGGCCAAGGCGTCCCGGACCACGGCCGCCTTGTCCACCCCGGTCTCGGCGCAATAAAACCGCGAGTCCCGGGGCGGCTCCATGACCAGCGGCCCGCCCGGCAGGTACCGGCCCGGGTTGGCGTGCAGCGTCACCGTGACGCCGGCCGCCTCGAAAATGCGGTCGATGTACCAGGCGCATCCGGCCGAGGCCACCACCACCTCCCACCCGGCCGCGCGCAGCCGGGCCAGGGACGGGGCCAGGTCCGGGTCCGGCTCCATGGCCCGCACCACCGCCTCCACCTGGTCCCTCGGAGCGCGGATGTTGCCGAAAATGGCGTGCAGGGCGTCGAAATGGGTCCGCCGTCCGGCCTTGTACTCGTCCCAGGGATCGAGGGCCCCCGGCCCCATCAGCCGCTCGGCCGCCAGCCGGAAAAAGTCGTGGACCGTCATGGTTCCGTCGAAATCGCTGACCAGGATGGCATCGGGCATGGAAGGCACCTCGTGGTTGTGGTTCGCGCCTGGGCGCACCGCAACCGTACCCCTACCACGGTTTCGCCGGCCCGGCCAGCCGGACGGCGCTTTTTGCCGCGCCTTGACCCGTCCCCGGCCGGGGGTATTATCCGTCGGTCTTCCACCCGAGCCCGGAGCCGCCATGGAACAGTGCGACCTGCCACGCCCAGAAACCGGCTTGGACCGGGCCGGAAAAGCCATGGCCCGCCTGCTGCCGGCCCGCCGCTGGTGGCCCATGGTCAACCGCCGCACGGTCAGGGCCGACCTGTGGGCCGGACTGACCGGCGCGGTCATCGTCCTGCCCCAGGGCGTGGCCTTCGCGGCCATCGCCGGCCTGCCGCCCGAGTACGGCCTGTACGCGGCCATGGTCCCGGTGGTCGTGGCCGCCCTGTTCGGCTCCTCGCGCCACCTGATCTCCGGCCCGACCACGGCCATCTCCCTGGTGGTCTTCGCCAACGTCAGCCAGCTGGCCCCGGCCGGGACGCCCGAATACATCCGCCTCGTCCTGGCCCTGACCGTGCTCACGGGCCTGGTGCAGCTGGGCCTGGGCCTGGCCCGCCTGGGCGGGGTGGTCAATTTCGTGTCCCACTCCGTGGTCACGGGGTTCACGGCCGGCGCGGCCATCCTCATCGCCACCAGCCAGCTCGGCCACTTTTTCGGCGTCACCCTGCCGCGCGGCGGCGCGTTCCTGGAGACCTGGGCCGCGTTTTTGCGCCAGCTGCCGGCCGTCAACCTCCACGTGGCCGCCATCGCGGCCGCCACCCTGGGCATGGCCCTGGCCGTCAGGCGGCTGTGGCCCCGGGCCCCGGCCCTGCTCCTGGCCCTGGTCGGGGGCAGCCTCCTGTGCCAGGCCATGGACGGCCCAGCCCACGGCGCGCGCCTGGTCGGGGCGCTGCCGGCCAGCCTCCCTCCCCTGTCCCTGCCGGAGATCGACCTCGACACCTTCCGGGTCCTGTTTCCCGGCGCCCTGGCCGTGGCCATGCTCGGCCTGGCCGAGGCCGTGTCCATCGCCCGGGCCGTGGCCGCCCGGTCCGAGCAGTCCATCGACAACAGCCAGGAGTTCATCGGCCAGGGCCTGGCCAACATGGTGGGCGGCTTCTTCTCGGCCTATGCCTCGTCCGGGTCGTTCACCCGCACGGGCGTCAATTTCGACGCCGGGGCCAAGACGCCCCTGGCCGCCGTGTTCTCGGCCCTGTTCCTGGCCGCCATCGTGCTCCTGGTCGCCCCGGCCACGGCCCACCTGCCCATCGCGGCCATGGCCGGGGTCATCGTCCTGGTGGCGGCCAACCTGGTGAACGTCCGGGCCATCCGCCACATCGTCCGCACCGACCGGGCCGAAGCCGGGGTCCTGGCGGCCACGTTTCTGGCCACCCTGTTCGTGGCCCTGGAATTCGCCATCTACGCCGGGGTCATGCTGTCGCTTCTGCTCTACCTGCGCCGCACCAGCCACCCGCACTTCATCACCCTGGCCCCGGACCCGGCCTCACCGCGACGGCCCCTGGTCAACATCCGCCGCTCTCCCCAGGCCGAGTGCCCGCAGCTCAAGATCCTGCGCCTGGACGGGTCCATCTTTTTCGGCGCGGTCAACAACATCGCCGAGGAGCTCCACCGGATCGTGGCCGCGAGTCCCGAACAGTGCCATATCCTGATCCTGGGATCGGGCATCAACTTCATCGACGCCGGCGGCTGCCACATGCTCTTCCACGAGGCCGGCGCCATGCGCCTTTCCGGCCGGGAGATCTTTTTCTGCTCGCTCAAGTCGGAAGTCGTGTCCCTGCTTGATCGCGGCGGCTGCCTGGCCCGCATCGGGCCGCAAAACGTCTTCAAGAACAAAGCCACGGCCATCGCCGGCATCGTCGCCCGCCTCGACCCCGCCCGCTGCGCCTGCTGCCGCGAACGGGTCTTCGCCGAGTGCGCCGGCCGCCCCGGGGGCGAGGGAGAAGACCGGGGCGCCGCCCCGGGCCCCGCCGGGGGGAATGATTCCCCCCGGACCCCCTCGGCGGGGCAATGACAGCGCGCGTTACGAAGGGATGGAGTTCCAAGGGGCGAAGCCCGAAGGCTTCACACCGACTATCGACGAGGGGCGCGGCGGTCCTGGAGGAAAGGGTCGCGGCTTTCCGGCGGCGCGGCCAGGTGGCCGGCGAAGTGGCGGCCCATGAGCAGGGCGATGAAGACCACCAGGTAGACCTGGCCGACCAGGGCCTCGTAAGCGACCAGGATCCGGGCCATGTCCGAGACCGGGGCCACGTCGCCGAAGCCGGCCGTGGTCAGGGAGGTGACGGAGAGGTAGTAGAGCGTGGCGTAGGGGCGGTGGCGCAGGCTCTCGTCCGGGGCCGAGAAGGCCTGGGGATCGGCCAGGACGGTCAGGCCGTAGAACTGGGTCCACAACCCGGCCATGAGCAGGAAGACGATGACCCCGGCCATGACGCTGTCCAGGGGCATCCGCCGCTCCCGGAACAGCCGGCCCAGGATCAGGGCGATGAGCAGGATCAGGAAGATCCCGTGGCCGACGAGGGCCAGGGCCAGGAGCACGGTCCCGCCCACGGCCGCGCTGGTCATGGTGACGGCCAGGGCGGCCAGCCCCGCGACCATGGTGGTCCGGCACAGGACCGACTGGTCGGCCATGAGCAGGAAGCCGCCGAAATACAGGAAGAGCAGGATGAGCGGGGCGAAAAGGACGGTCCGCTCCCCGATCACGCCCACGAGCAGGACGTGGGCCACGAGAATGCCGGCCAGGGTGATGGAATATTTGTAGGCGAGCAGGGTCGCCAGGGCCGGCCGTTGCCGCAGGTCGGCCAGGGGGAAGAGCAGCCGCCGCATGGCCTCGGGCCGGAACCGGCCGGGGTCAGCGCCCGCCCGGCCGCTTGGCCCGGCACTCCGGGCACAGGCCGTAGAGGTAGAGCTTGTGTCCGGTCAGGGCGAAGCCGTGGCGCTTGGCCACCTCTTCCTGGAGGCGTTCGATGGCCGGGTCCACCACCTCGACGTTCTTGCCGCACTCCTCGCAGATCAGATGGTCGTGGTGGGTCTGGCCGAACAGGATCTCGTAGCGCATGGCCCCGTCGCCGAACTCCACGGCCTTGGCCAGGCCGGAATCGGCCAGGAGCTTGAGCGTCCGGTAGACCGTCGCCTGCCCGATGGAGGCGTAGTCCCGCTTGACCTTCTGGTAGAGCTCCTCGGAGGTCACGTGCCCTTCCTCGGCCAGGAACACGTCCAGGATCTGCCGCCGCTGGGGCGTCATCTTGAGTTTCTTGCGGACCACGAAATCCGCGAAGATGGCGTAGGGATCTTTTGTCATGCACCGACCTGCCCGAATACTTAAGAGGATACCTTAGTCATCCCGGTCGCCCCGGTCAATGCACGGCGAAAAAAACAGGGACCGAGGCCAAAACCGGTTCAGGCGGCGGTCCGCTTGACCGAAGCCACCAGCGTCGGCACGTCCAGGATCAGCGACATGGTGCCGTCGCCGTTGATGGTGGCCCCGGAGATGCCGGCCACGGAACCGATGTAGCTGCCCAGGCTCTTGATGACGGTCTGCTGCTGGCCCATGACCTGGTCCACGGCGATGCCGGCCCGCTCGCCCTCGAACCGGGTGACCACCACCTGCTCGATGGCCGGGGCCTCGCCCCGCAGGCCGAAGGCCTCACGCAGCCGGATGTAGGGCACGATCTCGCCGCGCAGCTGGATGGTCCGGCCCCGGCCCGAGGCATCCCGGGGCTGGCGCGGCAGCTCCACGCACTCCTCCACCAGGGACAGGGGGATGATGTACTGGTCGTCCCCGGCCTTGATCTGCAGGCCGTCGATGATGGCCAGGGTCAGGGGCAGCTTGATGGTGATGCGCGAACCCTGGCCAAGGGCGCTGTGGACGTCGATCTTGCCGCGAAGCGAATCCATGCTCCGCTTGACCACGTCCATGCCCACCCCCCGGCCCGAGACGTTGGTGATTTTTTCGGCCGTGGAAAAACCGGGCAGGAAGATCAGGTTGAATATTTCGCTTTCGGTCAGCCGGGCGTCCGGGGCGACGAGCCCCTTTTCCTCGGCCTTGGCCCGGATCCGCTCGGCGTCCATGCCCCGCCCGTCGTCGGTGATGGAGAGGATCACCTCGCCGCCGGCCTGTTCGGCCGCGAGCACGATGGTCCCGGCCTCGGGCTTGCCCGCGGCCAAGCGCTCGGCCGGCGGCTCGATGCCGTGGTCGATGCTGTTGCGCAGCAAATGGACTAGCGGATCGCCGAGCTGCTCGATGACCGTCTTGTCGAGCTCGGTCTCCCCGCCCTCGGTCACGAGTTCGATGGACTTGCGCATCTCCGACGACAGGTCGCGCACCAGCCGCCGGAACCGGCTGAAGGTGGTGCCGATGGGCAGCATGCGGATGCCGAGCGTGTTGTCGCGCAGTTCGTTGGAAAGCCGCTCGATCTCCTCGGCAACGCCGGTCAGGGCCGGATGCCCCAGGCCCATGGCCAGCTGCGTCAGCCTGGCCTGGGCGATGACCAGCTCCCCGACCAGGTTGACCAGGTCGTCGAGCTTGGCCGCGTCCACCCGCAGGCTCTGCATGGACTCCTTCTTGGCCGGCGCGGCCTTCCTGGCCTCGGCCGGGGCCGGCTCGGGCCGGGGGGCGGCCTGGGGCGCCACCTGGGCCTGGGCCGGCCGGGCCGGAGTCGCGGCCGCCGGACCGGGTGCCGGAGCGGCCTTGGAGGCCGCCACGTCCGGCCAGTCGGGCACGGCCGCCGGCGTCGGCAAGGCGGCCGGAAGCGGCGCGGGGAACCTCCCGTCGCAGGGCGTGATTTCCACGTCCGCCTGGTTTTCCAGGAACAGAAACACGTCGCGCAGGGCGTTGGCGTCCGGGATCGCGGCCGCGTCGGCCGTCAGCACCACCTCGAAGCCCAGGAAGCAGTCCTCGGGGTCGAGGTCGGCCAGGTCCGGCACCCGGGACAGGTCGCACCGGACCCGGGCCTCGCCCATGGCCCGCAGCTCGTCGAGCAGGGCCAGGGGATCGGTCCGGCCCTGGCGTCCCGGGTCCGCCGGCGCCTGGAAGACGCGCCAGGACCGCACCCCGCCCGGGCCGCCGCCGGCGGCCGGGACGTCCGCTCCCGTGGCGGACGCCCCGGCCGGATCGCCCGTTGCGCCCGTTGCGGCCGGGGTCGCGGCCCCCTCGTCCGGCATGTCCGGGGTCCGCAGCAATTCTTTGAGACGGGCGCGCAGCGCCGGGTCGTCCGCATCGGCCGGGTCGGCCCCCTCGGCCAGCATGGCCGCGAACCGGTCCTTGGCCGCGAAGGCCGCGTCCAAAAGGTCCTTGCCCACCCGCCGCCAGCCGCCCCGGACGTGGTCGAACAGCGACTCCAGGTCGTGGGCCAGCCCCACGACCTGGGTCAGGCCGAACATGTCGCAGGCGCCCTTGAGGGTGTGCACGGCCCGGAAGACCCTGTTGACCAGGTCCCTGTCGTCCGGCGTCTTTTCCAGTTCGAGCAGGGCCCCGTCGAGTTCGGACAGGTTTTCCGCCACCTCTTCCTGGAACAGGACGCGCGTCTCGTCGGTAAATTCCACCATGACCTCCGCAAGGGACTTAGGGTGCGGTCCGGGCCGGAAAGAGGAGCTCCGCCGGCAGTCCGACCGCGGCCAGGCAGTCCGGGGTGACCCCGGCCCGGACGGCCGTGGCCGTCAGGACCTCGGGCGGACCGTCGCCGTGGGCCAGGGCCAGCCCCCTGGCGGCAAAGGTCCGGCCGGCCGCCACCATCACCTGGACCAGCGGCAGGTCGGCCCCGGCGGGACCGTTCCATTCGATGGTCACGGAGGCGCTCCGGCCCAGGCTCTCGAGCAGGGCCTCCCGGGCCCCGGCCGCATCCGGCCGTTCCCCGGGCGAGAGCCGCAGCACGGCCTGCCCGCCGGCCACGGCCAGTTCCCAGACGCCGAAGGCCAGCCGGGCTTCGGGGCCGGCCGCGCCGCCCGCGTCACCGGCCGACGCGGCCGGCGCGGCCGGTTGGGAAGCGGCCCCGGGGTTGGAGCACAGGGCGTCCACGTCCACGGGATGGATGCGCCCGGGGTCCAGGGCGAACAGGTAGCCCACGATGTCCGGCTCCACGATGGAGGCGAAAAGGACGTAAAACGGGATGCGGTTGACCGGCGGGGCGTCGAGGTCGCCCACGGCCCCAAGCTCCATGCGGCAGTCCACAATCAGGCCGCTCGACTCCATGGTGGTGATCACGTCGAGGGGGGTCTTGCCCCGGGCCTGGACGTCGTGGATCAGGTCGTACTCCACCAGGTAGAGGTTCCTGCCGCCGGACGCCGCCTGGCGGATGGACAGCTCGTCCTCGGTGAAGACGACCTCGCCGCCCGGCAGGGCGATGGCCACGGACGCCGTGGCCTGGTCCCGCTGCTCGGTGCTCAGGTGCTCGGTGGCCAGGGCGGCCAGGTCGGCCAGCAGGGGCGAGATGTCCTGGGCGTTGCTGGCCTCGGCCGCCTCCACTAGTCCGAGCAGCCGGTCGAACCCGGCCAGGAGCTGGTTGATGACCCGGGTGTCTGGCGCGAGTTCGCGGCCGCGGATCATGTGCAGCAGGTTTTCGAGCCTGTGGGCCAGGTCCCGGACGTTGTTCAGGTTGAGAAATCCCGCCCCGCCCTTGATGGAGTGGGCGGCCCGGAAGACCTTGTTGACGAGTTCCTCGTCAATGTCGGCCCCGGTCCGCTCCATGTCCATGAGCGCGGTCTCGATGTCGGCCAGGTGTTCGCGGGTGTCCTCCACGAACATGGCCATGATTTCGTCGTCCATCTGGTCCATGGCGGGCTCCTGTCCGGGCTCAGGCGTTTTCCACGCAAAAGTGCTTGTCCAGCCGCATGGTGCGCAGCAGCGAGGCCAGGTCCGGGTTGACGTTTCGCAACGTCAGCCGGCCGCCCTTCTTGGCCAGGGTGTTGTGGGCCGCGATCAAAAGGCCGATGCCCACCGAGTCGATCAGCTCCACGCGGGACAGGTCGAGGACCAGCGGGCCGGACGCGGCCTGCATGATCTCCTTGAGCCTGCCGCGCAGGGCGTCGGTCACCGAGGCCACGATGTCCCCGGCCGGGCAGAAGACGGTCGCGCCGTCCTCGATGCGAATGTCGTGCATGGGCGCATTCCCCTTGATGGTGTCTGGATTTCCCGCCAAAACGGCCGGGCCGCGCAGGCCGAGTACGGCCTTGGTCAGGGTCACCTGGTTGCCGGCGGGGTTGAAGCGGACGTCGTCCGCGTAGAGCGTCAGGATGGTCAGGCCCCGGCCGCTGGTGGCCTCGGGCGGGGCGAGGTTGGCCAGGCCCGCGCGCCAGTCGAAGCCGTCGCCCTGGTCCGTCACGGTCAGCGTCAGGCGGCCCGCGGCGGTGCGGACCTCGAGGGCCACCAGGCGCAGGGGATCGGACCGGCTGCCGTGGAGCACGGCGTTGAGCAGGGCCTCGCGCAGGAGCAGCTTGACGTCGAACAGGCTGCCCGAGGCGTTCTGGCTCTGGAGAAACCCCACGGTCTCGGCCACGGCCCGGTCCAGCAGCGTCAGGCTGGCCGAGAACCGGAAGGCGCGGCCGCCGGGAAAGGATTCGATTTCGAACATGGCCGTCACACCTCGATGCCCATGAGGACCACGTCGTCCTCGGGCTGGACCCGCGCGCCCAGGGTGTTGGCGGCAATGGCGGCCACGGCCGCGTCCAGGGGCAGGCGGGCCGTGTCCCGGCACTGGGCCGCGAGCTCCGCCAGGCCAGCGTCCCGGCCCCTGGCTCCGGGGCCGAACCGTTCGATCAGGCCGTCGGTGTAGAGAAAGATCCGGTCCCCGGCCGCGACCGCTCGCTCGATCAGGCCGAACTGCACGGATTCGAAGACCCCGAGCACGTCGCCGTCGGCGGCCAGAAACGAGCACTCCCCGTCCGCGCCGACCAAAATCGGCGCGGGATGGCCGCCGCTCACCAGGGTCAGGCGCTTGCGGGCCCGGTTGAGGCACACAAGCGCCGCGGTCAGGTGCTTGCCGTCGCGAAGCAGGGTGGCCAGGACGCTGTTGATGTTTTTGAGCGTCTCCACCGGGGTGAAAAGCGGCCCGGTGTTTTGCCGCAGCAGGGCCTTGAGCGAGGAGGTGACGAACGAGGCCCCGAGGTCGTGGCCGGAAATGTCGGCCACGAAATAGCCCATGACCGCCTCGGACCAGGGGAAGACGTCGTAGAAGTCGCCGCCGGCCTCCAGCGCCGGCACGTAGCGGACCGCGAACCGGGCCTCGGGCAGGTCGCCGGGCGCGACCAGGATCGCCTGCTGGGCGTCGCGGATCTGGGCCAGCTTGGCGGCCTGCTCGGCGAGCAGGGCCCGCAGCCCCCGGCGCAGGCGGATGTGGATCTTGACCCGGGCCAGGACCTCCTCCCGGGCGAACGGCTTGGTCACGTAGTCCACGGCCCCGATCCGCAACCCCTTGACCTTGTTCTCCATGTCGTCGAGGCCGGAGATGAAGATGATGGGGATGTCGGCCGTGGCCGGGTCGGCGGTCAGGCGGGTGCAGGTCTCAAAGCCGGATTCGCCGGGCATCATGATGTCGAGGATGATCAGGTCGGGCTGTTCCTTGGCGGCCATGGCCCGTCCCTTGGGGCCGGACGCGGCGCGCAGGGGCTCGAACCCGGCCTCCTTGAGCATCCAGGCCAGGGTCTCGACGTTGATGGCCTCGTCGTCCACGACAAGGACGCGCGGCGGGCGGGCCGGAGCGGTCCCGACGCCCTTTCTGGGATATTCCATGCTGGTTGGCCACGTCGATGGGCGGCCGGAAGACACGCCGCGCCGGGTTTGGGGAAACGCGTTGCAATAAAGCCTGCCAATCAGTATGACGTTTTCCGGAGCGCTTGACAACGCGACCGGCCGTCCTTTTTGCGGACGCCGCCACAGGCGCGGCGCGGGGCGGCCAAGAGGCGGACAATGCGAGATTTCATGGAAAAGTTTTGGGACATGGTGTCCAGGCGCTATCAGGAGATCGGCGTCATCGGCATCTGGATCGTGAGCCTTCTGCCGGGGGTGATCGTGTCCCTGCGCAAGGGCGACCCCTGGCACGCCACGGTGGTGGTCATCGCCATCCAGCTTTTGGCCTCGTTCGGCTCCATCACGCTTTTCGGCGTGGTGGCCCAGCTCATCTGCTACAAATACATCGAGTCCGTGGAAGTCCACGACCGGATGATGGACGGCCTGTTTTTCGGCTTCCACGCCGGCATGGTCCTGTGGATCTGCTACGGCTTCTACCACATCCTGTTCGGCCGCCGGATCATCGGCAACGTCAACGACCTGGTGGCCATCTTCGGCGTCAGCTGCATCGGCAGCTGCATCCTCGGCATCGCCATCGGCTTTCTTGTCGGCAAGCTGCGCGACAACAACGCCACCATCGTCTGACCCCGGCCCGGCCGCAACCCCACGCCGCGACCGATCCGGTCCGCGCCACACAAGGGACATCCCCATCGCCGCCAAGGTTGAAGGCAACACCGTCGGCCTCAAGCCAAGCCAGCTCAAGGCCCTGGAGCGTCTCGGCACCCGCCGCTACCCGTCGGTCGGCGGCTACACCCTGGAACAGGCCCGCGAGCTGTGCGCCATCGCCTTCGGCATCGGCCGGCAGGTGGGGCTGCTCATCGACCGCAAGGGCCGGCCGACCCTGATCCTGGTCGGCACGCCCAAGGGCATCCTGATCCCGGAACTCGACCGCGCCCGCCTGGGCGGAGCCCGCCTGCGCGGGGTGCGGCTGTTGCACGTCCACCTGTCGGGCGAGGGCCTGTCCGAGGAAGACCTGACGGACATGCTCTTTTTGCGCCTGGACAGCGTGGCCGCCCTGACCATGGACAACCTGGCCCAGCCCGTGTCCCTCCACGTCGCCCACCTGCTGCCGCCGGGTGCGGGCGACGCGCCGTATGACATTTTGCCGCCGCGTCCGTACGACAAGGTGGACGAGGACTTCAACGCCCTGGCCACGGCCCTGGAAGACGAGCTGGCCCGGGAGGGCGAGAAGCTGGCCGCCCCGGGCGCGGCGCAGACCGGCCGGGAAAAGGCCGTGCTGGTCAGCGTGGCCAGCGCGCCCAAAGCCGCGCAGGAGGCGTCGCTGGACGAGCTGGCGGCCCTGGCCGACACCGCAGGCCTGGACGCGGCCGAGCGGGTCGTGCAGCGGGTGGCGGCCGTGAACCCGAAATTCATCCTGGGCAAGGGCAAGCTGGCCGACATCGAGGTGGCGGCGCTCAAGGCCGGGGCCTCGCTGCTGGTCTTCGACGGCGAGCTCTCGCCTTCCCAGATCCGCAACCTGACCGAGGTGACCCAGCTGCGGGTCATCGACCGGACCCAGCTCATCCTCGACATCTTCGCCCAGCACGCCGCCACCCGGTCCGGCAAGCTGCAGGTGGAGTTGGCCCAGCTCAAGTACCTGCAGCCGCGCCTGGTCCGGCAGGACCGGGCCATGTCGCGGCTCATGGGCGGCATCGGCGGCCGGGGACCGGGCGAAACCAAGCTCGAGGTGGACCGGCGGCGCATCCGGGAGCGGATCGGACGGATCAAGGACGCGCTCAAGGAACTGCGCAAGCGCCGGGCCGCGGCCCGGGCTGGCCGGGCCAGGGCCGGACTGCCGGTCGTGTCCCTGGTCGGCTACACCAACGCCGGCAAGTCCACGCTCCTAAACACCCTGACCGGCAGCGCGGTCCTGGCCGAGAACCGGCTGTTCGCCACCCTGGACCCGACCAGCCGGCGGCTGCGGTTCCCCAGCGACCGGGAGATCATCCTGACCGACACCGTGGGATTTATCCGGGAGCTGCCCAAGGAGCTCAAGGAGGCCTTCCGGGCCACCCTGGAGGAGCTCGAGGCGGCGGACCTGCTCGTGGCCGTGGCCGACGCCTCCCACCCCGAGGTGGAGGGACAGGTGGCGGCCGTGGCCGACATCCTCCAGGAGATGGAGCTCGGCGACATCCCGCGCCTGCTTGTGCTCAACAAGTGGGACGCCGTGCCGGACGACCTGCGCGGCCCGCTCAAAAACGCCTTTCCCGGGGCCATCGCCCTGTCGGCCAAAACCCGCGAGGGCCTGCCCGACCTGACCGACGCCATCCTCGGCCGGGTCCGGCCCGGCTTCGGGGTGCGGGACTCCGGCCCGGCCGAGGTCCCACCCGACCAGGAAGACCCGGACCTCCTGCCCGAGGACGACTCGCCGGCCGAGGGCCTATAGCCGGCCCTCCAGCCAGGCGGCCGGCGCCGACCGTTCTCCGAACCGGCTCCCGGATTCTTTTTTCTTGGCCCGCAGAAAGCCGATGTGCTTCTCCATGGCCGATCCCGGTCGGGGCGTCTCCCCTTTTCCGGGCAGCCCCAGGAAACGCTTGGGATTGGTCTCGGCGATGCGCGCGAACTTCTCCTCCCCGAGGGCGTTCTCGAAAAACCGCCAATAGGAGCCTTCTGACGCGTCCTGAAGGAGCATGAAGCTGTCCGAGCCGAAAAGGATGTTGTCGCCACGCGGGGAGTTCATCTGCCCGTGCAGCCAGGCCGCGTAGCCTTCCCGCGAGGTCTCCCCGCCAAGGGGACCGGCCTGGTAGGAGACGTCGGCGTAAACCAAGTCCCGGTAGCGGTCCATCAAGATGCCGATGTAATCCCGCCAGGAGGGAGTGGTGTCGGAGGCCTTCTTGCCAGGGGTGTGGTCGCCGAAATGGGCGAAATTGAACCGGACCTCGTAGCGCCCGATCATACCGCCCCAGGCGATGGGGGAGCAGCAGGCGCAGTCGTATTCTTCAGGACCGCAAAAGCCGGCATCGTTGCAGTGCATGGTCACGGGTGCGTCGTACTGTTGGCAGATCCGCATGACTTCCTGCATATCGGGGTGGTTCACAGCATAGCCGAGGGACGGATAGAGCTTGACCCCGACGCACTCTCCGCTCTCCAGGGCCTTTTCCATCTTTTCAAGGGCTCCGTGGGGACGCAGGGGATTGACGGCCACAAACGGCAGCACCCGGCCGGGACGCCGCACGGCCTGGAGTACGGTCTGCTCGTATTGACGGTCGAATTTGTCGAGATCGGCCTTGGTGCTCTTTCCGTTCACGACATCCATCATGAGCGGCACCACCACCGTCTCCTCGTCCGATCCCGCGCAGGCCTCCATATCGGCGAACAGATCGTCGGTCACCGCGTCGATGGTTGCATGGCAGCCGCGACGCAAGAACTCCAGCAGGCCCGGTCCTAACAAACCCTTCCGGATCCCGAGCCGGAGGACCTGAAGCGCGGCAGGATGGCCGGCCATGGCGGCATGCAGCAGCTTCAGGGCATCGTGGGCGACTGCGTCCGAGCGGTGGTGGGTCTCCTTGATTCTGGCCCCGAGATTGGCCTCCGCCGCGTCCGTCAGAAACGACGCAAAGGTGAAAACGTGGCAATGGGCGTTGATGCGCATGGTTTCCCCCTTGGGCCGAAGTTCGGCCCGGCAACCGGTTTTGACCCTTTACAGGGGGTCGCACGCGTTCGCCGATAGGGCAACCATAACTATGCCTATCCGGCTGTCTGGACCTCCGGCGTCTCCCAGTCCGGAAAGCGGGCCTTGAGAAATTCCCGCACCAGCCGCCAGTATTCCGGGTTGTCCACGATGTTGCCGTGGGTGGCCCCGTCCAGGGTCCGGACCTCCTTGGGGCCGGGCCAGGACGCGGCCAGGCGGGCGGCGTGGAGCGGCGGGACCAGGGTGTCGGCCCCGGCCACGAGCATGAGCGTGGGCGCCGTAACCCTGGCCGCGTCCGGAGCCACGTCGAAGGGATTTTTCATGAGCAACCTGACCGGCACCAGCGGGTGCGAGGCCTGGCCCACGGCGGCCAGGGAGTCGTAGGGCGTGACCAGGATCAGCCCGGCCACGTCCCGGCGGGCCGCGACATGGGCGGCCACGGCCGTGCCCAGGCTGCGGCCCATGACCACGATCCGCGCCGCAGGCCCGAGCCTGGCCGCCAGGGCGTCGTACACGGCCAGGGCGTCGTCCTTGATCGCCTTTTCCGTCGGCCGGCCGTCGGAATGGCCGTAGCCCCGGTAGTCCACCCCGGCCACGGTGAAAGGCCGCAGTTCGCTCGGCGACCACAGGAAAAACCCGGTCTGCTCCTCGGCGTTGCCGCAGTAGTAAAGCACGGCCGGGGCCGGCCGGCCGTCGCGGCTTCGCGGCAGGTAGTAGCCCCGCAGGACCACGCCGTCCCCGGCCGTGACCGTAAAGGCCTCGAGCTTCGGATAGTAGCGCCGGATCTCCTGCTCCCGGGCCGGATCGGCCAGGCGTCCCGGAAAGACCATGGTGTCCTGCCCCAGGTAGAGCAGGGCCAGATACCCGCAGTAGGCCAGCCCCAGGGCCGTGCCGATGATGACGAAAATTTTCATGACCGTGCGCCTTGCGTCCTGTTGCTCCCCGGGCGCGTCTTCCCTTGGGAGGCGAAAAAACTTGCGCCCGGCCCGGACCGGGTGCACAAAACCTGTCCCCGCCGGGAGGCTTCCCAGGGAGGTTCGCATGCAGACCCATCCGCCCGGACCATCGGCCGGCCGGCCGCCATGGCGCGAAGCCCTGGTCCGGACCTGGCCCATCGCCCTGGGCTATGTCCCGGTTGGTATGGCCTATGGCGTCCTGGCCGGCAAGGCCGGACTGGGCGCGCTCAACGTCCTGGCCATGTCGCTTCTGGTCTACGCCGGCTCGGCCCAGCTGGTGGCCGTGGGCCTTTTCGCGGCCGGCGCGTCGGGCCTTTCCGTCGTGGCCACGACCCTGGCCGTCAACCTGCGCCACCTGCTCTTTTCGGCCGCCATGGCCCCGCTGTTGCGCGGCTGGCGCAAACCGGAACTGGCCGCCTTCGCCTTCGAACTGACCGACGAGAGCTTCGCCCTGCACGCCGCCCGGTTCGGCCGGGGCGACCGCGACAAGGGCCTGACCCTGGCCATCAACGTCGCCGCCCAGGCCGCCTGGGTGGCGGGCACGGCCCTGGGCCTGGTCCTGGGGGATGCCCTGGGCGACGGCCGGGCCTTTGCCCTGGACTTCGCCCTGCCGGGCATGTTCCTGGCCCTGCTCGCCGGACAACTTGCGGGCCGTTCCCACGTGGCCGCCGCCCTGAGCGGAGCGGTCCTGTCGCTTGGGGCGGCTCAGTGGGGATTGTCCGGAGGCGGCACGCTGGCCGCCGGCCTGTGCGGCGCGGCCTGCGGCCTGGGAGTGGAACGATGGACACGCAACAAACGATCTTTTTGACCATCTGCGCCATGGCGGCGGTCACCTACGCCACCCGGTCCGGCCCCCTGCTCTTCCTGGCCGGCCGGACCCTGCCCCCGGCCGTCATCCGCTTCCTGGCCCACGTGCCGGCGGCGGTGCTGGCGGCCCTGGCCGCGCCGGCCCTGCTGCGGCCCGAAGGCGTCTTCGACGCCGGCCCCGGCAACCTGATTCTCTGGGCCGGCCTGGCCGCCTTCGCCCTGGCCGTGCGCACGCGCGGCTTTTTCGGCCCCGTGGCCCTGGGCATGGGGCTCGTGGCCGCCGGCCGCTGCCTCTGGGGCGGCTAGACCGGCGGCCGCCAGTCGGCAAAGACCCGGCTCACCTCCCGCCACAGGGCCTCCAGCCGGGCCAGGGCCTCCCTGGCCGCGTCCCCGTCCCCTTGGCGCACGGCCCGTTCCAGGTCCCCGGCCGCCTCCCGGCTCGAATAGGCCCCCAGGGTGGCGGCCGCGCCCTTGACCGTATGAGCGGCGATGGCCGCGCCGTCGCGATCGCCGGCCTCCAGGCAGGCAGCCGCCTCGGCCAGCCGCCGGCCGCCCTCGTCATGGCTGACGCGGCTTAAGCTCTCGTACTGGCTCCAGGAAATCCCCATGCCCTCCCGGGCCGCGTCCGGATCGAACAGCGCCGCTCCCGGACCGGCCGCGCCCGTGGCCGCTGCCGGGACCGGGGGCGGCAATGCGGCCGCGGCGAACTGCGACTGGACCGGACGGTCCATGGCTTCCAGGATCCGCTGCAGGGTCCGGTAGTGGACCGGCTTGGTGACGAACCCGGCCATGCCCGCCTCCAGGCACTGCTGGCGCACGTCCTCCACGGCATGGGCCGTGACCGCGATGATGGGCACCTCGGGCTCGAGGACCGGCCGCCCCGGCGGCCCGCCGGCCCGGATGGTCCGGGTGGCGGCGATGCCGTCGGTCTCCGGCATCTCGATGTCCATGAGCACGGCGTCGAACCGCTCCGCGGCCAGCCGGTCGTAGGCCTCCCGGGCCGAGGCGGCCACGGTCAGGTCGTGGCCCATGCGGGCCATGTGCAGGCGGGTCACGGCCGCGTTGAGTTCGTTGTCCTCCACGAGCAGGATGCGCAGCCGGCGTCCGGCCGTATCGGCCGCCGGCCGTTCCGACGGTTCCGGCAGGGGATCGCGGCCCGGCAGGAGCCGCACCGTGACCGTGAACACGCTTCCCTGGCCGGGCCGGCTCTCCACGTCGATCCGCCCGCCCATGCGCTCCACCAGGCCCTTGGAGATGGCCAGCCCCAGGCCCGAGCCGCCGTAGCCCCGGGCCACGGTCTCCCCGCCCTGCCGAAACCGCTCGAACAGATCGGCCAGGTCTTTTTCCGCAATGCCGATGCCCGTGTCCGCCACCCGCACCGCGAGGCCGACCCGACCGTCCGCCGCCTCCGGTTCGGGCGCGAGCGCGACCGTCAGGCGCACGCTTCCCGCATCCGTGAACTTGACCGCGTTGCCGACCAGGTTGAGCAGCACCTGGCGCAGCCGGCCCGGATCGCCGCGAAGGACCCTGGGGACGTCGTCGTGGACGGAAACGGACAGGTCCAGCTTCTTGCGCCGGGCCTGCAGGGCAAAGGTTCCGGCCACCCCGGCCGCGAGGTCGCGCGGGTCGAAATCGGCGCGTTCGAGGACCAGACGGCCGGCCTCGATCCTGGAGAAATCCAGGATGTCGTTGACCAGGCCGATCAGGTGGGCGGCGGCGTCGCGGATGGTGGCCAGGTGCCCGAGCTGCTCGGCGCTGGCCGGGCTGGCCAGCATCTCCTCGGTCAGGCCGATGACCACGGAAAGCGGCGTGCGGATCTCGTGGCTCATGACCGCCAAAAAGGCCCCCTTGGCCCGGGAGGCGTCCTCGGCCTTGGTCTTGGCCTCCTCGGTCCTGGCCTCGCGCCGCTTTTCCGCCGTGACGTCCACATAGGACAGGACCCGGCCGATATAGGTCCCGGCCTGGATGATCGGCCCGCTGCGGCGCTCCAGGAACCGGCCGTCGGCCAGCTCCAGGCAGGCCACGTCCAGGCGGGCGTCGTCGCGCATCAGGGCCATGAAGGCCACGCGCACGGCCTCGGGGTCCCTGACCCGGTCCAGGACCGCCTGGAACCGGTCCTGGCGGTCCGGCAGCGACGGCCAGGATTCGGGCAGGCCCCACAGCTCCAGGAACCGGCGGTTCATGGCCAGGATTTTCGTCTCCGGCGTGGCCGTGATGCACAGCACGCCCTCGGCCGTGGATTCCAGGATGGCCTTGTACAGGGCCAGGGTCCGTTCCTGGCGGGCCTCGGCCTCCCGCCGGGCCTCGACCTCGGCCACGAGCCGCGCGTTGGCCCGGGCCAGGTCGGCCGTCCGCTCCTCCACCCGCCGGGCCAGAAGCCGCCGATGCTCCTCGATCTCGGCCCGGCTGGCGGCCAGGGACTCGCTGGTCTCCTTGAGGCGGGCGGACATGGCGTTGAAGGCCATGGCCACCTTGCCCAGGGCGTCGCGCGAGGCCACCGGCACCGCGTGGCCGAGGCGGCCGGCCTCCAGGGCCTGCAGGCCCTGGCGCAGGACATCGACCGGACGCAGCACGAAGCGGTGCAGCATGACGTTTAGGATCGTGGCCAGCAGCAGATAGGCCCCGGCCACGGCCAGGCCGAACACCAGCCAGGTCTGCTGGTTGAGGGCGTGGAGTTCGCGCATGGAGTAGCGCAGGCGCAGATAGCCGAGTCTGCGGCCTTGGGAGGCGATGGGTTCGACCAGGACGGCGGAAAGCTTTCCGTCCTCGTCGGCGGCCGTGAAGACGCGCCCACCGGGCAGGGCCTCGCCCTTCTCGCCCCGAAGCGGCGGCGCGGGCCGCTCCCCGGCCGTGGCCACGAGCCGGCCCAGTTCGTCGAAGAGCGACGCCTCGACCACCCCCTCCACCCGGACCAGACGGTCCAGGATGTCCCTGGCCGCGGCCAGTTCCTCGGTCTTGTCCAGGGCCGGGACCAGCCGCTCCATCCGGTGGGCGGCCAGGGCGGCCAGGAGGATCCGGGTCCGGTTGTGGGTGCTGGCCTCCCGGTCGGCCATGTAGGAGGTCAGGATGGCGGCGAAGCCTCCGGCCGCGACCACAAAGGCCAGAAGGATCGCGATGTTGATCTTGATCCGCAGGGAGACGCCGCGCATGGACCGTCCTGAGCCCCGCCGGGGCGCGGCCGGGGAACTTGCGCCTGTGGGAGCGAAAAGCGAGGATCGACGACAGGCAGTTTCAGTTTCTATCTTTTTAAAAATAATCGCCCAGGCCTGTCAAAGCCTTTGCCGTCACCCCCGGCTCCGGCTCAGGGCCCGGCCACCATCCGGTCGGGCAGCACCCGGTTGGCCGCGTAGTAGGTGGAGCGCCAGTACGGGGCGAGCAGGCTCTCCCCCCGGACCCGGCCGCCCGGAGAGGGGCTGTGGATGAAGCCGCCATGGCCGTCGAAGATGCCGACGTGCAGGCTGGCGGACTTGGACGAGGGCATGAAAAAGACGAGATCCCCGGGCCGGAGTTCGCCGCGCGTCACGGGCCGGCCGGTGCGCAGCTGGTCGTCGGTCCGCCGGGGCAGGCGGACGCCGTGCCGGGCGTAGACCCACTGGACGAATCCGGAACAGTCGAATCCCTGCTCCGGCGACTGGCCGGCCGCGCGGTAGGGCACGCCGATCTGGGACTTGGCCGTGTCCAGCACCGTGCCCGCGCCCGGGGCGATGGGATAGGGGTCGCGCCCGCCCGTGGAAAAGGCGCACCCGCCAAGGGACAACCCGAGCGTGAGCACGAAGGCGAGACGAAACGCGTGTTGCATGCTCCCGGTCCTCCGCCCGGGACCATGCAACCGACGTGCCGGACCCCGGGTTGCCGGCGGCCGCCCGGGCCGGACGCGCCGGACCGGTTCCGGACCCCCGAAACCGCCGTCCCGCCCTTGTTGCAGCCAATTCCCGGCTTTGCGGACGCTCCAAAATTTCCTTTGTTTTTCCCCTGATTTTTTCGTAGTAACCCGGTTCCATGGCTCACTTGTGTCTTACCGACGTCAGCGTCCACTTCGGGGGTCTGCAGGCCCTGACGGAAGTGTCCTTCGACCTGCGCCCGGGCGAGATTTTAAGTCTCATCGGCCCCAACGGCGCGGGCAAGACCACGATTTTCAACGTCATCACCGGCGTCTACCGGATCTCGGGCGGCCAGGTGACCTACGACGACCAGACCATCTCCGGCCTGCGGCCCCACCACATCCTGGCCCGGGGCATCGCCCGGACCTTCCAGAACATCCGGCTTTTCACGGCCATGACCGCGCTCGAAAACGTCATGGTGGCCCGGCACTGCCGCACGAAAAGCTCGGTTCTCGGCGCGGTCCTGCGCACCCCGTCCCAGCGCCGGGAGGAGCGGGCCGTGCGCGACCGGGCCCTTGCCGCCCTGGACTTCGCCGGCCTGGCCGACCACGCCGACACAGTGGCCAAAAACCTGCCCTACGGCCTGCAGCGCCGCCTGGAGATCGCCCGGGCCCTCGGCTCGGACCCCAGGACCATCCTCCTCGACGAGCCGGCCGCCGGGCTCAACCCGTCGGAGAGCCGCGAGCTCATGGAGACCATCCAGCGGATCGCGGACACGGGCGTCAACGTGCTCCTGGTGGAGCACGACATGAGCGTGGTCATGAATGTCAGCCATCGGGTGGTGGTCCTGGACCATGGCGTCTGCATCTGCCAGGGCACGCCGGCCGAAGTCCGGTCCAACCCGGCCGTCATCGAGGCCTATCTCGGCTCCGAGATCGATGCCTAGGCCCGGTTCTCGAAACGGCGCGCCCGGGTCCGGGCACGACGCTTTTGCAAGGAGCTTCCATGCCCGGGCAGCAGAAGCTCCCGCGCCTGGCCGCAACCAACGGCAGGCGACCGACCGTGCCGCGAAAACGCCCGCAAGGCCGCACGTCGCGGCGGGGGGGGCGAGACCAAGGATAAAGGAGGTTTGCGGAACATGAAGACCAAAAGCATCATCCTCGCGATCCTGGCCATCTGCCTGATGGCCGCCACGGCCCAGGCGGCCACGCTGAAAATCGGCAGCCTGAGCCCGCTGACCGGCTCCTACGCCGCCGACGGCAACGACATCGCCAACGGCACCCGCGCCGCCATCGCGGCCATCGAGAAGGAAGGCGGCATCCCCGGCTTCGACAAGATCGAGCTCTTCGCCGAGGACGACGCCTGCGATCCCCGCCAGGCCGTGGCCGCGGCCAACAAGCTGGTCAACGAGAAGGTCGTCGGCGTCATCGGCGCCTACTGCTCCTCGGCCACCATCCCGGCGTCCGAAGCCCTGGCCGAAGCCAACATCCCCATGCTGACCCCGGCCTCCACCTCCGAGAAGGTGACCGAGCGCGGCCTGCCCTACATGTTCCGCGTCTGCGGCCGCGACGATGACCAGTCCGTGGCCGCCATGAAGTTCATGAAGGACGTGCTCGGCGCCAAGACCGTCTTCATCGTGGACGACAAGACCACCTACTCCCAGGGCCTGGCCGACAACGTCGAGAAGCTGGCCAAGAAGGAAGGGATCAAGGTCATCGAGCACGACCACGTCAACCAGGGCGACAAGGACTTCTCGGCCGTGCTGACCAAGATCAAGGAAGCCAAGCCCGACGTCTTCTACATGAGCCTGCAGAACTCCGCCTCGGGCGCGCTCATGCTCATCCAGGCCAAGCGGGCCGGCGTCACCGCCGCCATCATCGGCCAGGACGCGGTCTACCATCCCCAGCTCATGGAGATCGCCAAGGAAGCCGCCGAAGGCATGTACCTGACCTTCGGCTACATCGACGACACCACCCCGGCCTACAAGAAGTTCCAGGAGGCCTACGAGAAGTTCGGCAAGCCCGGCGCCTACTCAGCCTATTCCTACGACGCCGCCTACTCGCTGCTGTCGGCCATCAAGGCCGCCAAGTCCACGGACCCGGCCAAGATCAAGGCCGAACTGGTCAAGATGGACATGGACGGCGCGTCCAAGAAGATCAAGTTCCAGGAGAACGGCGAGTCCGGCTCCAACTACATCATCCGCGTGGTGAAAGACGGCAAGTTCGTCAACTACTGGGATCCCCAGACCGGCAAAAAGTTCTAAGAGCATCCTCTAGCCGGGGGGAGGGCCGCCCTCCCCCCGGAAAAGCGCGGAAGGCATGGAATACCTCATCCAGCAACTCGTCAACGGACTGACCCTCGGCGGCGTCTACGCCCTGGTGGCGCTGGGCTACACCATGGTCTACGGCATCATCTCGCTCATCAACTTCGCCCACGGCGAGATCTTCGCCGCCGGCGGCTACATGGGCGTGATCTTACTCAGCTACATGGCCTCCCAGGGGCTCATGGACGCCCACCCCTGGTTCGGCCTGGCCTTTTCCCTGATCCTGGCCATGGGCTACTGCGCCATGCTGGCCATGGCCGTGGAAAAGGTGGCCTACAAGCCCCTGCGCCAGTCCTCGCGCCTGTCCGTCCTCCTGTCCGCGCTCGGCATGTCCATTTTTCTGCAAAACGGCCTGATGCTGACCCAGGGCGTCTACGACAAGGCCTATCCCACGGAGTTTACCCACGGTGGCTTCGAGCTCTGGGGCGTGCGGGTCAGCTACATGCAGATCGGCATCATCGCGGTGACCGCCCTGCTCCTTTTCCTGCTCAACACCCTGATCTACAAGACCCGCATCGGCAAGGCCATGCGGGCCACGGCCCAGGACAAGGTCATGTCCGCCCTGGTCGGCATCCACGCCGACAAGGTCATCAGCACCACCTTCGCCATCGGGGCCATGCTGGCCGCCGCGGCCGGCATCATGGTCGGCCTCTACTACGGCTCGGTGCGCTACGACATGGGATTCGTGCCCGGCATCAAGGCCTTCGCCGCCGCGGTCCTCGGCGGCATCGGCAACATCACCGGCGCCATGATCGGCGGGTTCGTCATCGGCATGGTGGAGATCCTGGCCGCCGCCTACATCCCCCACGGCGGGGAGTACAAGGACGTCTTCGCCTTCGTCATCCTGATCCTTGTCCTCTATTTCATGCCCACCGGCATCATGGGAGAAAACGTCGATGACACGCGGGTCTAGGAAGTCCTGGCTGTATTTCGGGCTGGGCCTGGCCTGGTTTTACCTCCTGCTGTGGCCGCTTATGGGCATCCGCGACGGCGGCTTCCACTTCGCCGACTCCTTCGCCATCTGGCTGCGCGTGGCCGTGGCCGCCACCCTCTGCTTCGTCCTCTACCGCCTCGGCCGGCGCGGCCGGCTGGACCCGGTGCTCCTGCCCCTGGGCCAGGCCCGCGACGCCGTGTTTCGGGCCCTTTCCCGCGCCCCGAGGTGGATGCTCCTGCTGCCCCTGGCCGCCCTGGCCCTGGCCTATCCCATGGTTACCAACCGCTATGCCCAGGACGTGGCCATCAACGTCCTGGTCTACATCTGCCTGGGCCTGGGCCTCAACGTGGTGGTTGGCCTCTGCGGCCTGCTCGACCTCGGCTACATCGCCTTCTACGGCGTCGGGGCCTACACCTACGCGCTGTTATCCATCCACTACGCCCTGCCCTTCTGGGTCTGCCTGCCGGTCTGCGCCGTGTTCGCGGCCATTGCCGGCTGCATCATCGGCTATCCCACGCTGCGGATGCGCGGCGACTATCTGGCCATCGTGACCCTTGGGTTCGGCGAAATCGTGCGCATCGTGCTCAACAACTGGATGGCCCTGACCGGCGGCCCCAACGGCCTGCTCGGCATCAAGGCCCCGGGCCTCTACGTGCCGGCCCTGACGGACGGCTCCTTTTCCTTCGAGCTCCTGCTGCTGCGAAAGCTCGAATACCTCTACTACATCATCCTGGCCCTGGCCGTGTTCACGGTCATCGCCGTCCACCGGATCAACTATTCGCGCATCGGCCGGGCCTTCGAGGCCATCCGCGAGGACGAGACCGCGGCCGAGCTCATGGGCGTGAACACCTTTCGGTTCAAGCTCTTGGCCTACGCCCTGGGCGCGGTCTTCGGCGGCCTGGCCGGCGCCTTTTTCGCCGCCAGGATGCGGTTTGTCAGCCCCGAGAGCTTCACCTTCATCGAGTCGGCCATGGTCCTGGCCATGGTGGTCCTCGGCGGCATGGGGTCCATTCCCGGCGTCATCCTCGGGGCCCTGGCCCTGGTCGCCCTGCCGGAAGTCTTTCGGGGATTCGAGCTCTACCGCATGCTGGCCTTCGGCGGGGCCATGGCCGTGATGATGCTGGTGCGGCCGGAAGGCCTGTGGCCGGCGGCGCGGATGGGCAAACGTTCTGACGATTCGGAGTGAGCGTGGCCGCGATTCTGGAACTTCTTGGCGTATCCGCCCATTACGGCCGCATCCAGGCCCTTCGCGACGTGTCCCTCTCGGTCGGCGAGGGCGAGATCGTCACCATCATCGGGGCCAACGGCGCGGGCAAGTCCACCACGCTCATGACCATCTGCGGCATCGTCAAGGCCACCAGCGGCGACGTCCGCTACCAGGGGGCGTCCATCGCCGAGGTCCGGCCGGACCTGCTCCCGGCCATGGGCCTTTGCCAGGTGCCCGAGGGCCGGCGCATCTTCCCCAGGCTGACGGTCCGGGAAAACCTGGACATGGGAGCCTTTTTCCGCCGCGACCCGGACGGCATCGAGGCCGACCTGGGGCTGGTCTACCGCCTGTTCCCGGTCCTTTTCGAGCGGCGCAAGCAGCACGGCGGCACCCTTTCCGGCGGCGAGCAGCAGATGCTGGCCATCGCCCGGGCGCTCATGAGCCGGCCGAAAATGCTGCTTCTCGACGAGCCGTCGCTGGGGCTTTCGCCCATGATCTCCCAGCACATCTTCCGCATCATCCGCAGCGTCAACGAGGAGCGGGGCATGACCATCCTCCTGGTCGAGCAAAACGCCAACATCGCGCTCAAACTCGCCGACCGGGCCTACGTCCTGGAGACCGGGACCGTGGTCATGGAAGACAAGGCCGAGCGGCTGCGCGAAAACGCCGACATCAAGAAGGCCTACCTTGGACAATAACGCCCCCGCCTCCCCGACCCGCGACCCGGCCGCCGCCCGGACCCTGGACGCCATCCTGGCCCGCCTGCGCCCGGACCAGGTCGCCACCATCCGCGCCCTGATCGAAGACGCCGTCGCCCGCCAGTGCGGCCCCGAACCGGACCCGGCCACAGTCGCCCGGTTCCTGGACGACATCCGCGTGGCCCAGGCCATGTCCGGCATCGATATCGACTACGCCGAGCACTACACCCACATGCACGACGCCGGCGTGGACTTCATGCGCCTGATCCAGCAAGTCAAAGCGGCTGATAAAGATTTCAAGTGAGACGCCTCCGGCGGCCGGGGGGAATGATTCCCCCCGGACCCCCTCGATAGGGGGTCTGGTTCCCCGCGCCCCACGCGAAGCCCGTTAAAAGTTTTTTGGAAGGGGTCCGGGGGAACCTTTTTGTCAAAAAAGGTTCCCCCGGCCGCCGGAGGCGTTCTTCATGACCAAAATCGACGATCTCAGGGAGCGCCTGGAGGCGCTGGAGCGGGAGCTGGCCGAGGCGGTGGAGGAGACCGAGGCCGAGGTGCGCGCTTCCCTCACGCGGGAGAAGGTCCGGTTCAGCAAGGAGATCAAGCGGCAGCACCGGCTTCTGGCCAAAAAGTGGTCGTCGTACGTCTACGAGTCCGGGTTCCTGATGGTCCTGACCATTCCGGTCATCTGGGGCGCGCTCATCCCGGCCCTGATCATGGACCTGACCGTCACGGTCTACCAGGCCGTCTGTTTCCCCATCTACGGCATCCCCAAGGTCCGCCGGTCGGACTACATCGTCCTCGACCGCCACGCCCTGGCGTATCTGAACTGGATCGAGAAGCTCAACTGCGCCTACTGCGGGTATTTCAACGGCCTGCTCGGGTTCGTGCGCGAGGTGGCCGGCCGCACCGAGCAGTACTGGTGCCCCATCCGCCACGCCCGCGCGCCCAGGGCCACCCACTCCCGCTACCGCTTCTTCCTGGAGTACGGGGACGCCCGGGGCTACCGCGAGCGCCTGGAGACCGTGCGCCGCGCCTTCGGCGACCTGCGCGCCCGCAAGGGCTGATCCACGCCGCCGGTCAGCCGTTTTCCGTGTGCCCGGACAGGGGGGACGGAAGCTCCATCGCCACGGTAAAGGCGAACACGCTCCCCTTCCCGGGCTCGCTCTCCACGGTGATGTCGCCGCCCATGAGCCGCACCAGCCGCCGGGCGATGGCCAGGCCCAGGCCCGTGCCGCCGAAACGGCGCGTGACCGAGCCGTCAGCCTGGGTGAAGATTTCGAAGATCCGGTCCAGGTCCCGGGGCGGGATGCCGATGCCCGTGTCCGCCACCGCAAACGACACCGCCACCCGGGTCGCGCCGTTCTCTGCGGCCGGGCAGGCTCCGGAACAGGAGACCGTCAGGCGCACGCTCCCCGTGTCCGTGAACTTGACCGCGTTGCCGGCCAGGTTGAGAAGCGCCTGGCGCAGCCGCCGGCCGTCTCCGAGCAGCAGCTCGGGCACGTCCGGGTCGATGCGGGCGACAAAGGCCAGTCCCTTGTCCTCGACCCGCTGGCCGAGGGTCGCGCCCACGGCCTCGACCAACGTGGCCAGGACGAACGGTTCCCGGGCCGGCTCCTGGAGCTCGGCCTCGAGCCGGGCCAGTTCGAGGAGATCGTCGAACAGGGTCAGGAGCGCGCCCGAGGCGCTCAGGATGTCGTCCAGGCACTCCCGCTGTTCGTCCGTGGCCGGCAGGCCGGCCAGGACCTGGGCCATGCCCACGATGCCGTTCAGCGGCGTCCTGATCTCGTGGCTCATGTTGGCCAAGAATTCGCTCTTGGCCCGGCTGGCGGCCTCGGCCGCCTCCCTGGCCCGGATCAGGTCCGTGGCGTCGCGGGCGAACAGGGCCGCCCGACCGGCCCCGCCGTCCTGGCTCGGCAGGGGGGCCACGATATGGTCGAAGATGACGCCGGCCCGCTCGTCCGTGAACCGCACCGGCGCGCCCGTTTCCAGGGCCTGGCGCAGATGGGCCAGTCGGCTGGCCGCAAGGTCCGGCCCGAAAAGGTCCGGGAAGTTCCGGCCCACCGCCGCTTCCGGAGCCAGACCGACCCCCTTGGCCGCGGCGGCGTTGACCGCCAGGAGGCGGCCCGAGGCGTCGGCCAGGAAGACCCGGTCCGAGGTGGCGTCGAGCAGGGCCGACACGGTCCGGGCGCTTTCCCGGGCCGCTTGCTCGGCCGCCCGGCGCGGTCCGATGTCTTCGATCACGCTGATGAAATACAGCGGCTTCCCGGCCTCGTCCCGGACCAGGGCCACGGTCAGGGTGACCCAGGCCTCGGAACCGTCCGGACGCAGGTACCGCTTGTCCATGGAATAGGTGGCGATTTCCCCGGAGAGCAGCCGGCCCACGGCCGCCAGGTCCGCCTCCAGGTCGTCGGGGTGGGTGATGGCGGCAAACCGCAGCCGGGAAAGGTCTTCCGGCGGAACGCCGACGATCTTGCCGAACCTGGCGTTGACCCGCAGGAATCCGCCGTCCAGGCCGACTTGGGCAAGGCCCACGGCCGCCTGCTCGAACATGGCCCGGAAACGCCGCTCGGAATCGGCCAGGGCGGCCTGGGCCGCGATGTTGGCCCGGGAGACCCGCCGGGCCCGCCTGAGCAGCGCGCCGCCGACCAGGGCCAGGCCGGGCGCGAACAGGGCCACGCACCAGAGGGCGGCCACGGTGTAGCGCCGCTGCCCGGCCAACCGGGCGTCCCCCCGGGCCGCGATGGCCGCGCCGCAGTCCTCCAGGCATTGCCGCAGGTCGGCCATGGCCGCGGCGTACGCCGGCCCGCGCAACACGGTCCAGGCATCGGCCTGGTCCTGCCGCCCGGCCAGGGCCAGGGCCTCGGCCTGGATGGCCAGCACCGCCTGAAGGTGCTGCCGCAGGGCCGGGGTGACGAGGGCCCCTTCCGGCTGCTGGAAACCGTAGCCGCCGAGGCGGTCCAGGGCGTCCCGCACCGCCTCCCGGGCCTGGCCGTGGCGGTCGGCGTAGGACGGCTCGCCCGTGGCCGCGGCCAGCAGCGCGCTTTCCTGCAGCCGTTCGACCTGGAGCCTGATGTCGGCCAGGGTGTTGCCCGCGGCCATCAGGTCGTTGCGGAAGACTTCGGCGTTGCGGTCGGCCGTCAGCAGGAGCCAGCCGAGCACGAGGTAGAGGAGCACGCCCGCGACCAGGAGCGTCAGGGCCTGGTGGCCGGGAAAGGGGCGCAAGGAAGGCTGGTCTGGGGACATGGCGGGCTTTGGGCTGGTTGAGGGTTCGCAGTCGTGCGAGGACGCCGCGCGAGCCGCCCGCGACTTTCGGACCGGTCCGGAAGCGATGCGTTGCAGGCGATTCTTAGAGGCAAGTCCGCCAAAGGGCAAGGCGGCCCAAGCCGGGCGGTCAGGCCGATTTGTCCACTATGGCCTGGCTTGCGAACTCGCGCAGGATGGCCGAGAGCCGCAGCCACTCGTCGTCGGGCAGCTTGCGCAGCACCCGGCCCGTGGCGGCGTCGCGGACCTGGGCCTGGACGATGCCGGTCGTCTCGTCGATGACCAGCCGGATGTTGCGGGAGGGAAAGAGGGCCTCGATCCGGACGGTGTCGGCGTCGGCGTCGGTCGGGGAAGGCCTGTCGGGCCGGGCCGGACCGGACGCCTGCCGGGTCGCGGACTGGGTCGCGTCCGGCCTGGACGGGGCGGGCTCGGCCGCCGGTCCGGAGAGCATCTTGTCGATCGTGTCCATGGTCCCCGCCCGCCGCCGATCCTTGAAGCGGCGGCCCTTTCCTGCCTCATCGGCGGCCGGCCGGCCGTTCTTTAGCCTGTCGCTCCGGTCCTCCGGGACGACGGCAGCGGCGCGCGCAGCCGTTCCCTGGCCCCGTCCCAGACGGTCAGAAGCACCGAGCCGATGATCGCGCAGGCGCCGAGGTAGCCGAGAACCCCGAACCGCTCGCCGAACATGGCATAGGCCAGGACCGCGGCGATGACCGGTTCGAGGGTGGCGACCACGGCCGCCCGGGTCGCCTCCAGCCGCCGCAGGCCGGCGTAGTAGACCGAATAGGCTCCGTAGGTGGACAGCACGGCCAGGGCCAGGCACGGCAAGGCCCCGGCCAGGGTCGGGGTGGTGAACCGGACGAACGGCAGCATGGCCAGGGCCCCGACCGGCAGGGCGTAGAGAAAAAGCGTCGGCGTCTTGTACTTGCCCAGGTAGTACTTCCCGAAGATGTAATACAGGGCGTAGGTCACGCCCGAGAGCAGGCCGAACAGGATGGCCTTGGCCCCGACCCCGGCCTGGCCGGAAAATCCCGGCCCCAGGCTGACCCCGGCCACGCCCAGGATGGTGGCGACAACGGCCGCGACCTTGTAGCCGCCCATGGGCTCCTTGAGAAACAGCCAGGACATGAGGGCCACCCAGGCCGGGGCGGTGTAGAGCAGCACCGAGGCCAGGGCCGCGCCGCCGGCCTCCACGGCCACGACATAGGCCCCGAACAGGCCGGCGATGCCCACCACGCCGAACCCGGCCACGGCCGGCAGGTCGCGGGAGGCGATGCGGACCTCGCGGTTGACGACGGCCTGGCCGGCGAAAAAGATCCAGGCCACGGCCGCCCGGTAGAAGGCCACCTCCACCGTGTCCATGCCCGCGGCAAAGGACAGCTTGGAAAGGGGGCCGATCAGGCCCCACAGGGCCGCGGCGCAAAGGACGTAGGCGTATCCGGCCATGCTCGCTCCAGAGGCCGGAAAGCACGCGTCCGGCGTGGGTTGCTGCTATCAGAAACCGTTGCCATCCGAAAGGGAAAAACCCGGCCCGGGAAGGGGAAACCCGGCCTCTTTGTTGATTGTTTCGGCCGGCCGTACTATGCGTGGAAGGGATGCGCCCCGACCGGGGCAAAAGGAGCGGACATGCTGTCGCGCAAGCTTTTCTGTGTCAACGACCCGACCCACCCGGACTTCGGCTGGGCGGCCGAGAGCCGTTTCCTGCACCTGCGCAAGTACGACGCCTGCGGCAACACCACCTCCCAGTGGACCTTTCCCCTGGCCGAGACCGAAATCGGAACCCTCACCTGCGCGGTCTGCGGCGGCGAGGTCTTCGTGGCCGGCCTGCCGGCGGCCACGGGCGATGTCGTGTCCTGCGACCTGCTGGGCCGCTGCCAGGCCGCGCCCGGCGACGCCAACCTGGCCCGCCTGGACGCCCTGGCCGCCCGGCTGGCCGGAATCCCGTTCCCGGTGGAGCGGGCCCGCATCGCCTCGGCCGTGGCCGCCCTGGTCCGGGCCGTGGCCGGCGATCCGGCCGCCACGGCCGTTCTCGACCGCCACAAGATCAAGGATGTGTACCCCACGCCGTAGCGCCGGCGGACGGTTACCGGAATACTGGACGAGCACCATACGGCTGGCCGCGTCCCGGCCCGGGCCACGGCCGCGCGGGCCGCTCGCCGGCCGCGAAGCAAGGAGGATCGCATGACCACGTCGGATACCGCGTTTGCACAGGCCCTGGCCGTTGGCCGCCCGCCCAACGTCAAAAAGCTTTTCCCCAACTCCCGGGCGCTTCTGGTCAGCGGCAAGGCCATCGACCGGGCCATGCTGGCCAAGGGCCACGCCATGACCATCGCGGCCAACTCCCGCAGCAACTTCGTGCTGCGCGGGGCCCTGCTCGCGGCCCAGCGGGCCAACGCCGCCCTGATCCTGGAGATCGCCCGCTCGGAATCCAACTACTGCAACGTCACCATGTGGAACATCGCCCGCCAGGCCGACCAGGCCATGAACGAGCTCGGCATCACCGTGCCCGTGGCCATCCACGCCGACCACTACGGCATCAAGAAACCCGGCGACGTGGCCGAGGCCAAGGTCGAGATTCCGACCCTGTTCGAGGCCGGCATCACCTCCATCGCCATCGACGCCTCGCACCTGCCCGACGAGGAGAACCTGCTGGCCAACATCGAACTGGCCCCGTTCGTCCCGTCCTGGGCCGGCTACGAGACCGAGGTCGGCGAGATCAAGGGCAAATCCGGCCTGTCCACGCCCGAGGAGGCCCTGTTCCTGATCCAGGGCTTAAACGCCAACGGCATCCACCCGGACTGGATCGCGCTCAACAACGGCACCACCCACGGCATCGAGGCCTCGGCCACGGGCATCCAGGTGGACCTGACCGCCCGCATCCACGAGGCGCTCGCTCCCTACGGCATCTCCGGGGCCCAGCACGGCACCTCGGGCAACTCCTCGGAAAAGCTCCGGGAGATCGCGGCCAAGACCGCCACCACCAAGGCCAACGTGGCCACCGCCCTGCAGATGATCTCCTGGGGCGTGTCGGTCAACGACTACGGCAACGCCATCATGGACGCGGCCGGCAACTTCATCAAGGAGCCGGGCAAGGGCCTCGACGACGCCCTGTGGGCCGAAATGGCGGCCTATGCCGACGGCAAGGCCATCAAGGCCGGGGACTACAAGAAGCTCAACTGCGTGTTCGAGAACAAGCTGCTGGCCCAGCCCCTGGCCGTGCGGCAGCGGATGTCCGAGGCCGTGGCCGAATTCGTGGCCTGGCTTCTGACCGACGTGTTCAACGCCAAGGACACCGCGCCCCTGGCCATCGACGCCCTGCTTAAGGCCGGGTCCCACGACCTCGGCCCCAAGGCCGGCGTCATCGAGGACCCCAAGGAATGGACCCGGGAGAAGATCCTGGAGCGGGCCAAGAGCCTGTCCCGGGACAAGGGGCCGGAAGGCGACTTCGACGATTAGCAAAGGGAGGGGCGGGCGTCCGGAACGGACGTCCGCCCCGGACCCGACGGAACGAGGGGGAACGGGGAAGGCGTTGCCCGGACGGGGTCTCGGGGAGGACCCCGGTCTGGCAAGACGCGGAGGGGCCAACGCGGCACGGACCGGCCGTAAGCGGTCCGAGGAGGCCTTCATGGCGATGACCCTGACCTCGCCGTCCTTTGTCCACGAGGGCGACATCCCCAGGCGACACACCTGCGACGGGGCCGACCTGTCGCCGCCCCTGGTCTTTTCCGGGGTCCCGACCGAGGCCGCGAGCCTGGCCGTGGTCTGCGACGACCCCGACGCCCCGGCCGGCGTCTGGGACCATTTCGTGCTCTTCAACCTGTCCCCCGGCACCCCGGGCCTGCCCGAGGGCCTGCACGCGGCCGCCCGGTATCCCGACGGCAGCCTGTCCGGCCGCAACAGCTGGGGCCGGCTCGGCTACGGCGGCCCCTGCCCGCCGCGCGGCGAGCACCGGTACTTCTTCACCCTCTACGCCCTGGACGCGGCCCTGGACCTGCCCTCGGGCGCGGCCAAGGCCGAGGTCCTGCGCGCGGCCAAGGGCCGCATCCTGGCCAAGGCCACGCTCATGGGCCGCTACCGGCGCGCCTGACCGCCGCCAAGACCCCGCCGGCACGTCTCGACGCCGGCCGGCCATGATGCTAGGGAGTCCGGATGCTTCTTGGCATCGACGTCGGCGGCACCCACACGGACGCGGTCCTGATCGGCCGGGACGGCGTCGTGGCCTGCGCCAAGCTGCGCACCAACCACGACGACCTGCTGGCCTCCATCCGCGAGGTCCTCGGCAGCATCGTCGCCGTGGCCGGCCCGGGCGGCGTGTCCCGGCTCAACCTCTCCACCACCCTGTCCACCAACGCCATCATCGAGGGCACGGCCGACCCGGTCGGGGTCCTGGTCTCGGGCGGACCGGGCATCGACCCCGAGGCCTACCGCCTGGGGGACCACTATTTCGTCCTCCCCGGAGCCATCGACCACCGGGGCCGGGAGACCGCGCCCCTGGACGCCGGCGCGGCCCGGGCGGCCGTCGCGGCCTGCCAGGCGGCCGGCGTTTCGGTCCACGCGGCCATTACCAAGTTCTCCACCCGCCACCCCGAGCAGGAGCTGGCCATGAAGGCCCTGCTCGCCGGCCGGTCCGACTACGTGTCCCTGGGCCACGAATTCTCCGGCCGCCTGGGATTCGGCCGGCGCATCGCCACGGCCTACTGCAACAGCGCGGTCTGGCGCATCTACAACCGGTTCTGCGACGCCGTGGAGCAGTCCGTGACCGAGCTCGGGCTCTCCCCAGGCGTCATCAACGTGCTCAAGGCCGACGGCGGCACCATGCCCCTGTCCGTGTCCCGGTCCCTGCCGGTCCAGTCCATCCTGTCCGGCCCCGCCGCCTCGGTCATGGGCATCATCGCGGTCTGCGACATCGCCGAGGACTCGGTCATCCTGGACATCGGCGGCACCACCACCGACATCGCCGTCTTTGCCGGCGGCGCGCCGCTCATTGAAAACGAGGGCATCGCCATCGCCGGCCGGCCGACCCTGGTCCGGGCCCTGCGCACCCGGTCCATCGGCGTGGGCGGCGACTCGGCCCTGACCGTCAGCCACGAGGCCGTGCGGGTCGGCCCGAGACGCCTCGGCCCGCCCATGGCCCTGGGCGGTCCGGCCCCGACCCTGGTCGACGCCCTGAACATCCAAAACGTCATCGCCGTGGGCGATCCCCGGGCCTCCTACCAGGGCATCGCCGCCGCCGGCGCGCCCTTCGGCTTCGATCCCGAGGAGGTGGCCGACGCCGCCATCCTCAACGCCGTCAACCAGATCCGCTCCGAAGTGGCGGCCTTTGTCCGGGAGATCAACGACCGGCCGGTCTACACCATCTTCGACCTCCTCGAAGGCCGCACCGTCAGGCCCACCCGGGTCTACGTCATGGGCGGCCCGGCCCTGGCCCTGTCCGCCCTCCTGCAGGACGCCTTCACCGAGGAAGTGGTGGTGCCCGAGAGCTTCGCCGTGGCCAACGCCATCGGCGCGGCCCTGGCCCGGCCGACCTTTTCCGTGGAGCTTTTCGCGGACACGGCCGCCGGCCGGCTGACCATCCCCTCCCTTGGCGTGGCCCGGTCCGTGGCCGGCAACCTGAGCCCGGCCGCGGCCGAGGGCGAGGCCGCGACACGGCTTCGGGAATACCTGGCCTCCATCGGCGCGGACACGGACGAGGCCCCGGTCGAGACGGTCGAGCTGTCGTCGTTTCCCATGGTCGAAGGCCAGGTCCAGGTCGGCCACAACATCCGGGTGGCCTGCCAGGTCCGGCCCGGCGTGCTCACGGCCTACAAGAAGGCGGTGTCCCGGTCATGCTGAAAGCCCGCCAGAGCCTTGGCATCGTCTTTTTCCCGGCCTTCGACTGGGCCATCTCCCCGACCCATCCGGAGCGCCAGGAGCGTCTGCTCTACACCCAGGACCAGCTGCGCGAGGAAGGGGTCTTCGACATCGGAGGCATCACCGAGCTCAAGCCCGACCTGGCCACGGCCGAGGACGTGGCCCGCGTCCACTTCTGCTTTCCGGACGTGGCGGCCGTGACCACGCCCTCGCACCTGATCTCGGCCGGCGGGGCCATGCGGGCTGCCCGGGCGGTCCTGGAAAAGGACAGCCAGAAGGCCTTCGCCCTGGTCCGGCCGCCCGGCCACCACGCCATGAAGGTGGTCCACGGGGCGCGCGGATTTTGCAACATCAACATCGAGGCCGTGATGCTCGAATGGCTGCGCGAGCGGTTCGGTCCGCTGCGCGTGGCCATCGTGGACACGGACTGCCACCACGGCGACGGCACCCAGGACGTCTACTGGCACGACCCGGACACGCTTTTCATTTCGCTCCACCAGGACGGCCGCACCCTCTACCCCGGCACGGGCTACCCCTCCGAGCAGGGCGGTCCCCAGGCCCTGGGGACCACGGTCAACGTGCCCCTGCCGCCCGGCACCTCGGACGAGGGCTTTCTCTTCGCCATGCGCGAGGTCGTCATGCCGCTCATCGACGACTTCAAGCCCGACCTGATCGTCAATTCCGCCGGCCAGGACAACCACTTCTCCGACCCCATCACGGACATGGCCTTCTCGGCCCAGGGCTACGCGAAACTCACCGAGATGCTCGGGGCCGACATCGCGGTCCTCGAAGGCGGCTACGCCATCCAGGGCGCCCTGCCCTACGTCAACCTGGGCCTGGTCCTGTCCATGGCCGGCCTCGACTACAGCCATGTGCGCGAACCGAACTTCGACCCCGAGGCCGTGCGCCAGCCGGCCAAGGTCACGGCCTACATCGAGGAGGTCTGCCGCGACATCCTGAAGGTCGCGCGCCACCCCAAGGGGCCGGGCAAGGGCGAACTGGTGGGCGGCTGGTTCACCCGCCGCAAGACTTTGTATTACGATACCGACGCCATAACCGAATACCAAACCGAGTCGGTCCGGATGTGCGACCACTGCCGGGGCGTGGTGAAATACGAGACCGAATCGACCCGCAACCCCCTCTGTCTCGGCGTCGAGGCCCCCATCGGGGCCTGCGAGAAGTGCCTGGAAGAGGCCTACCGCATCTACGAGTCCGGCCAGATCAAGGGCGAGTACCGCCACCTGCAGCTCATCGACCGCGTCGGCAGGCGCTCCCTCAGCTATACGGGTTGAGAGGGAAGAGGGGGATGCCTCCGGCGGCCGGGGGGGATCATCCCCCCCGGACCCCCTGAGTGGTTTACGGCCGAGGTCCTGCTTTCTTGTTGCGGGCTTCCGGGTTTCTGACCGCACGCACTTTTCTGACGCTTTGGCCTCTTTTCCGCAAAAAAACGTTTTCGCCGTTGCCCAAACGGTTTCCCTCCGGTAGTGGCTCTAGAATGGCCCCGGTCTTGCGATCGTGGTCCTGAAGGAACAACCGCATGCTGCTCTCCCGGAGAGCACGGAGGAGGGAACGATGCACGCAAAATGGATGCCCGGCCTCGCCGTCCTGCTTGTCCTTGCCTGGGGCGCGTTCGTGCCTGCCCGGGCCGCCACCGAGGTCAAGATGACCGGCGACGCCAGGGTCTATGGCGTCTTTTTCGCGGTCCACAACTTCACCGGCTGGAACTCCCCGGCCTGGACGTCCAACATCCCGACCTGGATTCCGGCGGCCACCAAGGCCGAGGAGCGGCTGGAAATCTGGGAGCGGTTCCGCCTGCGCACCGATTTCGTGGCCAACGAGGCCGTGAAGTTCCGGCTTGGCGTCAAGGTGGAGGACACCTGGGGGCACGGCACCTTCACCGCGGCCAACCCCCAGGCGGCCCTGGCCGTGTACCAGGCCTACCTGCAGTTCAAGTGGCCGGACTGCGACATCGAGATCACGGCCGGCCTGCAGGACGTCTCCCTGCCCCAGTCCAAGCTCTTCTACGACAGCATCGTGTTTGGCGGCGACCGCATGGCCGCCCTGACCGTGGCCGTGCCCCTGCTGCAGGACAGGCTGTCCCTGCTGGCCGGTTTCGGACGCCTCATCGACACCAACCGGACCTACGACCCCACCACCACCCAGGTGGCCGACGAGCTGGACGCCTATTTCCTGGCCCTGCCCATCACCCTGGACGGCTTCAAGGTCACGCCCTGGGGGGCCGTGGCCGTGGCCGGCAGGAACGCCGGTTACTACACGACCGGGGCCTCGACCTTCGAGCGGGCCTCGTTCGCCGAAAACCTGATCACCGCCGGCAGCCTCTTTTCGCAAAACGGCTGGAAGAACGCCCAGAACGCCTTCTGGTGGGCCGGCGGCGCGGGCGAGATGACCCTGCTCGATCCGTTCCGGTTCTACGCCGACGTGATCTACGGGGCCGGAGCCCAGAACGACCGCAAGGAGAACCGCCGCAGCGGCTGGTTCGCGGACGCGGGCGCGGAATACACGGGCTGGAGCCTGCTCACCCCCCAGGTCTTCGGCTGGTGGTCCACGGGCGAGGACAACTCCATCACCAACGGCAGCGAACGGATGCCGCAGTTGCGGGCCAACTGGGGGCCGGCCAACAGCTTCCTGTTCGACGACAGCCAGGAACTGGCCAAGAATTCAAACATGGGCATGAACCCGGTCGGCTCCTGGGGCTTTGGCGCGTCGCTCAACAACATCTCCTACTTCGAGCGGTTCACCCACCGCCTGACCTACACCTTCACCCACGGCAACAACTCCGACCACGCCATGCGGTTCACCAACTTCTACCTGGACAGCAACCCCTACTTCGTCATGGGCCGGGACCTGACCAGAAACGAGTACGCCCACGGCGTGAACTTCGACACCAAGTACATGATTTACGAGAACCTGGCCGCGGTGCTGGAGACCGGCTGGGCCAAGGGCTGGTTCCAGCAGAGCGTCTGGGGACACCGCCTGTGGCGCGAAGCCCGGGACCGCAGCGTATACAAGGTGGCCCTGGGATTGACGTATCGGTTCTAATACGGAGGAAGAACGCCTCCGGCGGCCGGGGGAACCCTTCCCAAAAACGTTCAATGGCTTCGCGGGGTGCGCGGGGGACCTTTCCCCAGTCCAGGGGGGCCGGGGGGGATGATCCCCCCCGGCCGCCGGAGGCGTCAAAAATTCGGACTCGGGCTCCCGGAGCCGTCCTTGCCGGCGGCCGGGTCAGCCGCCTTGCCGGCCGGACGGGCGGCCACGACGCCCTGGGCCTTGAGCTTTTCCATGACCCCGGCCAGCATGGCGAAGGACTCCACGAACCCCTCGGTGGTCATGACCAGACGCTGCTTGCGCTCCCGGGCCGGCTGGCCCTTGGCGTCCACGGCGTCGCCGGACAGGGCGAAAAAGTCGATGCGCACCGCTCCCTTGCCGAAGCCGATGCCGGAAATCCCGTCCACGAACAGTTCGTCGCTCATCGAAACGCTCCCATAGCGGGTCAGGGTTCGCGCAGGCTCTCGTCAAAGGCCCGCACCAGCGGATAGAGCAGGTAGGTGATGACCCGGCGCGAGCCGACCTTGATCTCGGCCGACACGGTCATGCCGGGAAAGAGTCGGAAGTCCGGGGGCACGGCCGTCAGGTTGGCCGCGGTGACCCCGGCCCGGACCCGGTAGAACAGGCGCTGCCCCTCGGATGTCTGCTTCTCCAGGGCGTCGGGGCTGACGGTGCGGACCAGGCCCGAGGCCGTGCCGTGGCGCTGGTAGGGGAAGGCCTCGAACTTGAGCCGGGCCGTGTCCCCGGCCCGGACCAGCCCGATGTCCTGGGCCGCCACCTCGGCCTCGACCACCAGTTCGTCGTCGCGGGGCACGATGGTCAAGAGCGTCTCGCCCTGCTTGGCCACGGCCCCGGCCGAGCGGGCGGCCACGTCCAGGATGGTCCCGTCCTCGGGCGCGCGCAGGATCACCTGCTCGCGCAGGTGCGCGGCCTTGCGCCGCTCCTCCTCGACCCCGGCCAGGTTCCGGCTGGCCTCGGCCAACTCTCTGGCCGCCGTGGCCTGCCAGTTGCTCTCGAAATCCCGCTTCTCGGCCTCGGCCCGCGTCAGGGACTCGCGCAGTTCCCTGGCCTCGTTTTTGAGCTTTTCGAGCTGCCCCTCGGCCTCGATCCGGCCGCTTTGGGCCTTCATGTATTCGAGCTTGGAACTGGCCCCCTGGGTGTAGACGTCGCCGTACATCCGCTCCATGTCCCGGGCCAGGGTGATCTGCTTTTTGTGCTTGGCCGCCTCGGCCGCGTTGGTGGCCAGCCTGGCCGCCAGTTCCCGGATGCGCTGGCCCAGTCCCTCGGCCTTGGCCGCGTGCTCCTGGCGGCGGGCGGTCAGGATGCCGCGCTCCAGGGCCAGATCCTCGGCGGGCAGGTCGCCTGGCGGCGCGCAGTCGCCGGAGACCTCGCACCGCAGCCGCCAGACCTTGGCCGCCAGGCCGGCCCGCTCCTTGTCCCGCTCGGTCAGTCCGGCCTCGGCCAGGGTCGGGTCCAGGGACACGAGGGGATCGCCCTTGGCCACGGCCTGTCCGGCCACGACAAAGACCTCCCGGATGACGGCCGTGTCCAGGGGGGCCACGGTCAGGTTGCGCCGGGCCGACACGAGCTTGCCCGGCGCAATGACGATCCGGTCCACCTGGGCCAGGCAGGCGAACAGGAGCGTCCCGGCCACAAAGGCCAGCAGGAGATAGAGGGTCAGGCGGTAGCGGACCGGGACCGGAGCGGCCACCATGGCCAGGGCGTCGGGCTGGAACGCGGCGAACCGGGCGGCCGGCGCGGTCGGCCCGGCCACGGCCGGCGGCTGGCGCCGCTTCCGTCTCCACCGCACCATCATGCCCCTGCCCTCCGTCCGGGAGGGTCCGGGAGGGGGTGACCCCCTCCCGGCCGCCGGAGGCATCTTTTTCTTAAAACTTCACACCACGCGCCGCGTCCAGGGTGCGGGCGAAGTCGTCGTCGGTGTGGGCGAACGAGGTGAAGGCGCACTCGTAGGCCGACGGGGCCAGGATGACGCCGGCCTCGCGCATCTGGTTGTAAAACGCGGCATAGCGCGCGGCGTCGCCCTTTTTGGCCTCGTCGAAGTTGGTGACCGGGCCCTCGCAGAAAAAGAGCGTGAAAAGCGACGCCGCCCGGGTCAGGAACACGGGCGCGCCCTTGTCGCGCAGGATCGCGGCCAGTTCCTCGGCCAGGGCCGTGGTCCGGGCTTCGAGACCGGCGTAGTCGGCCGTCTTGAGCGCGGCCAGGGTGGCCAGGCCGGCGGCCATGGCCAGGGGATTTCCGGACAGGGTGCCGGCCTGGTAGACGTCGCCGCAGGGCGCGATGCGCTCCATGATGTGGCGCTTGCCGCCGTAGGCCCCCACGGGCAGACCGCCGCCGATGATCTTGCCGAGGCAGGTCAGGTCCGGATCGATGCCGTAGACGGCCTGGGCCCCGCCGTAGGCCAGGCGGAAGCCGGTGATGACCTCGTCGAACACGAGAAGCGCCCCGTGCTTCGCGGTCAGTTCGCGCAGGCCCTCGAGAAATCCCGGGGCCGGGGGCACGAGGCCCATGTTGCCGGCCACGGGCTCGACAATGACGCAGGCGATGTCCGGCCGGGATTCGAACAGGGCGCGCACGGCCGACAGGTCGTTGTACGGGGCCAGCAAGGTGTGGCGCACGGTTTCGGCCGGAACGCCCGGGGTGCCGGGGATGCAGAAGGTGGCCAGGCCCGAGCCGGCGGCGGCCAGAAAGGCGTCGGCGTGGCCGTGGTAGCAGCCCTCGAACTTCACGATCATGGACTTGCCGGTGTAGGCCCGGGCCAGGCGCACGGCGCTCATGGTGGCCTCGGTGCCGGAATTGACCATGCGGACCATCTCGATGCCGGGCACGGCCTCGACCACGGCCTCGGCCAGGGCCACCTCGGCCGGGCTCGGCGCGCCGAAGCTGACGCCCTTGTCCGCGGCGGCGTGGATGGCGGCCGTGACGTCGGGGTGGCCGTGGCCAAGGAGCATGGGGCCCCAGGACATGACGTAGTCGATCATCTCCCGGCCCTCGACCGTGGTCATCCTGGAGCCGGCGGCCGAGGCAATGAAAAGGGGATCGCAGCCGACGCTGCGGCAGGCCCGGACCGGGCTGTTGACGCCGCCGGGAATGAGCTGCTGGGCCTTTTGAAACAGGGACGCGGACGCGGTCATGCTTGGGTCTCCGAAGTGGCGATCAGGCGCTGGCGGCAAACGTCAGGACATAGCCGTTGATGTCCTCGAAGCTGCATTCGCGCGCGCCGTAGAAGGTGAGGTGGGGGGCCTTGATGAACGGCACGCGTTCGCTGACCCGGGCATAGAGGTCGTCGAGGTCGTCGCAGTCGAGGGAGAGGACGACGGTCCCGCCGATGCGGGCCTCGGCCAGGCGCGGCAGTTCGGCGGCCAGGGAGGCGCGGGACTGGAACATCAGCCGGGCCTGGCCGCTTGCGACCAGGGCGAAGGCCAGGCGGCCGCTGGCCGGCCAGTCCGTGACCTCGTCGCGCAGTCCCTGGACCACGCCGCGCACAAAGCTGAAACCCAGGGCCTCCACGTAAAAGGCCACGGTGCGGTTGACGTCCTCGACCATGAGTTTGGGGGTGGCGTGCGTGACGGACATGGAGCACTCCTTCCCGGCAATACGACAGCGGCTGCCGGGCCGCAACCCCCATCGTAGCCGGGAGGCGCGCCTGGCGCAAGCCTGGCCGCCGGGCGTCCGGCAGACCGCCCTTTTTTGACCGTCCGGCCGGGCCTGCGGCAGCCGGCCCGGGCGCGGGCTCATGATTTTTTTCACAAGCTATTTGCTAACATTTTGAAATCAAAGAATAGTTTTTTTCGCCCTCCCCCTTGATCCTCATGTTTTTGGCTTGACAAGCCCCGCCCGCCATACTAGTGAGCTAAACTAGGAAACACGCCTGGAATGACACCGCAGCATTTTCGCGGCGCGCTCTATCTTTGCGAGTGTTCGGCGCAGACGCGCCCCTTCCTCGATCCATGGCCGCCGCACCTTGGATCCATCAAAAAACTGCAATGGCTTTCCATTCGATCATACTGCGCCATTGCATGAGCAGTACTTGGAGGTTTGTGCATCATGAGAATTCTAACAGTGGTCTTTGCGGTACTCGCCTTCGCCGTCACGAGCCATGCCAACACCAGTAAAAGTATTTCGCCTGGAAACACTGTCTCCGAAAAGAGCATCTCCGCCACCATCACCGCCTACACCCCGGACCCGCGCGAAAACGGCGGCCCGGGAACCAAGTCCGAAACCGCCATCGGCACCCCCATCCGGTCCGGCATCGTGGCCGTCTCCCGCGACCTGCTGCGCTCCGGCTGGGATTACGGCAGCAAGGTCCACATCAAGGGACTGGGAGTCTTTATTATAGAAGATACGATGCACCAGCGGTTCAGGCGGACCATCGACGTGGCCGTGCCCAACCTGGCCGCCGCCCAAAAGATCGGCAAGATGCGCGACATCGAGGTGACGCTCTTGGAGGGCGCCATCGACATTGAAGGATAGCCGGGCCCGGGACCGCGTTCCGGACCGGCTCGGGAAGGAGGACGTCCTTAGGTCTTCTTGACCACCACCAGGGTGACGTCGTCCTTCTGCCGGCCGCCGGCCCGGAACGCGGCCAGATCCCGCAGCACCGCGGCCACGATGCCGGCCGCCGGCTCCCGGGCCGCCCGCCGGAGGGTCTCCAGGAACCGCTTCTTGCCGTACATCTCGCCGGCCGGGTTGCGGGTCTCCCAGATGCCGTCCGTGCCGAGCGCCAGGACCAGGCCCGACTTGTCAAAAGGCACGGTGTTTTCCGGATAGACGTAGTCCGGGTCGATGCCGAGCGGCAGGCCGAGCCCGGCCCAGGGCGTGAAGGCGTCGGCTGCGGGGTCGTAGAGCACGGCCGGATCGTGGCCGGCCCGGACATAGCGGGCCTGGCCGGTCACGGGCCAGATCTCCAGGGCCAGAAGCGTCATGAACCGGCCCGAATCGCCCACGTCCCGGGCCAGGAGGCGGTTGGCCCGCCGCACCCGCTCGGCCGGGGTCTCGCTGTCCTCGGTGGCCAGGAGCAGGGCCCGGCCCGTGGCCATCAACAGGGCCGAGGGCAGGCCGTGGCCCGTCACGTCCCCGACCACGGCGTCGAGGCAGGTCTCCCCGTCCCGGACCACGGCCCGGTAGTCGAAATAATCGCCCCCGGTCTCGTCGCAGGAAAGCCCGGCCCCGGCCACGTCCAGGCCCGGCACCACGGGCGGCGCGGCCGGCAGCAGGTTGCGCTGCACCTCCTGGGCCAGCTCCATGGCCCGCTGCAGGCGCAGGTGGTCGGCCAGGACCGGCACGGTCTCGTTGAAGGCGTCGATCAGGGCCTGGCGCTCGTCGCCCATCCGCATGGCCAGGCGCACGGAAAAGTCTCCGCTCCCCAGCCGCTTCCAGGCCTCGACCATGCTGAGCAGGGGCCGGACAAAGGCCCGGCTGCTGACCAGCGCCGCCAGGGTCACGGCCACGAGCACCACCGCCGCCGCCACGCCGGTCAGGCGCACGATCCCGTTCGTGGCCGAGAGGATCTCCCGTCCGGCCTGTTCGGTCAGCGGGGCCAGCATGGACTTGGGCGCGATGCACAGAAACGACGCCCCGCCGAGCAGTTCGGCATAGGCCCAGAAGGCCTCCTCCCCGCCGTAGGCCAGTTCGGCCACGCCGGACCGCTCCCGCCGCATGGTCTCCACAAGGGCGGCCAGGCCGGCCGCGTCCGGCGAGGTCAGGCGCTCGAAACTGACCGCGCTGCGCCAATCCGGAGCCAGCCCCTCTGGCGCGCGCTGGGCCCAGACCGAAAGCGTCGGCCGGCCCGTGGCCGCGTCCGTGCCCGGCGCGACAACGAAGGTCCGCATGGCCTTGGACCACTGGGACGTGATTTCCTGGTCCTGGAGGAACCGGGCCAGGGGCACGTCCAGGCTGGCCACGCCCGCGAACCGGCCGTCCGGTCCGGCCAGGGCCTTGGACAGGGTCAGGGTCGCCTGGCCCGTGGCCGCGTCCACGGCCGGATCGTTCCAGACCACCTTGCCTCCCACCGGAGCCTTGGGGTCGAAGGCGGCCTTGGCCGCCTGGTACCAGGGCCGCTCCCTGGGGTCGTAGTCCGGCGGATAGCCGGCGTGGCCGGGAAAGGAGACATGGCTGCCGTCGGCCAGGGTGACGGCGGCAAAAAGGAGCAGGTCGCCCAGTTCGCCGCGCAGCAGGGCGAAGGTCGGGCCAAGGGAGGCCAGGCGCGCGTCCCGGCCCCCGGACGGGCCGGTTCCGGGCGGCCGGTAGACCACGGGATTGTCCCGGCTGACGGGCAGGGGTTCGGCCCCGCCGTCGGCCCGGCGGCGGGTGTAGTCCTCGACCACGCCCATGTCCGGCGGGGCTCCCTTGGCCCGGGCCACGTCCGAGGCCCGGTAGACCGGGGCCGACGGCGCACCGGGCACGGCCAGGGCGCGCGTGGCCTCGGCCGCCAGCACGGTCAGGCTGAAATCCATGGCGCTTTTGGACCGGCGCAGGATGAGCGCGTAGTCCTCGGCCGTCTGGCGCAGTTCGTTTTTGACGATCCCGGCCATGATGCTCCGCCCCTCTTCCGCAATGGCTTGGCCGAGCCGGGCCACGTGGTTGCGGGTGAAGACCGTGACCGCCAGCAGCGGCAGCAGGCTAAATCCCAGCAGGATGACGAAGAATTTCCAGTGAAGCCGCATGCGTTCCTCCATCTGCACCCTACGAAACCGGTGGGCCGGGCGCAACGCAAAATCCCGGCCGCGCCGGCTCGCGCCTTGACTTGGCGCATCGATTCGGCAAGGATTCAAGGATACGTGGCGCTCTTGCCGCGTATCGCCCTTCCTTGCGGAGTGATTCCATGCGTGTATCCGACCTGATGACCAGCCAGTTGCGGTGCCTGCGCGAGACGGACAGCCTGGCCGACGCCGTGGCCGCCATGCAGGAGCTTTTCGTCCGGCACATCCCGGTGGTCGACGAGAACGGCCGTCTTTCCGGCCTTGTCACCCAGCGGGACCTGCTGGCCCTGGAGCACAAAAAGGACCCCGTCACCCCGCTTCGCGACATCATGCGCTCGGGCGTGGCCACGGTCGCGCCGGACACGCCGCTGCGCAACGCGGCCGAAACCATGATCTACAACAAATACGGCTGCCTGCCCGTGGTCCAGGACGGGGAGCTGGTCGGCATCATCACGGAAACCGATTTCCTGAAACTGGCGATCTTCCCCATCGCCCCCAAGCGCGGCGAATAGGCCGCCGCCCGTGGGGCCGGCGGCCGTCGGGTTTCCCGACGCCAGGCCGGTCCGCACGGCAATCGCCACGGAGGAGTGCCGCATGAACCCGTTTCGCGCCCTGCCGCCCCTGGCCCTGGCGGCCCTGCTCTACGTTTCGGCCGCCCTGGCCGCTTCCCCGGCCCCCACGTCGGACCTGACCCGCTACAAGACCCTGCGCAACGACTATATCAAGGTCACGGACATCAAGGAGCGGGAGCGGACCGAGGAACAGTACGTGGAGAGCGGCGGCAAGGTGACCCTGCAGAAGGTCCCGTACAAGGAGGTCCTGGTGACGGCCGAGCTGACCCAGAAGCCGCCTTCCTCCATGGACACCATGTTCAGCGGCCGGGAGCCGATGTTTAGGGTCTGCATGTCCCGGTTCGACGCCGCGGACAAGGCCCTGGACGACGACTGCCAGTCCCTGCGGTTCCAGAGCATGGTCAAGGGCAACGTGGGCACCGCCTCCTTCCGCCTGACCGAGGACACGGCCCGGTACGAGTTCCGCGTGGCCCAGAAGCAGGGCGACAAGGGCTCGGGCATCAAGCTCTGGTATCCCACCAACTAGCCCGGAATAAGAGCTTCCCCTTTTTTACGGTTGCGGGTCGAAACGGCCTTGGGCTATCGTCGCGGCGTCGTTGCCTCTTTGTAACCCTGCGGCGGTCCGCGCCGCTTTCGTGACACGGTGCCAGTGGCAGGGGGTCTCCATGACGTCTCCCCGCATCCTGATCGTTGGCGAGGACAAGGCCTCGGCCGCGGCCATGGCCGGGCTCCTCGGCGCCCACGGCTACCTGACCTGCGGGCCGGCGGCCTCCTGCCGCGAGGCCCTGGAGACCGCGGAATCGCAACGCCCGGACCTGGCCGTCATGGACCTGGTCCTGGAAGGGGCCTGCGACGGCCTGGACGCGACCCGGCTCCTGCGCGAGGGCCACGACATCCCGGTCATCCTGCTCGGCATCAACGGCGACGCGGCCGTGCGGGAGCGGGCCGTTGCCGCCGGCGCCTGTTCGGTGCTGCCCGCCTGCCCGGACATCCAGGCCCTGCTCCTGGCCATCGAGACCGCCATGGCCCACAAGCGGGCCGACGCCGCGAGGCGGCAAGCCGAGGCGCGCGGCCGGGCCCTGTTCGCGGCCGCGCCCACCCCGTTTCTCCTCTTCGACGCCCACGGTTCGGTGGCGGACGCCAACCCGGCCGCCGAGGCCCTTTTCGGCTTCCCGCCCGGAGGCCTGCGCGGCCTGTCCCTGGCCGGGCTCCTGTCCCCGCGCGAGGCCGAGACGGCGGACCGGCTCCTGGCCGCCGGACTCGGGGGCGACACGGCCCGGGCCAGGGCCCAGGGGCGCCGGGCCGACGGGTCGCTTTTTCCCCTGGCCCTGTCCATGGCTCCCCTGTCCCTGGACAACGTCCGCCACGCCCTGCTCGAAGCCAGGCCCGCCCCGCTTCCCGGCCACCGGCCCGACCATCCCGAGACCGACCTGGCGCTTTCGGGCGAGGGGTTTTTCATCATCGACGCCGAGGACCGGCTGCGCCAGGTCAACGCCGCCTGCGCCCGGATCTTCGGCCTGTGCGCCGCGCCCGAGCCCGGCCTGCCGGTGGAGGCGGCCCTGCCCCCGGAGCTTTCCGCCTCGCTTTCCCGCGACGCCTCCCGGGTCATCGCCTGGAACGAGCCGGTCAAAAAGGAGATGACCGTCAGCATCTGCGGCGCGGACAAGACCCTTCTGGTCTCGCTTTTCCCCATGGGCCTCGACGAGGCCTCGCGCCTGGCCGGCGGCCTGGTCAGCGACATCACGGACCGGAAGCAGCTGGAAAACCAGCTGGCCCACATGGCCTTCCACGACCCCCTGACGGGACTGCCCAACCGCAGCCTGTGCCTCGACCGGATCCGCCAGGCCATCGAGCGCAGCAAGCGGCGGGACAACTACCAGTACGCGGTGATTTTCCTGGACCTCGACCGGTTCAAGGTCATCAACGACAGCCTCGGCCACCACATGGGCGACCGGCTCCTGGAAGGCGTGTCCCGGCGGCTGCGGGAATGCGTCCGGGGCCTGGACACCGTGGCCCGGCTCGGGGGCGACGAGTTCGTGGTCCTTTTGGAGGAGACCGGGTCCAACCGGGAGATCGTGCGCATCGTCAAGCGGATCCGGGCGGCCATAAACGACGTCTTCGTCCTCAGCGACCACGACATCCACGTCACCTGCTCCATGGGCGTTGTCATCAGCCCGGCCCTGTACGACAAGCCCGAGGAGCTGCTCCGCAACGCCAACATCGCCCTCCACCGGGCCAAGGACCAGGGCCGCAACCGGTTCAAGGTCTTCAACACCCGGATGCTCGAGGACGCCATCCGGCTCATGGACCTGGAAAACGACCTGCGCCTGGCCCTCAAGCGCGGGGAATTCTACCTGGACTACCAGCCGATCCTGGCCCTGCGCGACCGGCGGCTGACCGGTTTCGAGGCCCTGGTGCGGTGGCGGCGGCCCGGCAAGGGCGTGGCCTCGCCCATGGAGTTCATTCCCGTGGCCGAGGACACCGGGCTCATCGTGCCCCTGGGCCTGTGGGTCCTGCGCGAGGCCTGCGCCACCATGGCCGACTGGCAACAGCGGTTTCCCGAGGCCGCCGGCCTGTCCATGAGCGTCAACCTCTCGGCCAAGCAGCTCTCCCAGCCGACCATGGTCGAGGACGTGGAGCGGATCCTGCGGGCCACGGGCCTCGATCCCCGCACGCTCAAGCTCGAAATCACGGAATCCGTCATCATGGACAACCCGGAGGTGTCGATCCTGCGCCTCAAGCGCCTCAAGGAGCTCGGCGTGCGCCTGTCGGTGGACGACTTCGGCACGGGCTACTCGTCGCTCTCCTATCTGCAGCGCTTCCCCATCGACACCCTGAAGGTGGACCGGGCCTTTGTCAGCGACATCGAGGCTTCCGAAAACCGCAAGATCGTGGCCGCCGTGGTGGCCCTGGCCCACAGCCTGGGCCTGGACGTGGTGGCCGAGGGCGTGGAGCTGGAGACCCAGTCCGACGTCCTGAACGGCTTTTCCTGCGAGGCCGGTCAGGGGTTTCTCTTTTCCCGGCCGGTCTGCGGGGAGGACGCGGAGCGGATGCTTGGCGGCGCCGTCCTTGGACCACGGTCCGCGCATTCCGGTTGACCGGCGCTCCGGTCGCCTTCCAGTACGTTTCCGCCTCGCGCGCCCACGACTTGCCGCATTGGTGCAGCCCTTTGCCATTCGCGCGCTCGTCGGCAATGCCGTGCCCGGCCGTGGCAGCCCACCCTCTTCGGCCCCACTTGTACATTTTGTTACGACGCACAGGCTTCTCGACCCCAAAAGGTGGCTTGTTTTGCGCTTTTTAGAACAACCTTTGTTTCAGGTTGACATTTTTTGACAACTCACCCAGGAATTTTAACGCAACCCCCACCAAAACAAAGGAGAAACATACTAACGACCCTCTGACTTCCGACCAACCCTGGAGGTGTACGGATAGGTCCGACTGCAATGGACTTTTTATCGGATGTTATTTTTATGAAGAACTGGAAGCTCGGCTTTAAAATAGCTGCTGGATTCGGATGTCTGATCATAATAGCCTGCCTCTTGGGCCTGATCGGTGTGTTCAATATGCAGTCCGCAGGAAAGACCTCCGCCACCCTCTCGAAGCAGTATGTTCCTGAGACCGTTATTACCAACGAAATTCAACGCTCCTTCCTCCAGTTTATGTTTTCCATGCGTGGCTACTCCATGAGCAACGATCCGAAGTTCCGGGAGGAGGCCAGGAAACATGCTGAAGTCGTGCGCAAAGCCATTGCCTCGGCCAAGGAGCACGGCGCCAAATACCCCGCCCTGGTGCGCCTGAACCAGGAAATGCCCAAATTTCAGGCTGATGCGGATCTGTATTTCCAATTGTCCGACGAAACCGAACAGCGGATCAAGGACAAGAGCACTTTACAAGCATCCATGGACCAAGCGGCCGCCGTCTTTGTCGAAAGTACGGAAATCCTTGCCGCCAACCAGAAACGGAAGTTCGAAAGGGAAATAGAAACCGCGGCCAGCGAAGCCGCCCTGAAGCAACGGCTGACGAAAGTGTCCGACATCGCCGCCCTCACCGATCTGGGCGCCGCCATCCGGATCGACAACTTCAAGGCTCAGGCCAGAAACGATCCCGCCTTGCGGAAAAAAGCCCTGGAGCATTTCCCCAAGGGCCAGGAGCTGCTCAAGCGCCTGGCCGCCGTCACCACCGCCCCTGAGGACAAAAAAGAACTCAAGGACGTGGAAGAGGCGCTGACCCAGTACAAGGAGGCGCTGTCCTCCTTCGACGCCGGCATGGTCGCCCTGGCGAACCTGAGCGCCAGACGCAACGCCATCGCCGAGGATCTGCAGCAATTGTCCAGGGAAGTGGCCGCGGCGGGCATGGACAACACCCAGAAGCTGGCCGATGCGGCCATGGCTGAACTTGGGACCGCCAGCACGGTCATGGAAGTCGGCCTGCTGGCGGCTCTGGGCATTTGCATCGCCATCGCCGTCGTCCTGACCCGGATGATCACCCGGCCCATCCAAACCACCGTCATTTTTGCCGACAAGGTGGCCGGCGGGGACCTGGACGGCGAACTGACGGTGCATCAGGGCGACGAGGTCGGCAAGCTCGCGGACAGCCTGCGCACCATGGTGGCCCGCCTCAAGGAGCGGATCGCCGAGGCCGACGCGCGCTCGGCCGAGGCGGCCCAGGCGGCCCAGAGAGCCGAAGCGGCCCTGGAGCAAGCGGAAATCGCCCAGCGCGAAGCCCAGGCCCAGCGCGACGCCATGTTGACCGCCGCCGCCACCCTGCAGGAGGTGGCTCAGGCCACGGCCACGGCCTCGGAACAGCTTTCGGCCCAGATCGAGCAGGCCAGCCAGGGCGCGGCCCAACAGGCCGAAGGCGCGGCCGAAACGGCCACCGCCATGGAAGAGATGAACTCCACCGTCCTGGAAGTGGCCAAAAACGCCTCCATGGCCGCGGACACGGCCGGGCAGGCCAAGGACAAGGCCCTGACGGGCAAGCAGGTCGTGGACGAGGTGGTCAGCGGCATCACCCAGGTCCAAAGCCATGCCGAGGCCCTGCACCGGGACATGGAAGATCTGGGCCAAAAGGCCCAAGGCATCGGGGCGATCATGAACGTCATCTCCGACATCGCCGACCAGACCAACCTGCTCGCCCTGAACGCCGCCATCGAGGCCGCCCGGGCCGGGGATGCCGGCCGGGGGTTCGCCGTGGTCGCCGACGAGGTGAGAAAGCTGGCCGAGAAGACCATGAACGCCACCAAGGAAGTCGGCGAGGCCGTGGCCGGCATTCAGCAGGGGACCACGTCCAATGTGCAAAACGTGGCCAACACCGTGGAAACCATCGCCGCGACCACCCGTCTGGCCAACCAGTCCGGCCAGGCGCTCCACGAGATCGTGTCCCTGGCCGACACGGTCGCCAGCCAGATCCAGTCCATTGCCACGGCTTCGGAGCAGCAGTCGGCCACCAGCGAGGAGATCAACCGCAGCATCGAGGCCATCAACCGGATATCCATGGAGGCTTCGGAAGGGATGCGCCAGTCCGCCCAGGCCGTGGGCGAACTGGCGGAACAGTCCGGGGTGTTGACGCGGCTGATCGCCGAGATGCGCGGCGAGGATGGGGCGCGCCGGCAGGCGCTGCCGGGGAGGTAGGAGGCAGGAGGAGGCCTCCGGCGGCCGGGAGGGGCTAAGCCCCTCCCGGGCCCTCCCTAACGGGGCAAGATGCCGATGCCGTGACCACAACGCGCCATCAGCCATTGCCCTGTCGAGGGGGTCCGGGGGGAATCATTCCCCCCGGCCGCCGGAGGCATCTTTCCCCTTTCCTACTCGGCCATCAATTTCCGAATCCTGTCCTTCAACTCCCGCAGCCGCGCCAGCCGTTCGGCCAGGGCGTCCTGCTTCTCGCGCTCCTTGGCCACCACGTCGGCCGGGGCGCGGGAGACGAAGTCGTCGTTGCCGAGCTTTTTCTCGACAATGGTCAGGTCCTTGACGGTCTTGACCTCTTCCTTGGACAGGCGCAGGAACTCCACGTCGAAATCCACGGCCCCGGAAAGCGGCACGTACAGGGCGCAGGTTCCGGCCGCGGCCGAGGCCGAGGCCTTGGGCGCGGCCACGTCGGCGCCGGCCGTGAACGACTCCAGCTTGGCCAGAAAGCCGATCATGGCCGCGTTGGCCGTCAGCGACGCGGCTTCGGCCGCGTTTTCCGTGTGCACCAGGGCCGTCAGCTTGAGCCCCGGATTGATGTTCAGTTCGGCCCGGATGTTGCGCACCCCGACCACCACGGCTTTGAGGAGCTCCATGTCGGCCTCGGCCTGGTCCGAGACCAGCTCCGGATGGGCCGCGGGGTACGGCACCTTGGCCAGGTTGGGATCGGACGTCCCGGGCAGCTTGCTCCAGATCTCCTGGGTCACGAACGGCATGAACGGGTGCATGAGCGTCAGGACGTCGGACAGGACCGTGAGGAGCACCCGCTTGGCCGCGCCTTTTTTGGCCTCGTCCTCGCCGCCGAGATCGACCTTGGCCATCTCCAGGTACCAGTCGCAGAACTCGCGCCAGAAAAAGCCGTACAGCTCCTGGGCCGCCTCGTTGAACTGGTAGGATTCGATGGCCGCGCCGACCGTGGCCTTGAGCCGCTCCAGGCGCGAGAGGATCATGGCGTGGCAAAGGCCCGCCTCGGCCGCTGCGGCCAGCTCCATCTCCGGCGCGCCGCCCGAGACGTGCATGAGCGCGAACCGGGCCGCGTTCCACAGCTTGTTGACGAAATGCCGGTAGCCCTCGATCCGGTCCTCGGACAGCTTGATGTCCCGGCCCATGGCCGCGAAGGCGGCCAGGGTGAAGCGCAGGGCGTCGGTGCCGTAGCGCTCCATCATGACCAGCGGGTCGATGACGTTCCCCAGCGACTTGCTCATCTTCTTGCCCTCGGCGTCGCGGACCAGGGCGTGGATGTAGACCTGCTTAAACGGCACCTCGTGCCGGAAGTGCAGCCCCATCATCATCATGCGGGCCACCCAGAAAAACAGGATGTCAAAGGCCGTGACCAGGACCGAGGTCGGATAAAAGGTCTTCAGTTCCTTGGTTTCGTCCGGCCAGCCCAGCGTGGAGAACGGCCACAGGGCCGAGGAAAACCAGGTGTCCAGCACGTCCGGGTCGCGGGTGAGCGCTCCCCCGCCGCAGGCCGGGCAGGCGGTCGGGTCCTCGCGGGAGACGATCAGTTCCCCGCAGGCGTCGCAGGTCCAGGCCGGAATCCGGTGTCCCCACCAGATCTGGCGCGAGACGCACCAGTCGCGGATGTTGTCCAGCCAGTCGTAGTAGGTCTTGGTCCACTGGTCCGGCAGGATGGTGGTCCGGCCCTGCTCCACGGCCTCGCGGGCCACCTTGGCCAGGGGGCCGGTTTTCACGAACCACTGCTTGGACACGTAGGGCTCGATGACCGTGCGGCAGCGGTAGCACTCGCCCACGTTGTGCTCGTAGTCGCGGATGTCGTCGAGAAGCGTCAGGTCCTTCAGGTCCTCGACCACGGCCTTGCGGGCGGCCAGCCGGTCCAGGCCCCGGTACTTCTCGGGCGCGTTCTCGTTGATGCGGCCGGCCTCGTCCTGGACGCTGATGACGTCCAACCCGTGTTTGCGGCCCAGCTCGAAGTCGTTCATGTCGTGGGCCGGCGTGACCTTGAGGCAGCCGGTGCCGAACTCCCGCTCCACATAGGCGTCGGCGATGATCGGAATGCGCCGGCCGACCAGCGGCAGGATCGCGTGCTTGCCCACGAACTCCTTGTACCGCTCGTCGTCCGGGTGCACGGCCACGGCCGTGTCGCCGAGCATGGTCTCGGGCCGGGTGGTGGCCACGGTCACGAACTGCTCGGTCCCTTCCACGGGATAGCGGATGTGGTAGAGCTTGCCGATGTGCGGGGCGTATTCCACTTCCAGGTCGGCCAGGGCGGTGTGGCAGCGCGGGCACCAGTTGATGATGTAGTCGCCCCGGTAGATGAGCCCCTCTTCGTAGAGGCGCACGAACACTTCGCGCACGGCCTTGGACAGGCCTTCGTCAAAGGTGAAGCGCTCCCGGGTCCAGTCCACGGACGCGCCCAGGCGCTTGATCTGGTTGAGAATCTTGCCGCCGTACTCCTCGCGCCAGGTCCAGACCCGCTCGATGAAGGCCTCGCGGCCGATCTGTTCGCGGGACACGCCCTCGGCGGCCAGGGACCGCTCCACCACGTTTTGCGTGGCAATGCCGGCGTGGTCCGTGCCCGGCACCCACAGGACCTTTCTGCCCTTCTGCCGGTGGTAGCGGCACAGGATGTCCTGGATGGTGACGTTCAGGGCATGGCCCATGTGCAGGGCGCCGGTGACGTTCGGCGGCGGGATGACGATGCTGTAGGGCTCCCCGGGACCGTCGGGATCCGGGGTGAAAGTTTTCTCATCCTGCCAATACGTTATCCACCGGGCCTCGACGTCGGCCGGCTCATACCCCTTGGAAAGGGCCTCGCTGGTCATGGTGCGCTCCTTGAAAAACTGCGGCGCGAAAAAGCCGCGAAGCGGCCTGGATACAAAAGATCGCCGCCATTGTCACGGGCTCCCCAGCGCGGGAGGAAGAGCCTCCGGCGGCCAGGAGAGGCGCTGCCTCTCCTGGACCTCTCCGCCGGGGGGGATCAT
>CAZIJE010000018.1:0-51044 GCA_964539435.1 uncultured Desulfovibrio sp.
CACCGTGGCGCTTGCCGCAGACTCAAGCCGTCAGTTCGCTTTCGCCCTGACCCAGGCCAAAACCAATTCCAAACTTACCGTGCAGGCCATGGCCGCCTTGTCCGAGCATGGTGCGGTGGCACCCGCGATCATCCATGATCGGGTGGATTTTGCCTCGTCCATGATAGACGGCCGCACGGTCATGGAGATCGACCCGCGTGGACGGGCTGCTTCGGAGGTTGCGGAGCTTTGGAAATTCTGTAAAACACGAATGAACGAAAAGAAGAAAACCAGATAACAAAAGGATATGACCATGGCAAAAAAAACCTCCCCTCTGTCCGCTGGGCTCGTGGCCACCAAAGGCCAAGCCGCTGTCGGTAGTGACGCGACTCCCCGGCAGCCCGAAACTCCCACTGAATCCAGCTCGACTTCGCCCCTCAACTTCAAGGTGTCTCCGGAGTTCCGCCGCAGGTTTCGGCAACGTGCCGCCGAAGCGGACTTGAAGCTCAACCAGCTTTTGCGCCAAGCTTTGGATGCCTGGGAAGAAAAGCAGGGCATAAAAGCCGATAGCACGAAATGTTGAAAGCACGATAAATGATAACGAGCCAAGGAGAACCCCAAAATGGGATACATCGTCATAATACCTTTTATTCTTGCGTTCTCTATCGTCGGGTATCTCGTCGGGTTTATTGGTAAAGGACTGCTGATTTTAATGAGCAGAAAATTGTGCGCTGCATATGTTACCGTGTGGACAATCGTTGTCATCATTGCTTGGTTCCATCCTTTGCCTGTGGTCCTGATCCCAGGCACAAAGCAAAATATCCTCGGGGCTCCTGGAGTGTTTTGGAGCTTGGCTGCCATCGTTATATACTCCATTGCAAAATTGATTTATTCATTCGCATTCGAATTATTTTCGAATCATTCAAATCAAAAGAAAATAGTTCCTGGGAATTACGTCTACATTGAGAGTGAACTAGGTATTTGTTGGACAACAGGGTTCTTTACTCCATCTGGCCGCTGGATACCGGAAAGCGACCATGCTAGCCCTGGGGATGCCGTTGACCGGGTTAATTTTCTTAATGGAGCCACACACCTAGGGGAAAAGCAACCAGCTTAATCGCGATAAAGAAGCGTGGCGTGGCCATTTTGACATAAGCACACGGAGGCATACTGAAGTGGTAATGAACGAATTTAAGGTTGGTGACATGTTTTGCCACATCAATCGAATTGGAGAGCATAACCCATTTCCTCCTCTTGAATACGGGAAAACATATTCAACCAACGACAAATATAACCCATTTTTTTCCTATTACCAAAATCCATTTACTGTTAAATACGAAAAGAAAACGAACGAGACTGGAAGATGTGGCCCGATTGATTTGTTTGTAAACCTTAGCCACGGGACATTATATCCAGATGTTCTTCCGCCAAGTTATCCTGCGTTAGCTGATATGGCCTACCAAACAGTATGCTAATACATAAAATTTTCAAAAGAATTATTGTGGGAACTTGTCAGAGAACGAGAGTTTAAGCATAGGCCGTCACGTTTTAAATGTTTGTGGCTAGTGGAAGACATGTCGCAAGTTAGTTCTTGGATTAACCAGCTTGGCGCTAAACAGTTTCAAACTGTTGCAATTGAATTAATAGATATCAAGTCAATTTTTAGGGCTGATGAAAAAATATTCAAAATGCAGAACGAAGGTTATCATGAGCTAGAAAAAAGAGCGAGAGAGTATTGGGATGGAGTTGATACAGTCAGCGAGTCAACGGAGATTTTGTTTGAAGGAATATATGCAGTTAAACCTATTCGATGTCTTTCTGCTGTCCCTGGAGGTAATCCGTAGCCCGGACTGAAATACCGGTTAGAAACGCGGAAAAACCTAGACCGAAAACAGTTCAAAAAAATTTTAGGGTAGCTACGCCGTCTACCCGCCAGGGCAGACAGTGGCAGCTACCCCGCCAGACCGCGCAGATAGCGGCTACTGTGCGGCCGAAGACTTCGTCCTCCTCTCCCAAAGGCGCATGTCCTTCATCTTCTTGCGGCGCGCTTGGGTCAGGTTTGTCGAGGCAAGGCTGCCATCTCTCGGAAAGGAGTACAAAGTGACCGAAAAGTCGACGGGTAACGCTACCCCTCGTGATTGGCTCGCCTATTACCGTGCCTCCCTTGCCGATGGGGATTTGATCGGCCTTGATTCGAAGAAAATGGTCTCGGCCATCCCTTATGAGGATTTTAAGGAAGGCCGGATGAACCAGGAGGCGGTCAACGCCGTCTTCGCCGCCTTGCCGAGGCAGGAGCAGGACCGGCAATTCGTCGAGCTGATCTTCGCGCCGTTTCGCGCAGCGCTCAAAGTAAGCCATGGCGTCGCTTCCGGCGCGGCGGACCGCGTCGTGCCGATCGTTTACGTGCCGGCGGTCCTCGCCCGAGACGGCGCGCTGATGCCGGCAAGGCGGCTCGCGCCGTGGATGCCAAGGGAGCACCTCGACCTCACCCCACGTCCGACCGCCCTCGGCTCCCTGGAGGCCTACGATGCGTTTTTAACCGACAGCCAATGCGATCCGGCCGAAATGACCTGGGCGGCCTTGCTCGGCTACGCGGCGAAAATGGTGCAGGCGGTGACAGGGGAAAAAATCGAGCCAGACATGGAGATCACCCTTTCCGGCAACTCTTACCACATCGACGGTAAGGCCCGCTTTGCCACAGCCACGATGTTAAAAGGTACCGGGACAAACATCCTGCGCCTTTACGACGCGCTCCTATCCACGGATAAAAAAGCCGACCCCTTGCCGGAACTTCTGACTCGCATTTTGCCTTCCGAGCCGGCAAACCATACCGGCTCTCTTTCCCTGACAGGGGAACTGAACGCCGCCCTGGCCCACGTCGGTCAGATGACTGCGAAATTTCCCCTGTCCCCATCCCAGCGGGAAACGCTGCATCACTTTTTCGCCCATGAGGAAGGGTCTGTCCTGGCCGTCAACGGCCCCCCCGGCACGGGCAAGACCACCCTGTTGCAATCCGTCATTGCATCCATGGTGGTGCACAGGGCGTTAAACGGAGCCGAGAGCCCTCCGGTCATCGTCGCCGCCTCAACCAACAATCAGGCTGTGACCAACGTCATCGAATCCTTTGCTACAACAGCCAGCGAGGCCGACCCCCTATCCATGCGTTGGCTTCCAGGCATCACATCTTTCGGTTTGTATTGCCCCTCCGAGGCAAAATTCACCCGTGACGAGAGAACCCGGCGGTTTCAGTGCTGTACAACGGCCCGGGACGGGGCTGTGCTTGGATTCCCAGGGCAGGTCGAGTCCCCTGAATACCAATCCCGCGCGGAGCGGGCCTTTCTGGAAAACTGGCGTGTCTTCGCCGAATCCCAAAACGAGCCCGTCCCGGAAATTCCGTCAATCACTACTGCCAAGGCCGCGATCCACGAGGCTCTTTCGACTCTGGCCGACGAAGCCCTTTTCGAGCCCGTGGCCGCGCTACGCGACCTGTCCATGCGCGTCGACGCGTTGCGCGAGCAGCTCCCCCTGCGCGGGCTTCTCCGATCGGCCCAGGAAGAAGCCGGCCGACTCTACGAAGAAAAAATGAGCCAAGCCGAGGTGGCCAAGAATGCCTTGGTAAACGTTGAGGCCGTGGCCGCTGCGTTTAAACGACATGTCTTATCCCTGCCGTTTTGGCTGACCCTGCTGACCTTTCTCCCCCCGGTCAAAAAAAACCTTGCCCTGCGCAACGGCGTGTTTCTTGAGCCGTATGGACAGGCAGTCAAGGACTTGCCGATAAAATCCTATGCCGAGTCCCATGGGATCATCGCCGTCCTGGATGCCCGCGTCGCCACGGCCAGGGAACGCAGTGACCAAGCCGGGACCGAAGCCGTGTCGGCCAAGGAAGCCCTGGGTCGGATCACCGAGGATCTAGCGAGCCTCGATTCCGATATCGAATCCGTCATCGAAGATCTGGTCAAATTCGATCCCCAGCCTATTTCCAGGCCGCTGACCGCCGAGGCCGCGCCCATCCTGCATACCGAGTCTGTCTATGCAGCGCTGGAAGCCATGGACACAAAAGCCCGTGACAGGCTCTGGTGGCTGGCTGTGCACTACTTCGAGGCGTGTTGGCTGATCGAGCGCCGCGAGGACCTCGAATCCGGCTACAAGGAATCCCAGGCCCCAAACAAGCAAGTCCGGCGCTGGCGGCGCTACGCCAAGCTAACCCCCTGCATCGTGACTACGCTCCACATGGCACCGCGTGTCTTTTCTGGCTACGTCGGCAAGTACGAGCCGCTTTACGAAGCCATCGACCTCCTGATCCTGGACGAATCCGGTCAGGTCGCGCCCCAGGTGGCCATCCCGGCCTTCGCCCTGGCCAAGCGGGCCTTGATCGTCGGCGACACGTACCAGATCGAGCCGGTCTGGGCCGTGCCCGAGGGCGTCGACGCGGCCAACCTGATCGCCTCGGGCATCATGGGAAAGCCTGAAAACGGAGCCAAGCTGGCCCACCTCCCCGAGGAAACCGGCCTGCGGCCCTTTTCCGCCTCCTGCGGCAACCTGATGGCCCTGGCCCAGCATGCCACACCCTACGCCCTGCCCGGCTTCGCCGAGCCCGGCATGCACCTGACAGAACACAGGCGTTGCGCCACCCCGATCATCGAATACTGCAAGGCCCTCGTCTATCCCAATCTCCAGCCGCTCACGCCGAGCCGCGAAGCGCCTCTGCCGCACTTTGGCTACGCCCACATTGCCGGCGCGTCGCAAAAGCTCGGCGGCAGCAGGGCCAATTTCGCCGAGGCCGAAACCCTGGCGGAATGGCTCTCCCGGCGCGCGCCGGAGCTGACCGCCCACTACGGCCGTCCTTTGGGCGACATCGTGGCCGTGGTCACGCCGTTTGCAGGGCAAGCCGCGACTATCCGCGAGTCCTTGGAGAAATACGAGATTGATGGCGTGACCGTGGGCACAGTTCATTGTCTGCAAGGCGCGGAGCGCTCCGTGGTCATCTTTTCGCCTACGGTCACCTCGGCCGATCCTGGTCCTTATTTCTTCGACCGAGGCCCGAACATGCTCAACGTCGCGGTCAGCCGGGCCAAGGATTCCTTCCTCGTTTTCGGCGACATGGCCGCCTTTGATCCGTCCATCCCGAGCCGTCCTTCAGGCCTGCTTGCCAATTTCCTTTTTTCCCTGCACCCGGCCGAGATCGTGGACGTGACGCCGCCCCGACGCGCATTTCGCGTGGAGACGGAAGTCCGCACGCTCACCTGCAAGGACGAGCACGTGGCGGAACTGGCCGAGGCCTTCCGCATCGTGAACAACTCGCTCATCATCGTCTCCCCGTTTTTGACGGTTGCCGCCCTGCAAGCCGACTCCATCCCAAGCCAGATAAGCCAAGTCGTGGCTCAAAATGTTGCTGTAGATGTGTTTACCGATCCCGAATTCAACAACGATCCGAGAAACAAGAAGAAATTTGAAAGCTACCTCAAATCCATACGTATGCTTCGCGAAGCCGGTGCGACGGTGACCGAATGCGACCACATCCACAGCAAGACGCTCATGGTCGACGCGATCCGGCTTGTGGAAGGCTCCTTCAACTGGCTCTCGGCGAGCCGTGACGATTCCTGGTCCAGACAGGAACGCTCCCTCGTCTACACGGCAGCCAACTTGTCCGATGCGAGAGAGGCATTATTGGACTCATTGAGGGCTCATGCGAGGAAGTGTTAGAATTATAGAGGAAGGAAAAAGGCGGGCGGCGGGATCAACAAGGTGATGGCGAATACCCTTGCCGTCCGGCTACCAGATCACCGCCGAGGCGCAAAAAAAGGCGGCTCCGCTAGAGCCGCCTCACTTACCTTCAAGCCTCGCGAGATGTCCCCGGCTGCCCGGAGTCTCACGCCCCTTCAGTATCCGCCTTTACCCCGCGCCGCTCCCACAGCTTCATATCTTTCATCTTCTTGCGGCGTTCTCGGGTCAAGTGTTTGGCGACCAGGGGCGCGCCCTTCTTGTAGCCGTGCTTGGCCCGGTATTCTTCCGTCGTCAGACCGTGCGTCGCCAGATGCTTCTTGGTGAGCACCTTGAACGATTTGCCACATTCCAGGCACACCACGCTGCTTTCTTTGATGGCCTTGCCAGGCGCGATGGCCGGGACAGCGGTCGTGGTCAGAGCGGCTTCTGCTCCGCCAGCGGCGGCCAGGATGCCGGCCGTCACCGTGGAAATCATGCCGGTAATTTCGTTCTCGGTCATCACCCGGGCACCGGCCTGGGCTTTCACAATCTCCACTGCTGCCTGCAATGCTTCATTCTGATCCATAACCTCTCCTAATCTCAACTAAAAGTGTAAACAGCCTATGAGGAACATATCACGGTACTGATCGGATTAAATACCGTACCCTCACGTGGACAGGGGCGGTTTCAGATCCGCCGCTATATGATCCGGTTTGATTGGCCACATACGCTGTACCTGTCAATGCTCCACTGTTGAGCGAACCTGAAATGCTCCCACCGCTGGTTGACCCGTTAAGCCAAGTCATGTGTTCCACTTGCGTTTGTCCATAATTGGGTACGCCATCTATCCAGGTTAGGACCGTTTCCCCACCGGCATTGCCTTGATAGGTATAGCTGTGCGGCGAGGCTGAACCGGAAAGACCTGTTGAATTTAGATTGCCGGTTACAGGAGCATTTTGTCCAGGTACATAGACAGTATGGCTTTTAATGCTGTCCGATACCTGTGTGCCCACTAGGCCCAACGCCGTCGTCCCGCGCAAGAAATAGTTGTTGTAATTCGGAACAACATTCCCACCGAGAACGGTTCGAAGTTTGTCGTACTGACTCCCCGACGGGACGGCCTGCCCATTGCACTCCAACCAGCGGGTGGCATCCGGCGGGAACGACGTAGAGGGCCAGGGGATGACCGTCCCGACAGGAATTGTGCCCTGGCTGGTGATCGTGATCGGAACGGGATCAAAACTCGTTGCATCGGGTGAAGCGGCAAGCCCAAGGCTCCAGCTTAACAAAAGCGCCAACGAACAGACAAGAGAGTACCGTAAGATTTTCATAGCCTATTTCCCCCTCTTCCCTGTGTTCCCTTTAGCATCGAAGTCAGGCTTGCCGCCGGCATCGGGATAGGACTCTTTGCATTTCGGAAAGCCCGAGCATCCCCAGAAATTGTACCCTCCGGCCCCTTCCTTCATGCGGTGAATCAAGGGTTTTTTGCATTTCGGGCACTTGATGTCGCTGACAGGGGCCTTTTGACGGGCCTCCAGGCGTTCCCCGGGTTTGCCGCCGTCGTTGACGAATGTCGCCGGGCAGTCCGGATACCCCGTGCATCCCCAGAAATCATAGCCACGGATATTCTTGTCCGCAGGCTTGGTGATCCGGCGCAAGGGCTTGCCGCAGGCCGGACACACATGAGCGGTGAGGGACACAAAGCCGGTCAGCTCGCCCTCGAGACTCGTGTGGAATCGACGCATCACCTCGACATAGCGCGCCTTCCCGGCCGCCAAGGCATCGAGGCTTTCCTCCATGCCCTGGGTATAGGAAAAGTCCAGAAAGCCGAAGTGGCTGCACAGCGCGTCCACCACAGCCTCGCCGGCTTCCGTGGGCACGAGGGTGCGTTTTTCGAGGCGCACGTACTCCCTGGTCATGATGTTCTCGAGGATCGCGGCATAGGTGGACGGACGGCCGATGCCGCGCTCTTCCAAGGCCTTGACCAGGGACGCTTCGGTATACCGCGCGGGCGGCTTGGTTTTATGGATGGTCACGACGCCTGCCGCCACTGTGAGTTGATTGCCGGGTTCGAGCTGCGGCACGGGATTCTCCTTGTCCTGCGGCTCTTCCGTGGCGTCATCTTTTTCCATGACGACCTTCCAGCCGGCCTTGGCCAGGGTACGGCCTTTGGCCTCGAAGACCGGCCCCCTATCCGAGATAGGGTTGCCCGCCAGTTGCACGGTGCGTACGAAGAAAACGGCATCATCGAGCTGACTGGCCAGGGTGCGCCGACGGATCAGCGTGTAAAGTGCCTTCTCCCCATCGGTCTCCCCGGCCTCTTCGGCCTCAATATGCGTGGGGCGGATGGCTTCATGGGCTTCCTGTGCGCCCTCCTTGCTCTTCCACCGCCGGGCCTTGGCCACCACCGGCCAATCCCGGCTGCGGCAATACTCCTGGATCGCGGCCACGGCCTCATCGCTCAAGTTGGGCGAATCCGTCCGCATATAGGTGATGTGGCCCGCCTCATAGAGTTTTTGCGCGAGGCCCATGGTTTCCTTCGGGGACATCTTAAGGGCCGCCGAGGCTGCCTGCTGGAGCGTCGAGGTGGTGAACGGAGCCGGCGGCGCGGACCGGCTCTCCGTCTCCTCACAGCTCAAGACCGTGACTTTGCGGGTCTCCGTGGCGATTCGTGTGGCCAGTTCCTTGTCCAGGAGATAGCTTTGACCTGGTTCCAACCAATCCTTGATCAACCAGGTCGCCTGCCAGCCGGCGGTGATGTGCTCGATGGCGTCCAGCGTGATATCCACGCCGTAGTGCGTCGTGACCGTAAACGCTCGAATTTCGCGTTCGCGGTCCACCACGAGGCGCAGCGCCGGGCTCTGGACGCGTCCGGCCGATCTCTTTCCGCCTATGGCGCGCGAGAGGGGACCGGAGACCTTGTAGCCCACAAGGCGGTCCAGGACACGGCGGCCTTCCTGGGCGGCGACCAGATTCATATCCAGCCCTCGCGGACTGGCCAGCGCCTTTTTGACGGCTTGCTCGGTGATTTCCGAGTAGGTGACGCGCTTCGGGGCTTTGAGATGCAGCGCATCGGCCAGATGCCACGCGATCGCCTCCCCTTCCCGGTCGGGGTCCGTGGCCAGATACACGGCCTCGGCGCGCCGCACAGCGGTCCCCAGCTTGGCGAGCACGCTTTTCCCGCGCTCGGTGGCCGCGTATTTCGGGCGATAGGAAGTTTCATCGACGCCGATGTCATTGAGAGGCAGATCGCGCACATGGCCGACGCTGGCCATGACCTGCCAGCCATCGCCTAAGAAAGACTGTATCTTTTTTATCTTGCCCGGTGATTCGACAATAAGGAGCTTCATACTCACCTCCGGCTATGCCGCTTCGTAGGTTTTCTCGAAAATGTCAGGCTTGCATGGATAAAACTCATCGCTGACACCCTTGATAATGTAGTCCAAAACACTGGCGCACATGAGGCCTTCAAGTGTCTCGATATAGATATTAATGCCGTCATGATAGGCATTTGATTTTGACAATGAAAGTATCCAGGCAACAATATCATCCATATGATGTTCGTCATTTGTTTCAAAACAACGAGCTTCGATCAAGACTGGCTTTTTTCGATACATAGGCATTGTAAAATCTTCCTTTTGATAAGAGTTAAAAAGGATTGGACTAGCCGAAATCAGGGGAGACTGGCCACATTAAACCAGCGCATTCGCTGCAATACGTCGGCGGCGTACGCACGCCCACGTTCAGGGTTTCGGTCAAGCGGCGTATGATAGGATGCGACAGCTTGCCAGCTCAGGCCATAGCGTTGAATCTCACGACTCAATATCCACACGCCGACCTGGATGTTTCCCGCAGGATCGAGGATCACATCGAGTGGCAAGCGGTATCGCCTGATCCACCAGGAATTGATTTGCATGACCCCCACGTCGAAAGACAGCCCGGCGGCCAATGCCTGATGGCTTATGGCCAGGGCTTGTTCCTTTGTCTCGCAACGCACGGTACGACCGGCAATATTGAGCATCCATGGCTTTATGCCCGACTCCTTGCTGGCAATCGCCAGGGCCAGGGGCTTAGGCACGCCATAGCGGTCGCAACTCGCATCGAAGAGGTGCGCTATATCGTCCTGGCCGGCCAAGGCGATATTGCTCCAAAGCAAGGAGAAAAAGACGGTCAGGGTGGCTAGGATTGCTTTGAGCATGTCGTGTACACCATGATACGCCCGTAATCCGATGCCGGATTAACCCACCCAAGCGTGTCATCCGTGGTCAGCAGGCGCATATGCACCTGCCACTGAGTGTCACTGGCGCTGGTTGCCCACACCTGAAAGGACGTGATCGGGGGAGCTTGCGAGCCGATGGCGACGATGGCTGGAGCGACGAATATTTGCGGCGTTGTATTTGTGCTTGGCGCGCAGGAGGGCTTGGCAATAAGCTCTCCATCCTGTGCCACGGCAGTCGATTTAAAAAGCGTGCTGTTTCCTGTATCGGCGACGATTTCCAGACTGCCGTTGCGGCAAAGATAAAGCCCTTGCTCATTGTCGAGGAAAATGACCCCCTCGGTGGAAGAATCGCATGCCTCGCTGCCTATCGTTCGCGAAGTGAATTGCGCTTCGTAAATGTTGCGGATCGCATGATCCGTCATGTCCAGCTCGGTTTGCATCTGGTTGAGTTCCGGGTGGCCCGGGACGGCCACCCGATAGAGGAAATCCTGACCGAGGCTGCTGGAGTCGAACGTGGTCAGCGCCCCCAGGTGGCCAGGGCCGGGAGACGCTATACCGACGCTGGCCAGGTCGAGCGTCCAGCCGCCGAACGCGCCGCGCAGGGAGCTGGACGGCTGGCCAGGGATATTCCCGGTCGGAACGAAGCCGCCGGCTCCGCCCGCCATGGCCGCCGCCGAGGGCACGACGGCCGTGGCAAAGCGCACATCCCGGGATTCCTCTCCACGCCCTCCCGTGGTCAGGACAACCGCCTGAAGCGCGTTCGTAGACGGCTGGCGAATGTGGATTTGGTATGTCTGGCCCCAGACGTTGTGCCCCTGGAATCCGCTCTCAAGGAAGCCCTGGGCCACGAGGGGATCGGTGGTGATGGACGGTCCGCTGGAAGCCGTGGTTTGCGTCAGGAGGTCCGTTTGATGTTTTCGCACATAAGCAGCGACAGCCTTGTTTACCGCAAGCAACTGATCGGCGGCTTGCCGCTTTTGCAACTGATCCGAGCCTGCCTTCCACAGATTCATCAGCACAGGTAAGAGCATGATGAGAATCAGGAGAGCGGCGATCGTTTCAATGAGCTTCATTGGTTACTCCACGCTCACGACGCTCACGATGTTGTCTTCGGGCACGAACGAAGGAACTGGGGTCGTACCCCCGTAGCTCGGCACAAGCCGCCCTCCGGACGCACGACCGATAGCGTAGCTGCCCCAGTACAAATCACGGACGAGGGCGATCTCTTCAGGAGACGCCTCTCCCCAGACATACAGGCATCCAGTCTCGACGCGGGCATGCCAGGGACGCAGCATCATCCATGCTGCGGGCAAATCCAGCGATGCCGTTGGCACGTCACCAGAAGTTTTGTGCTTGTTAAAAACGTAACGGTGCACTTCGTTCCGATAGATCGCAAAATTAAGCGCGATCGCTTCGGCCCGCTGACTATTCTGGGAATCTTCGTTTCCAAAGTATAGCATCGCCATAACGCCTAAAATGACCATGATTACAGCAAGGGCTTTCATATAATGCCACTATCGTTAAATTGCTTTAAGTCCATGATCAGCGAGCCGATTACGTAAGTCTCGCATGTCATCAGGCAATGTCACAAACTGCCTTTCGCGCAACTTTGCACGTATGCCCTTGATGCGCATCACACTTTTATTGTCCTGTTCTTCAAAAGGGAATGGCAACAGAAGATATTGCGCAACTTTTTGAAGGTCCGGATCGCAGGAAAGATCTTGAAGAATTATTGCCAACAGAGAGTTGGCTAGGTTTTCACAAGCATTTTCATCAGACTCCTGTGCCCAGTTAAGGAGGCGTTCCAAGGCCGCAATAACGTCAAGGCCGTGAATCGTGGCGATTACAAGCTGTTGTTTGGAGCCTAGTGCAACACGCAAAGCTTCCAGTGCAGCGTATTTTGTCAGGATTTCTCCGATAAAAATCACATTGGGCGATGCGTAGCGATGCGCCCGCTTAATCTGTTCGGGCAACTCGTGCTCGCCCTGGATTTCTGTTTGAAAGCAGTAACCATGGTCTCCCCATTTTCCCGCCAAGGGGAGTTCGGCCGGATTCTCGAAGGTAACGCCATGTCCGCCATGGACCGTGAGACGGCCAGCGACCAGGGCGCTGGCCGTCGTGGTTTTGCCGGATGCCTGGGCACCTGCCAGCAGGACAAGCCCCTGGCGTTGCTCCGCCTGGAGGAGCCAGTCACAAAGGTAGCGCGGCAGACCAAGTCCCATCAGATCCGGCACACGGTCGGGCAGACGGCGCAAAAACCATGTCCGCCCGCCGTTGATGTCCTGGATGTCGGCCACACGGTAATGCACCCCATTGTGCTTATAGCGGATCGTGCCCGGCTCCATGCGCATGCCGGTGGCGGGGTCCAGCTGGCGCTTGTTGAGCACGGCGTCCGTGAGTTTGTTCGGCAGCTCCTGGATTTCATCCAGGCAGCCAACAGGGAGGGGCACGAGTTGCTGACCTGTTTCCGGACAGCCCTTGAGCCGGGCAGAGCCGTCCGGCAAAAGGATCAAATCCGAAAACACCAAATCTGCGAGCGACATCGCCATTATCTTGCCGTAAAAAGGATGCTGTTGGTTTCCTCGCAGTAGCCCACGATATCCGTGACAAGCGTATCCGAAAGTCGGTTTACTTCATTGCCGTTGACCGCGATGGCGAGCCAGGCATCGGTCTGGAATTTGGCCAATTTGGTGCATTCTTCCTGGGGAATATTCGTGAGTTCGATGGAAAAAGCGGCATCAGCCGTCACAGGAGAAATGGTGATTTCTCCGCCGAATGCATTTTTCAGCTGCGATCCCTTGATAAACGACTTGGGAACGACTCCGGCTTTGATGGACAGATTATTGTCAATCCCCGTATAGTCCGAGCTGCCGGAGAACATATGTTGTATTTGCATTCTCATGGAAACGAGGTTCTGTTCCGTTTCGCTCAATTTCGACGATGAAAACGCCGTATAAAGTCCCAAGGCAACGCCTCCCAAGATAATCAATCCCACAATCAAAGAGCCAAGCGTTTCCAAAAGATTCATGTCAGATACCTCCACTCGTAGCTGCAAGTTGTGATTGCAATGAACCAACGGACATAGCCATTATAGCAACAATAGCGATAATAAACAGAAGCAGGACGTTTTTTAACAAGCGCGACTGTCTTTGCACCTTGTTAACACCGTCCTGCATCCAGTCGCTTGCTAATGTATGTATGTGATTATGGAATCCTGGCAGCGTGGCATAGACGAGCAAATCGTCAATCACTTCTCGATCTGGGAAATTCATTCCTGAATCATCCATGGATTCGCCAAGATTCTTTCCTCTTGCATTTTCAATAGAGACGGCAATAACGCGCTCCCGAAGATAAGGTGTTATGTTTTCAGCATTCACCATACTTTCAAGTATATGCGAAACTTGGATGCCGGATCGCATCAGTGTGGAAAAAGTAAAAAGCCACACTGATCCGACAGTAAGTCGATAAATGGACCACGGCGGAATGGATTCAACAATAAGACGAATCTTGCCTGTCCAGATAGGTAATGTCACAATGGATATGACAACTAATCCCAATACAGACAAAAGCGTCACGAGCCCAAATGAAGACGCGACAAATGAAGTCATTGTATAGAATGTCGCAGCCGCCCCTACCCATTTCGTTGGATCTGAAATCATCGCGAATTGCGGCATCACCACTATGGACACGATCAAAAGCAGTGCGATGCAAACGCCGAGCAGCAAGAGGGGATGGGCCAATGCCAAAATGACAGCCTGGACGAGTTGCTGCCTCGCCGCCAACAGGCTGGCAGCCAGCTCAAGCCCCTCGGAAAGGTGCCCCGAGCGCTGGCCGGAGCTGATGAGCATCACCTCCTCGGGAGTGGCAAACTCCGACAAGCTTTCGCCGAGATTGTGGCCGAAGCCCAGATATTCAAGGACGCGGGCATAGACGTACGCCGTGGGCAGGCGGCGCGCGATGGCCCGCTTGTGCATCTGCCGCAAGCTCTGCTCCAGGCCCATGCCATGCCGGGTCTGTGCCGCAAGCTTTTTCCATGTCCGCTGGCGCAATGAACTGCCGAAAGACACACGCGCGAGCCATTCCGAGAACCAGACCATTTATCGCCTGCCCTTGCCTTTAAAAACCTGAATGAAGTTCAAGGGTACGCCAAGCCGTTCCTCCGCGAGATACGGATCGACAAGGCCGGCTTTTATCAGGTCCAGGGCATGCGAGACGTAGGACGTTCCTCCGGTGCCCTCCCAATATTCGTAGGCGCGCGCGACGTCCCCTGTACGCAGATAACCAAGTATTTCCTGATCCGTCGCCACGATTTCGGCAGCCACAGTCTGCCCTATCAGGCCGCGTTTATTGCAATGCTCGCATCCCTCACCACGGACATGGACACCGTCACGTCTGTCGAGCATTCGCCTCAGGCGCTCCTCGACGTCTTCGGGCAAATACCGTCGCCAGTCCTTGGTTTCGATATCCATCAGCCTGATTTTGCAATGCGGGCACAGCATCGGCAGCAGACGCTGATATTCGAGGCCGGCAAGCACGTTGTGATCGCAGATGTGCTCAAGTGGATTTTGAAAGCGAGTGGACAAGATGCTCACAAGACGCGCGAGGATACCCATAGCGTTATTGGCATGGATGGTCGCCCAGACGGCGTGACCGGTGAGCGCCGCGTCAATGGCCGCGACAGCCGCCTCGGCGTACCGGATTTCCCCGATCATCAGCACATCGGGATCGCTGCGCATCGCGCCAGCAATGGCGTCGCAATAGGCTCCGGCCCGACTTTCCTGGTCGTTGGAACTGATGATGATTTGGCGCACCCCCTTGAGGGGATACTCGGGCGGGTCCTCAATGCTAAAGTATGCTTTGCCTGGGTTGTTTTCCGTCATGGACTCCATAACGTGTTTCAAGAACGTGGATTTCCCGTGCCCTGTCGGGCCGGAAATGATGGTGAGCCCCGTGCGCCTCGTCAGAAATTGCGTCGTTTCACACTGCTGTTCCGTGAAACCCAGAGCTGTCATGCGCTCTTGCAATGTGCCTTTCGCCTCCGTGGTGTCGTAGAGCAGCCGCAGGGACATCGAAGTTCCCTGGCCATCCTCCGCCTGGGCGCATTCGATGGGCTCCACGTGCACCCGGACAGAATGGACGTTTGGAGGCAGGTATTTGCTTTTCGCGATCCGGCCATCCTGCCTGTTCGTTGGAATGAAGCAGGTGTCCGCCGACTGGCACAGACTGCCGTAAATGCAGGCAATCAATTTTTTTCCCAGATCGGCGGGATACTGCGTATTATCTTCCAGCATCCCGAGACATCGAAACCGAATAATTGTATAAAGGCCAAAATTCGTCAGGTGAATATCAGACGCCTTGGCTTCATAGGCTTGCAAAAGCAGTTTTACCGCGATAGCCTGTACTTCATTGTCTGCATGAACTGTTTTTGATGCCACATTGGCGTACAAGCTATCAAATATCTCTGGCTTGTGAAATTCATATTCCAAAACACCGCGCCGCCGAAGCATCGCGTAAAAATCTATCGTCGTTAGATTATCGCTAAGCTCAGCCGAGATATGCAACTTTCCATCGACGAGGGCGACACGACCACGCAAATCTTCCGGCACATTGTCGATGATACTGACCGATTCCGTATTCATATTGTCACCTGCTATTCAAACGTAATCGTCGTGGTGCTGTTGCCACGTTTCACACGGATACCATCCCGACTAACGGAGGCGACAACGCCGCCGCTGAGTTTGTCGCCAGGGCGCACCGTCACTAATTCCCCCGCAGCGGATCGCACCGTGGCGCTGGCGTGCCCATCCACGCCTTGCACGGACAGCACGACCGGTGAGAGGAATTTCGGTTTTTCCTTGGGGGGCTCCGGCAAAGAGGCGGCAGGGGGGACCAGAGAAACCGGGGGCTTTGCCGCCACCGGCTGTTTCGGCGCGAGTTTTTCCTTCTCCTGCTCGATCGCGACCTGGAGCTTGACCTCCTCGAGGTTGGCCCGCAGTTCGGTCATGCGCTCCAGTTTTCCGGACTGCGGCACGGTGGCCTCGATCCCCGCCGTTGCGGGCTGGGCCACGGGAAGTTGAGCTACGGGAAGCGGCTTCGCGCTCGACACGGAGGAAGTGGATTGTGCCGCCGTCGCGGCGGGTGCCGCCTGTTTTTTGGGGGATGGCGATTTAGCCGCAGGCGTTGGCGCTGGCGGACGTTGGGCTTCCTGCCATCCTTGAACCACCCAGACGCCACAAAGCACCAGGGTCAGGCTGGCAGCCGCAATCCCCGATATCCAGAGGACTCTCTTATTGAGCTGCAACATAGACGCTCCCTTTGATGATCCAGATGTTTTTATCCAGGGCGATAGCCTCGATTATGAGCCCGGGAATCTTTGTGAAAAGATCGGGTAAGGCAGCGTCTTGCAACATCGCAGGCGGCAGATCAGCCAATTCCCACTGTCCGCGCATCCATGGGGACGTGATCTCAATGTCCTCGACGCGTTTTTTTTCCGGACTGGCGTAAACCAATTTGAGCTTGGCCCCTAAAATCTGTGTCCCTTGGTACAAAAGTCGCGTGCTTTCTTCCCGCGAGAGAAGCACGGTGGGCGGGTCTTGCCACCGGGGCACGGAGAGTCCGGACCGTGAGACCGCTTTTTGAGGGCTTTCGAGCCGGGCCAGAGGGGGGAGGTGCACATAGTCGGCTCCGGACCTGTACCCCCAGGTCACGACAAGGGCTTGGCCGTCGAAGACGACCCTCTCCAGAGCCCATCCGGCGGAGACGATCGGGACGGCGAGCAGGCTTTTGATGCCGCAGGCAACGAATTCCTGGACGGCCGGTGCGGTCAACCACGGCCGGGCAAAGTGATTTTCCGGGTGCAGGAGCAATTCCCTGCGGCGCTGCTCCTTGTTGACCATGGCGATCCGGGCCGCTTCTACGGCGCGCCTGCCCGCCTGATGCGCCAGGAACATTTTGGTCGCGATTCCGCCGCCAAGGAACAAAACGAGGAGGCCGCCGGCCATGGCCAGCTTGCGTCGCTGCCCCGGCACGGGCCGAAGGGGCTGCAAGGACCCGTTGTGGCTACGCAGCCAGGAAAGCGGAGAGACGCTGACAAGGGGCGTCAGCCAACGCACGCTCTCGTCAACCGTTTCGCATATGACCGTTTCGCCGAATCCCTTCCGCAGCCCCCGCAATGACTGAATCCACTCTTCGGCATCCTCGCGAAGCTCGAACACCTTGTCGCCCATGCCCACGATGTTCGACTCGGCCGACGCGAAGACCCACCAAAATTCACCTGCGCCATCCGCGAGGCAAAAAAGCCCCAAAAACGACGGTGACGGTATGCGCACGGCGGCGGCCAGGGCACGCACGCGCAGCCATTCGCGCACCACGCCTCCACTACTGGCGAATCCGTATTGGCGCTGGCGGAACGCGACCATGTCGAAGGTGTTGTCGAACTTTTCCGCCTCACGCCGCAGCATGCTTGTTGTCGGTGTCGGGTCCTTGGCCTTGACCGAAAACCACTGGAGGCCAACGGCCCATTGGCGACTATTGATGGTGATGTGTCGCATAGCAGCCACCAATCAGACGTCGGCTGATTCGATCTTGATCGTAATGACCAACAACGTGCGTCCGTAGTCAGCAGCACTTGAGGCGCTTATCACTCCCAAGGTCTTTTTGTTGTTGTGAGTCTCCTTCTCAAAGCCACACAAAACAAGCGTTTGTCCGAGCCTCATGGCTGACCGTTGGGCAAATGCCTGTGTGGATACCTGGGGAAGTTGGATTGTGACATCGGAATTTGTAATTTCTTTCATTTCATCAAGAGATGAAAGATTGAGATTATACTGTAAGACAACTCGACGTTGATCCAAAATGTACGGTATAACCGTCATCGCAAAACCGGTTGTCACCTCGCCCGGCGTCATTTCTGTGGTCTGGCTGTAATCCGTGGTACTTTTTCCGATACCGGCCAAATACCCATGGCGTTGCACCGCCATGACCGGCACAGGCTGGCCACTCATCACTAACCCGCCAGCAGACGTGACTTGCGAAGCCTTGCCCCACTGGCCAAGCGCTTTTGTGATCCCGGCGGAATCTTTGAGTTGTCCCGTGAGTACCGTCGCCGTAGCGGTATTGATTGCACCGATATCGCTCAAACTGCCCGCTGCGAGTGTAAGATTGGAGTCCTTGAAGATTGCTTCCAGGTTTATGCCTGCTTCCGCATTGTCGGTGATATTGAGCGCATAGACCTGGACATTGAGCGCGACTTGCCTGGACAGGCGTGCGTTGATGTCATCCACATAAGTGCTGACACGCCGGACGGCTTCCGGAGTATCCCGCACAGTGAGTGTTCCGGCCGACTGATTGCTGACGACCACCCCTTCAGGACTGAGAAGCGCCTTCACGGCTTTTTCCGTATCTGCCCAGATATCGAATGTAAGATTCGTACTGGACACCTGCGCTGTCTGTGAGCTGGTGTCCTCTCGAACAACAGGCTGTCCTACCAAAGAACTTGACGTACCTGTCGAAGCATTCTCTTTGGATTTATTCGTCAGCTTATTTTCATAGCTGACTTTCCCTGGAGCACCCATGATGGTGAACGTGCGCACAAGCAAATGTGCAAACGTAATTGTGCTGTTCTTTTCGTTAAAATCCCACCCGTACCCCGACAGCATGGAGACGTGGTCAAGCAGGCCACGCAAAGTGCCTTCATAGGAAACATTGAGAATCCGTCCGTCGCTAAGGGGAGCGGAAGCGGAGGTGGAAAGGCCGCTTAGGCCCCCCTTGCCTTGCAGCAGAGCCTCCAGTTCCAGGTTGATTCCTTGCCCCCCCTGATTCTGCCCCTGTCCGGGGGGCGTAGCGGTAGGCGTCTGCTGGCTCGGGGGGAGATGCCCGCGATCAGAAGCTCCAGATGCCAGGGACGGTTTCTTGGTGTCCGACTCGGCGGCGACCTGGACAGGCAGCGTCGTCAATTCGCTGATGGCAGTCGCGATGCTGGCCAGCGTGCCCTTGCGACGCAGGACCACTTTGCGGTTGAGGGTAGGGTTCGTCAGCGTGGCATTCAGCGGCGTGGCTTTCGCCCCCAGATACGGGGCGTCCACCACCTCCACGCTTCGGGATCGGCTCTGCTCCCGGAATTGCTCTCCCTGGCGTTCAACGACGTCCAGTTGCGGATTTTTCCTGGCACAACCGGCAACGCCGACAAAAAGGACGAAAAGAAGAAAAAACGATCGATTGAAAACATGAAAGAACGACCTGAACATCTAATCCTCCGCGACTTCGATGACGTTATTGGTCGTGTAGACCGTGACGCGCAGCGCGTGGCCACCATGCTGCAACCCCGCGAAAAGGCCCTTGATGGCCGATACGAAATCCCCTTGAAAATCGGCCTGGGCCTCCAACTGATAGTCGTGCGAGGCTTTCCAGATCAGCTGATATTGGGCGGTGGCCGTCCACGCCTGGAGTTGGGAATGCAGGCTCCCTGGAGTGATCTTCCAGTGTGGCGCGGGAGGAGCTGGCGGCGGTGGCGGAGGGCTCGCCGGCGTCTGCGCCGGCGGAACTGCCGGGACCGGGTTTGAGGCCTGCGGCGCTGCGGCTGGAGTCGCTGTCGGGGCCGGTCCGGAGGGTGCCGGGGCCGGCTGCGCAGGTGCCACAGTCGCCGGAGCTGTCGGGGCCGTCTGAGCTGTCGCAGGCGGATTGACGGAGGGCTTAACGGGAGCCGCATTTTCCGAAAGCAGCCTGGACACAGGAGAAGGCGCGGCCGGAGGCACGGAAGCTGGCGGAAGTGGATCGGAAGCCTTCACAGAGGCGGGAGGAATTTCCACCGGCTTGACCGCAACAGCCGGCTGAATCGTTGCCGACGTTGGCGTGTCCGCGGCCGTGGTTCGGATCGGCGTGAACTTGGGATGACGAATTTCAGAAGGCGAGCTGACCCGGGCCGGCTCGGGCAAAGGCGTGAGCGCGACCGCAGGCTCATGGGATTCATGGAGCAGCACCCGCCTTCCGGCGGGGATGACCGTGTCCGGAGCCACATTGTTGAGGCGACAGAACTCCTCCACAGGCACTTTGTTGCGCTTGGCGATCTTGGCAGCCGTGCTTTTGACGCGCACCGGAATGCCAGCGCGCTCATTTGAAGCGGCCCCTCTGCGCTCCAGCTTGGCCGGCATCACGGCCGGCATCACCGACCGAGAGGCAGGCGCAGCCGCAGCAGCGGCAGCATCCTTGAGCTGATAGGATTCCGGGGGAGACGTTGACGTTGCGACTGCGGAAGCATCCTCGGAGGAGGCTTTTCCGACGGGCCGCCGGGGTTCGCCCGTTAGCGGGCGCAGCGTCCCAAAGACGACGCCATCGGAGGTCCGGACACGAAGGTAGCAGGTTGGGGGAGCTTCATCACGGATGACATCGAGGGTATAGGCGACCTGGACCCCAGGAGAGTCCGGAGCGGCGACGGAAAATCCCCGTTCCCGCAAAGCGATTTCCAAATCCTGCCCGAACGTGGATGCCGTTTTATCCAGGGCCAAGGTTGTCCGGCCCGGCGGATAGCGATTCGCCATCTCCTCGGCGGCTGTAGCGGCCAGGGCCTGGGCATCGCCAGGGTAGTCGGAGCTGACGCCATCATAGGCCGCACCGGCCCCTGTCCGGTGGCCGTGCAAGGCGCAGCCGTACAACGCCGCTACGAACAACAACATTGCGGCTGTCGTCAGTTTACTTCTCATCGGATGATCCTTTCCGTATTTTCTGCGACGACGCGAAAACGCTTCACGAGAATGGAAGCTGGCGTGGACGTGGAGACGACCGTATGCCCCTGTGAGGGCCGGGAAGATGCGGCAAAGACCATTCCTGCCCCCCCTGGCACCGCAAGCGCCTCTGCCAAGGCGCTATCCTGTAATCGAGTGAGCACACGGGCGGCATACGCGCGCCCGCGTTCGGGATTTCGGGCCAGGGGGGTATGGTAGGAAGCCACGGCCTGCCAATTCAGACCGTGACGCTTAATCTCTTGCGAAAGAATCCATGCGCCGGCACGGATGTTCCCTTCGGGTTCGAGCAGGACCTCCAGGGGCAGGTTGAGACGCCTGATCCACCAGGAGTTTATCTGCATGACCCCGACATCGAAGGACAAGCCGGTTGCCAATGCCTGACGGCCCATAGCCAACGCCTGTGCCTTTGTGGTGCAGGGAACGGTGCGTCCCTCGACGTTGAGAGCCCACGGCCGCATGCTCGACTCCTGGTCGGCTATGGCCAAAGCCAGGGGCTTGGGCACCTCATAGTGCGCGCAAGCCGCGTCGAAGAGGCCACCCAGGTCCTGGCCACCGGCCAGGACCTGGGTGCTTGCCAGCAGGACGCAGGCGATGCAGGCAAATGCCCGCATCATCTCACCATCCCCTGGGCTTTCTCTCGGGCCAGTCCCTTGCCCACCTGGTTGGCCACTTCCTTGATGCCCCGGCTGGAGTGCAGATCGTTCCAATCCGTGCAACCGGCGGCCAGATCCTTTTTGTCGAAGGCCGGCACGATCACAGAGCCGCCAACAGCCTGGGCCGCCTGTTTGGCCTTCTCGACGCCGATGTTGCCATGTTCCCGGGCATGGTCGTTGTCGGCGCAAATCACGATCTTGGCGTCAGGGAATTGCTCGCGCAGGGCCTTGGCCACTTCCTGGAGGTTCCCCGCGTCGAAGGCCACGGCCACCGGCTTGTCCGTGGCCATGTGCACGCTGACTCCTGTCGCGTAGCCCTCGGCGAGAAGGATTTCGCCTTGCCCCAACCGTTTCTCCGGATCGAGCAGGCAGAAACATCCTTTCTTCTCCCCGCCGGCCTGGAAGCGTTTTCCACCGTCCGGGGTGATTTCCTGGACATTGCGGAGCTCGCCGGCAGCATTGTAGAGCGGCACGAGCAGTATTTGCCCGTCTCGGGATTCCTTGATCCCCAGCGAAGGGATGCCCTTTTTGACCAGATACGGATGTTCGCCCGATGCGGGCTGCCGCTCGGAAAGCGCTTGCGCACATTCCCGCGCAACGCGGTCCTGTTCGGCGCGCAAAGCCTCGGCACGGAGCCGGCTTCGTTCGGCGGCCTCCGCTTGCAGCGCGGCTTTCTGGGCCTCGGTTAGGGTGTGGCCCGTGGCTTTCCAGTTGGCCTTCTCGCCAGTCACGTAATTCTGAAACCACCCTGCGGGATGGCCGTCGAGAAACCCCTGGTACGCGCCATCCACCGCATTGGGCCTTCCAGCCACAGGCACGCGATGGATTTTGCCGTCCATGACGGGTGGTTGTCCGCCCAGGTCGAGCCCGGCCACACGAAGCGCTTCCGCGAACTCTTGCCGGGGGTCCATGGTCCGGACAGACTCCGGAGCCCGTGCCGTGCGCCAAGCTTGCAGCTTGGCCAGGTCCGCGCCTTCGGGTGCGTACCAGAGCTTGGCTTTGCCATCCCATCTGGCCCCTGCTGCTTTGGCCCGATCCTTTTCGCTATAAGGCACATCCAGGAAGATTTTTTGGGGAGCCGGTCCCTTGGCGGCTTCCTGGGGAGCGGCCCCGGCTTCCTGGCGGACGCCGGGCACGTCCTCGCCGCGAGCAAAGGCCGCAAACGCGGCATCGTTTAGCCCCAGGAATTCCTGGAGGGTCTGGTTGGTATCACTTTCGTGCCAAGCTGAAACACGGGCCTCAAGGGCCTCCCTGTCCTGCTCCCTGGAGGGGGCGGCAACTTCTTGGCCAATTTCCTGCTTCTGATCCATATTGAGCACGTGCTGCTTGATTTTTTCCGCGTCGCGACAGGCGCGGACGATCTCATAGGGGTCCTTTTCGAGGACGGATATCCACGAATCCACATAGGACAGATGCTGGCCGGGATCATGGCCAGTGCCCAAATCCTGGCCGAGCATCCAGGAGGCGATTTCCGCCCGTAGTTCCTCCCTGGCGTAGACTTCGGAGCCGAATGGCCCGAATTCCCTGTCCAGCCGTGAGGGATGGCCGGTCCAATGGCCGAGCTCGTGCAGCGCCGTGGCGTAATAGCCATCGGCCGAGGCGAAATGGTCCTGGGGAGGGAGACTGATTTCGTCCGTGCGCGAGCTGTAAAACGCCCGGTCACGCTGGTTGTGCTTGATGACCGCACCGGAGTTCTCGAGGATGGCCTCCGCCTTTTGATTCGGGTCCCAGGCCCGCCCGGTCACGGTCGGGTCCAAAGGCGGAATATTCCCTTCCAACTGGCTGGCGTGGAAAACGGAGGAGAAGCGCACGAAGGGACGAGCCAACTCCACCTTTTCCATGACCTGGTTGCCCTCACCATCCAAGACGGGCTTTCCAGAATCATCGCGAACCGGTTCTTCCTTGGAAAACTGCCAGTAGACGATGGTCTGGGCTTTTTCGCCCTTCCGGACCCGGCAATCCAGGGAGTTGGCCTGCTTCAGCGACATCCAGCGCGGGTCTTCATACCCTTTGCGCGAAAGCATCACCCGGTTGATGCCGCTGTAGACCGTACCCGAGACGGGATTTAACGGGGGATGCAGCTCGCCGGGACCCCAGGGCTTTTGCCACGGGGCCACGCCCTTTTTGAGGTCTTCGATGAGCTGTTCCGCAAATTCCTCGTAGTAGGGTTTGCGGTCGTTATGCGCCATGACCGCCCTCCACACCCTCTTGAAGTTCGTCCAGATCATCGAGCCCGATGGCCGTTTCCTCGAACGCCCCCATGAACTCGGCCACATCAGGGTCCACCGGAATCCCGATGGAGGGGTTGTCGACTGCCTGAGACTGGACCGCACGCGCCGCCGCAAGCAGGTATTCCCGATCCACCCCTTCCTGTTTCGTCGTCATCGCTGCACTCCCTGAAGGCTGACAGCCCCTTGAAAACTCTCTTCGGACGGCATGGGGCCGGATGCCGCCCGGAAGACTCCATTCGCCTCAATTCCCTCCTCGCTCCCGCGCCTTGACAAACTCCGCATAAGTAGAGGGGGGACAATCCCCCTCCGATCCGGACTCTTTTGTCACGGACTTTGGAGTGGCCATGGTCGTCCCTCTCTGCGGACACAGAGAATCGGACTGTGCGGGAGGAGCGATCTTTCCCCGCTCCAGAAACACAGGGTCCTTGAACCAGAGGATTTGCCGGCCGTAGACCGGCGAACGCCCGGCTACAAAGATGAGCATGTCGCCGGGCTTTTTCGCCTTGCGATCCTTGCCTTCCTGGATGCCCGGAAGGCGCATGCACTCATCCGGTGTGAGCAACGGCCTGGCCGTCTCGGACACGCTCACCGAGGTATTGCGCAAAAAGCCGCTCCTGGAGCCGGACAGCGAAGCTTTATGCTCGACAACGGTGGTCTTGCCCGTCATTTCGGAAAGTTCTTTGGCCGTATCCAATGTATTCGGAGCGTATGCTATCCTGGTGTGACAGTTGCCTTTAATACCATTGTCCTTGCCGTATTCCTTATTTAATTGCTCAATGTTTTGAATTATCAGCAGATAGCTAATGCCGTATCCAGCGGCAAAGGCAATCGACTTGTCCACTATTTCCATTTTCCCAATGGACGGAAATTCATCGAGAAGCATCAGCAACCGGCGTTGTGTTTTTTTCTGGGCGCCGTTCTCAAATTCCATCCGCCCGCACAAGCCATTGATGAAAAGGTTGAGCATCAGACGCAACAGTGGCTTCACGCGGTTGATGTCGTCCACACCGACAACCAGATACAGACTCACTGGATCGTCGTGATGCAGGAGATCAACAACTCGGAAGTCTGACTTCTCGATATTCATCGCAACAATGGGGTCGCGGTAAAGCGCTAGGTTGGACGTCGCCATGCCCAGCACGCCGGATCGCTCATTATCGCTTTTATTCTTCATCTCGCGTGCGGCACCGGCGATGAACTCATGAACAAATTCGCCGCCATCCTTGACCATGGAAGCGTGATCCGTCTCCAACATTTCATCGAGCACCGCCATAACATCTCTATTGGGATCAGCCAGCATCTTGCAAAGATCATTAAGATTGGCATTTCGTTTCTGCGTAGCGCGAGTCATGATCATGCAGTGCATGAGTGCGCCGCCGATAAATGCAAAGCCGGCTTTCGCCCAATAGTCCTGAAGCCCTTTACCCTCGGGGTCCATGATCATCATCGCAATATTTTGGATGTCGCGTATCGCATTGAGCGAATCCAGACGCACTTCTTCCAGGGGATTGAAGCATGAGCCTGTTCCGCTGGCATCCGCAGGATCGAAGCGCATGACGCGATGGCCTTGCGACTTGCGCCATCCTGCGGAGATCGCCCAGTTCTCTCCTTTGATGTCCAGGACCACCACCGATCCAAGCCAGGACAACAATGTGGGGAGGATCACGCCCACGCCTTTACCGGAGCGGGTCGGGGCGTACATAAGAATGTGTTCGGGTCCACCGTGGCGTAGATACTTGTGGGCATGGTAGGGAAGCCCTTTAAAGAGACGCCGTATGCCTTCGGCGACGCCGTGGCGCTTGATCCAGCCGCCGATGTACACACCACGGCCATTGAACAGCCCCGCGTCTTCGATTTCCCCTTCGCCTGCCCAATGCGCGGAGCCATGGAGGTCGCTTATCCCCCGAGGTTTGCGCGACACGAACACCGCGCCCAAAATGATGAACTGCATCGCCAGGAACAGCGCCATGCCGAGGAATTCCGCCCGTTCCGTTTCCGGGTACTGCGCAGCGAACGCATGCCACTCAAAGACTTTCCAGGGAGCATACCAGGGGCGATCAAACACCATGAACCAGGGCGAACCGAGGGCGGCCTGGTACCCGAAGATCGCCGCCACGTGCTGCGTGGCCAGAACCATGCCCGCCAGGGCGGAGAGAAACGCTACCGGCAGATACCACCAGTTCAAGCCGCGCTTGCGCTGCGCGCTTGACAGGCCATAGGCTGCGGTCCCGCTCATGCGCCACCCCCAGCCGCCCAAACGAGGTGGACTTTCCGCATGGACGTAAGGGGCACCAAGCCGAAATACCGGCCGTCGAAACCTCCTGGATGCGCGTGCGACATCACCAGGGCCATGCCGGTCGGAATTTGTCCGGAGGACAACTGGCTCGCCGGCATGGGCCGATGGTGGCTGTCCATGGTGCGGATTCTGCTTTCCGGGAGCAGCATCCCATTGACGCGGATACCATCCTTGCCGACGTCAACCCTGTCGCCGGGCAAGCCGACCAGTGTTTTCACCAGGCATTCGCTGCCGCACAGGTAGCCGCGCTCCAACGCCAGCGCGGCAAATGGCCCGGCAAGCTGGATCGACACGAAATCCCCCCGGCTAAAATCCGCTTCTACGGAGGCCGCCATTCTGTAGATGCCGACAGGCATGGATGGCGTGAGATTCAATCGGAGATCGAACAGTAATCCTAGGGACAACGACATAAGCAGCACGGACAACAACAAGAGCAGCAAAACGGGGAAAACCGTCATGGATGTCGGTAGGTATTTACAAAAGATTCTATGCGCATTAGCGGGCATCGCTGTACGCCTCCTTGAACACCAAATCTTTCGTGACGACGACATTGAACCTGTATCCCGGACGAATCTCCAAAGTCGGCTTGATGTTCATATTCTTGGAAAGCATTTGCGATGTCGCTTGCCCGAGCTGTGTTGCAAGTGCCGAGGACATCTGCTGCTGGAATGTCGGAGTATTGGAGCTGCTTGTCGGCGTCACAGTGTCTATCGACCATGACGTTCCCCCCGTAATGAGGGACATGAGGATGGCTTGGCCGAAAATCCGAAAATAGTGGTTATTCACTTCGTCAGTGAATCCACTGTATCCCGCACTGTCCGTGCCCGGCATGGACTCCAACGTGATGCTCGACCCATCCGGGAAGATGATCCGTTGCCAAGCCACGAGCACCCGGGACTGTCCGTAGATGACCCGGGAGTCATAGATGCCGTACAGTTTGGAGCCTTGGGGAATGAGCAGGCTGCGGCCTTCGGCCGAGTCGTAGACGTTTTGAGCCACCTGGGCGATAATCTGGCCAGGGAGGTCGGAGTTGATGCCCGCGATCATCACGGCTGGGATCACGGAGCCCGTCTTGACCTCATAAGGATGCCCGGCCACCCGAGTATTGGGTGATACCCACTTGTCCGAAGCCTTGGCCCGGTTGAAAAACTCCTCCTTGTCCTTGTCGGCGGCAGGATCATAGTCACCGTCCCGGCGCTGCCGGCTGAGGACATCCATGATTTCCCGAGGCCGCTGGGACTGCGACTCACGCGATACCGCTTGGCTCGCCTGCGAGCCGCCTTTGCCGGGGGCCTGGTCCTCAGTCTTGCCCTTGCGGGCCACGAGCCCCGACGTCAGCGCCGTCATGGCCGCCTGATGCCTGTATCGCCGCAATTCCTCGCGTTCCCGCCGCAATTCCTGCGACACCCCATCCTGCTCAACTTTGATATTGAGCTGCGGCTGGGGCTGCGGCTGGGGGGTCGGTTGCGGCTTGGGGTCCGCTCCAGGTGGCAACTTGGGCTGCCCCGTGAAGCCGCTCATCTTGCCGCTATCCGCAATCAACGGCCGCGTGTCGCCTGTGACCTCTGTCGCCTGGTTCGTTCCTGTACGACGTTTCTGGTCGTCCGAATGGATACTGTAAATTAAAATCGCGCCGGCCACGCAAGCCGCAAGTAAGCCGGCGTACAATGGCCACCTTCCGATTCTCTCATGCGCGGGTCCCTCAACGGGATCGCGTTTTGATGTTTTCGACGACATGCCAAACTCACTTCGCCTTGCGAATGGTCACGCGCTCTTGCTTAGAGCCGACGCCGGAGAGCAAATAGGTTTCCGGAAACACACCATCCACGACCATGGTCAGGTTCTTCATGCGAAAATTCACCATGGTATCTTGCCCGCCATTGCGGGCAAGCAAGACTGGTGCATCGCCGGACTGGACCACGGGCGGCAGCCGCAGGAACATCTGCTTCCCGTCGTCGAACACCTGAAGCGGCTTCCAGGCCGCATCACCCTTGATTTCATAGGCAAAATTCAGCTGACTGAGATCCTTGGGCTCCCCGCCAGCGTCAGCCGTCCTCCAGGTCTTTTCCTTGGCGTCCGCCTCGGCTTTCTTTTGGGCTTGGAGCCGCATCGTTTCCGGATAGAGGAATGCGACATGCGGCGTGTGCCCCGACCGCTGGCTGACGAGGTTGACGAAGTACGCCCGCCTGTCCGTGGTAATGACCGCGCTCGTGGAAAGGCCCGCATCAAGGGGTTTGATGACGATATGCGGTGTCTGCCCGCCCTTGATGATATCGCAGACCCATCGAGCGGAGTCGCCAAGCACCACTTCATTGACCGACTCGCCCGCCTGGAGCTCGATGTCGGAGATCTGATTGGGAGCGCTGACTACGGTCGGAATGCCGGCACCGTAGGAAAACATCAGCTTCCCGCCGGCTTGGATGGGGCCGGGAGAGCTATGATCCCAATCCTGGGCCATTTTGACCGCCTGCCGTTCCTTGGGACCCAAAGGGATGTCCGGACTCAAATAGTCCGCCGGCCGAAGGGGCTCCGCGACAGGTCTTGGCATACCCGGCCGGCGCACCAACCCGTCCTTGTGTTCCTGGGCCTGTGTCGCGGCATCCACCTGCTGCGCGGGTGTGGACTGCGCCAGGCAAACCGTGGATGGCGTCAGCAGAAGCAAACAAACGATCAGCATCACCAGTTTCGACATGGCAGCAATCCCTTATTTTTGCGGTTCCATCACAGAGCTTGAGGACAGGGCCGTCACATAAATCCCGCCCGGGTTTTTCATGATTTGTTCGTCATTCGTAGGCGGAACAAAGCGAACAGTGAGCGTGGCCTGATAGGATTCGCTGGCCATGAGGACGCCGGAATGGTTGCGTGTGTTTTCCGTCCATTCGACGCGCCAGGAATCCACGCTCACTTTCATAGGAAGGCTTTTTACCTCGATTTGAACTATTTTATCTTTTGCCCGTTCGAAAGGATTGTTGGTTGAATACCATTGCTGTATCTGCCCACGCGCCGAGCCTGAGACATAGAACGACAGGCGATTGACGTTCTTTTTTTGGAGGTCCAAGTCTGGTGTTACTGTCCTCCACAGGACAACGAAATTCGCAAGCTCGGATTGGATCACGCGTAGCGGCGTTGCCGTCGCCTCATCCGCGCGATTGATGGCAGAAACATGACCAAGCTTATCCACTTCCACCACATAAGGAACTATTTTGCTGGTTGTTGCCTGGATGATGTTGCCTGATATGGAGATCACGCCAAGGGCAAGGCTCAGAAACGCGGCCATACGCCACTGGCTGGCGCGTTGAATGTAGCTGCCATAGCGCTCAAGCCATTCCTCGCGGCCGGAAGTATAGGGGGAGGCGTCAGCGCTCCGGCCTAGTGAGGGGGAGTCGGTCTTGGGTTTTGGTTTCTGAAACATTTCGCTATTCTCCTTTCACAGCGTCCGACCAACTAAAACGGCACGTCGCCGTCCAGCGGCTCCTCACCCTGGGAGGCGGACATAGGGTCACTGCCGGGCTGTGGGGACTGTCCCGGCTCGCGCCATTCGATGGGCTGAATGAAGTCACGGGGGCCGGAAACAACGACCTCCGTCATGAACCGCCGCTGCCCCTGGTCGTCTTCCCAGGAGCGGGTACGGAGATGGCCACGCACGAAGACTTGCTGCCCCTTCGAGAGGTACTTGCCGGCAAACTCGGCCGAAGAGCCGAAGAGCTTGACCCGATGCCACTCAGCCCGCGCCACTTTGTTGCCGTCGCGATCCTTGTACGACTCGTCCGTGGCCAGCGAGAAATCCACGGCAGGAATGCCGGAGGGGAGATAGGCAATTCGCGGGTCCTGGCCGAGGCGGCCTGCGAGGGAAACTTCATTGATGCGCATGACGACTCCAAGGAAAGAGGTTGCCGGGTGCCCGGTTATTAGTTCGTCTTTTCGTTCTTTCGTGTTTTCTGTTTTTCAAACTTTTGTTCACATCAAGACTGCCCTTCGCCGCCGCCTGAGCCATCGTCCCCCTGGCTCATATTGGCGGCTGCGTGCCTGGCGCGCATGCTTTCATGGAGTCGCGAACTGTGGCTCGCCTTCCCTCGCTCGAATCGCGCCTGTTTGTTGGCGTTATAAAGTGTGCCCACGGTAGAAGCGGCTTTGCCGAGGCCGCTTTTGCCCTCCATGCCGGCGATCTGCGTGGCCTTGCGGAGCGAATCGATGCCGCGCGCGCCAGCCAGGGCCGCCCCGGCCCCACCGGCGACCGCACCGACCGCACCGCCGACCGCAGCCCCCATGAATCCGGCTGCGGCGGCGCTGAGAGAAGCTCCGGAGGTGGAATGGGAACCGTTCACAATCCCCGCGACCATGTCGGGTACCGACTTGGCAATTACGTAGATTACGATTGCTGTGGCGATGTAGATGAAGGCTTCAGCAAGTCCGGGTTGATTCGCAGATTGGACTTGCTTCACTAGCTCGTCGAAAAGCTGGAGGCCAAGACTCATTACGAGCTGCATGACATATAGTTTTACTGCAACAGACAACACATATCGCATCACATTAATGGCATATTCTTTCAGAAAATCGGCACCACCAAGGCCAAGAAGAACTATTGCTGCGTTAACTGCGATATATGATTCACATTTTATCAGGATAATCTGTGCCGTTAATAATGCAAAAACGATCAAAATAATAATCGCACAAATACCAAGAAGAAGAATGTCTCCTATATTGTACCCATTATCCCACGATCCTCCATCTATCTTCTTAAGAATTACGTCACATAATGCCTTTATGATATCAAGGCCAACCTTTAACGGATCACCTGTGTCATACGAAGTTGCGCCTGCTGAACTTGCAAGTTTAGTCATTCCGTCGATGACAGTTTTTGTCCAAGGGATGTAATTATGGATGACGGCAGCAACAAGACAACAAAATATCATCGCAATAACGAATTGCCCAGCTATCTCAGGAATGCTAGTTCTATTCAAAGCAGCCTTGACACCAAACATGACAATTGTTAGAGTGAGGCATAGCCCAAATAGATGGTACGCAGCTTTTTGAAGCGTATCATTCCACTTTTCTGCAAGTGATTGGACTTTTGTTACAATACCTGTCAACACGTCGGTACTTTGGGCGGATGCGTCACTTGGGTTCCAAACAATAAATAGAAAAAGGAGAGCTAACACCATGTATAGAATGCACACTGTATGTTTTGTGTTTATTTGTGTATTCATTTCGATTTTTCCCGGGCTAGCTAACGCCTTTGACGAGCACCCTCGGAAGGATGAAGGCGACACCATTCGTAAGATGTGTGATGCGCCGTGGGATAATGTTGATTATTTTAAAAAGAGATTTCCCGAAGCAGTTGAAGAGGCAAAGCAATGCAAAAATTATATGTGTATAAATGAAAATACACCTGCACTTGACTATACAGTCGACAGAAGGCCGGGCTCTTTTGGTGATATTTCTCTCTACAAGTCGATTATAATTTCTGCGCGCCCTGGTGGTCTTGAAGAACGCATGCGGAAACTCGATCATGAGGGAATAAAAGCACTGAAATCCGGTGACAAGAAAAAGGCACAAGAAGTCATAAATGAGCAAAAAAGAATCCGAAAAAAGAATGGCTTCTAACATAATGTTTCTCACCAACTCGACGGATCGTGTTGGGTGCTGTTGATAACAGTATCCAGCGCATCCGTTTTAAACATTTCCGTGGCCCCTTCTTTCCCAAGCTTGGCGTTGTACTTCTCTTCCATGGCTTTCTGTGCCTGAACCTGAACATAAACCGACATCAACTGCCTTAGCTTCTGGGCTTCCCCGAGCTGCATAGCTACGAGCTGGTTCCCGGCCTGGATGGCCTGCATCTGACCTTCCGGCGTCTGGAGCAGTTTCCCGATTTGCTGATCCAAAGCGGATGCATTCTGCTGAATGTCACTGATGCTCGATCCAGATGCTTCGAAGGCCGCCTTCGCTGCATCCGTGGTGGCTTGATCTACCGTCGCGCTCTGTGTCTTCATTGCGCTGGAATCACCCGTCGTTTTCCATTGGCTCATAACGGATGCTATCTGATCTTGCGTCGGATATATCTGCTTGAAAAGTTGGCTCAACGCCGAGATGTCACCATTATTTGTCTTCAACTGCTGCGACAGTGAAGATATTTTCCCGAAAATACCTTCCGCTTGCCCAATCAAGGATTGAGGCAATGCCTTGGTATTTTGCACCATATTTTCAAGTTGCTGAAATCCAGTTTGCACCATCTGGATTTGCTGTTGCGTCTGCTGGAGAGCTTGCGCAACCTGTTCATACAACTGACCGAGCTGCTGAATGTTTGTAACCTGCTGCAACTGTTGCGTAAACGAGTCACTGCAATTCGTGCAATATACAACCTGAGATGTTGCGCAGGTGCACTGAAAGAAAATGATCGAAAAGACCGTCAGAACAAGAAAAGCAAATCTCGATTTCATGCCGCACGCTCCTCGATCCATTTTTCCGGCCACGCAGTACCGTATGTTTCATGAAGCTGCTTTATCCTGGCGATACTTTCTTTGTCGCTTGAACCAAGAAACGCCAGGGACTCTGGCTGAATCGCAAGCTGGATTAAACGTTGCCCCTCTGGCGTACAGATCAGGTAGTCTCTCTTCGGCCGTGCATTGGCGACAATGCCAATTTGCCGGTCATTGAGCCCCATGTTGCTGTACAGTTCGGCCTGGGTTGATTCTCTGGCCGCATAGTTGGCCAGGAATGCCTTCGTCAGACACGACTCCGCGAGGACATCCATGATCTCGGAATGCTTGGCGTCGGAAAGGCTTTGGGTTGCCATGACCACGGCACAGTTGGCCTTGCGCATGACTTTGAGCCATTCACGAACCTTGGACCGGAACAGCTTGTGCCCGAGCATGACCCAGGCTTCATCGAGCAGGATCATGGCCGGCTGCCCCTTGAGGGCACGCTCTATCCGGCGGAAAATGTACAGAAGGACGGGAACAAGATTTTTCTCGCCCATGTTCATGAGTTCTTCGATCTCGAACACGAGAAACGAACTCATATCCAAGGTGTCCGACGAGGCGTCGAGGAGATGCCCCATGGCCCCGTGCCGCGTGTAATGCTGGAGGGCTTCCTTGATCGAACCATCCTGTACGAGATTCACGAAGTCAGAGATGCTACGCATCTGCCTGGGGTTGCCCGCAAGCAGCCCCATGGCGGCATGGATGCTATTCCGGTGCGCCGGTGTGACCACAAGACCCTGCAATTCCAGCAAGTCGGCGAGCCAGCCTTCCGCCCAAACCCTGTCCTCAGGATCGTCAATGTGCTGGAGCGGCGCGAAGGCCAGCTTCGTGTCCTTGCCGAGCTCGTGATGGGTGCCGCCGACGGCCAGGCACAACGGAAAGAGGCTCATCCCCTTGTCAAAAGCGAAGACCTGGGCGTTTGGATACCGGCGGAATTGGGCGGCGATCAGCGCAAGCAGCGTTGATTTGCCGGAGCCGGTGGGGCCGAGGATGAGGGTATGGCCGATGTCACCGACATGCAGGTTGACCCAGATCGGGGTGGCCCCGTCCGTGGTGCACACCATGAGCGCGGGCGAGCCAGGGGGGAACAAGGGGGAGGGGCAGAACCGCTCGCCTGTCCACACGCTGGAAAGCGGCAACAGGTCCGCCAGATTCATGGTGTTCACCATGGGACGGCGCACATTGGCGAACCAGTTGCCGGGGTGCGTGCCGAGCCACGCTTCGACGGCGTTGACCCGCTCGATGCGGCACCCAAACCCCATGGTGAGAAAGGTCCGCCGCAGCTCTCGCGCCCAATCCATCAAGTCATCGCCATCCTCGTTCATCAGGACGACGTTGGAAGTCAGGAACCCCGCACCGACCAAGCCACTCTGCACTTCAAGGGTCGCCTCCTCGGCGTCTTGAACCATAATCGCAGCGTCTTGGTTCGGACGAGGATTTTTGGCGTTGAACATCTTGTCGATAAAACGGTAGACTTTTTGCTTCCAGCTTTTCCGATAGTTATCGATTTCTTTTGTCGCGTCGTATTGGTCCAGGCAGATAAACCTGGTCGAAAACCTGTACTCAAGCTGCAAACCGTCCAGGACCGAGAGCATGACGGGCCAGGTCTCCTGGGGGAGCCCGTCAATGGCCACAACCGCTACCCGCTTATCACCGAGCCATGGACTGAGGCCTCCCGTGAAATCCTCAGAGCCAAGCAGGGCGTCCAGATACATGGGGATGGAAGGTAGGCGTACCGGCTGCTCGACTCCGCTGACGCAGCATTGTAGGTGGGAGAGCAGTTCGCTGTAGGTCACAGGGCCATGCTCTTCTTCTACTACATAGTCCTCAAAGCGCGTAAGCCGCAGGACGTTGGACAAGGCGTCCTCGAATTCAAGCAATGTGGACTGAAACGTGGCGAGAGCCCGTTCCATGGCATCCACTTTTTTCCCGCCGCTGACCGTGGCGGCGGAGAGCTTCGCCTCACTGATGTTTGGCCGATACGAAAGCACCAGAGCCAGACGTGTGCGGTACACGTCGCCGCCGAAGTATTTCCGGCGCTCCTCGTCGATCCGAAGGGTGATCGAGTCGGGAAAGTGGCTGTCCTCAGGCGGGGAGTACGCGCGGTATTTGCTCCGGACCGCATCAACATGCAGCATCCAGTTGGTGCCGAGGATTTTGGCCGCGTTGTTAAAATGCGCCGAAACCTGTTCCAGTTCGGAAGCGGTCCTGGACGCTGTGTCGTGCCCCTGAGCCCAGAATCCGGCCAGAAAGGTTCCGTCCTTGCACATGAGGATTCCCGGCGCGATCAGGGCCGCATACGGGAGAAGGTCACTCAAGCCCCGCTCCCGGGACCGGAATTTTCGGAGATCAAGCATCACCGCCTCCAGATGCCTGACTTGGCCGGATAGAATGTTTGCTGTTTGATATGCCGCAGCCAGACGCGAAGCATTGCGGGATCGGCTTTCGCCATCCGGCGAGCGACCAGAAGCCCCGCTGTATAGAAACCAAGAGCGGTCACTGCGCTGGCGATCTTCATGCCGCCGACACCGACGATGAACGCAAACAGGCTGATGCAAAGCACCAGTTCGCGTTCCGCCCCCATGACATGATTGTGCCGGTGGAGAGACTGCCGAACAGGGATTGTTCTCACAGCACAGCCCCGCTGAACCCTGAGCCAAAAACCGTTGTGACAATATTCGTTGCAAATGCGATAAAGCATATTGCAAAGACAATATTTAGAAGCATGGCCACTACGCCTGAGATATCATCCTTTCGGAAGATGTAGACGACGCCGACAAGGGCCATGCCAATGATGGATACGTATTTTCCCCAGGGACCTGTGACGGTATTGACAACCTTCTCCATTGGAGAGTCGAAGTCGGAGATACCACCCGATGCCAGTGCTTCCGAACACGTCAGGGCCAACAGAACGACGAGGAAGAACGCAACAGCGATCCTGTGTTTCATGCCGCTTCTCCAATGATGTATTTTTGATACCATGGGGCGGCAGAATCGGAATGCCGCCTGTCCAAAATGAATTCCGTTGAATACGACTCGCTTTTTGCGTCATAGCCATGCACGTATATGATCTCAGACACCCTCCTGCCTTTTGGGGTTTTTTCAATGTATACAATGATGTCCACGGCACTGCCGATGGTCCATTGCATTGGAGATGGGGTCCGCTCAGCGATCAGATTTTCGAGGCGTCGCAACGCTTCTGTGGCGCTGTTGGCATGCAACGTGGCCAATCCGCCTGGATGCCCGGTGTTCCAGGATTTCAGCAGATCAAGGGCTGCTCCGTCGCGCACCTCGCCAGGGACGATCCTGTCCGGCCGATAGCGCATGATGATCTTGGTCAGGGCCTGCATGTCCCAGCTCGGCGCGGTCCGGAGAAAGACAGCGTTTTGGCTCGAAGCCTGGATTTCACAGGTGTCTTCCATCACCAGAAGCCGATCGTCCGGGCACAGCCTGCCCAAAGCCTCCAGGAGCCCGTTGACGAGGGTGGTTTTGCCGGAGCCGGTTCCGCCGACGACAAGGATGTTTGCCTTCTGCTGGATCGCCTCTTCGAGGAACGCCTTGGACTTGGCGTCCATGATTCCCATCTCGACGTATTCATCGAGCGAAAAAATCTTGTGGGGCTTTTTACGAATGCAAAAAGACGGACCTGGTGCGAGCGGCACGTCCGTGCCCTCGATCCGGCTGCCATCGACCGGGAACTCGCCCTCCACGACGGGCGTGGCCCGGGTGATCGTGACGCCCAGAGCAGAGGCCACCAGGGAGAGGATTTGCCTTCCCTGCTGGGGGGACATGCGCCCGGCCTCGAACATCGGCGAGCCGAAGCGCTCCAGCCACAGGCGGCCGTCCGGGTTGAGCATGATCTCCAGCACGTCCGGAGCGCGGAGCGCTTCCATGGCTATTGGCCCCATGGCGTGTTCGAGGTTTTGCAGCAGGCGATCATCAATCATTGCTTGACCCAACTTCACTTTTCGTTCTTTCGTTCTTTTTACTTTTCGTTTATTCGTTTGTTCGTGCTTTACGCCTGCCCGCCGCTTCCGGAATCTCCCCCGCATCCACCGCCTTTCGGCTTCGGCGGATTCATGGCCATTTCCTGAAGAAGGGAGTTCACACGATTCCTTTTTGCCTCGTTAGCGAATCTGATTTCACCAATGAGAAGAGGAGAGGTATCTTGTGTGACATAGCTCTCGATGATTTGAACGTAGCTTTTAAATTTTGTATCACCCATCGTGCACCTCCCAACATCCTTCTTCGGAGACTAAGCCACTCGTTGTCAGCTTACTTCGTTCGAGCAGTAGGTTGTTTTTCCTGGATAAAGGAGCGCTCGCCACAGAGTACTGCGATTTCGTGCGAGGATATTTTTGCGCCATAGACGAATACTGCGACGTTGATCGCCGCAGAAATGAGCATGACAGCAGTTAAAACAAACAATGAATGCCGCATGTTTCGTAGTCCGTCATGAAATGCGGCAAACTCATATCTGAATTTTTCAATTGAAGCGTCTTTCAATGAATCAACAATCCCTGAAACATCACCGGACACCTGCGACAACTGATTCAAGTATTTCTTCGACTGCTCTCCGATGTAATCCTGAATCAACTTATCATGCTTTTTGAGCAGTTTTTCATACTCATTTAAAAATGCATTATTGATTACGCCAACAAAGAGCATTGGGTCATCTTTTGGCAAATTAACATTCAGCACCCTGGATATTTCCTGGCGCAGAGCGTCAATACTCAAACCGATGCCGTCAGAAAGCGGCTGGGCCTGGCCCTCGGAATCATCCTGGCTGTTCATGGCAAACTCATCGTTCATGACAACCCCAGGAGTGCGTCATCCAACTTATCACGGACTTCCTGCCAATATTTTCCCAGACGGTGTTTCACCATGATCGATGCATTCGACCTCTGCGCCTCTTCAAAGGTCTGTTTGCGTGTCAGCAGATCAACAAGATCTTTGCCGAATGTCGTATGTCCGTAATCAGGAAGATCGATAATCCCTGAAAAGCGATCAGAATTGTTTTTATAAATAAGGAAGTCATTGAATCCTTTTCCATCCAGCATGACCTTGCCATCTTTGTGGTTCAACCAAACTACGATAGGAATATCATCAAAATTGTCTACGAGCGCTTGCAGGCCATCAACAGTGTCCTGCAACGCACCACCCCCATTGAGGACGCTATGGAACACCGTCGTGATGTCGTTTTCCCGCAACAAACCGTGTGCCTGTGTTTGTTTCAAATAAAGCAAGGCAGGATAAAATGCGGACGCTCCGGAATCGATGACCATGCAGCTTTCATCCGGCATGCCCATGGCGATTTCAGCTATTTCATCGTAAGCCCGATGTACGATTTCCATGTCTTTCATCATGGGTAGAATTTGCACATTAAACGCATTGTACGCCGCATAGCTGTGATTCACGGGGTCCGTGTCGAGAGCGACGACATTCCTGCCCTTGAATTCGAAATACTGATGCAGCACCCAGGCGACATACGTTTTTCCACAGCCACCTTTCCCTTGCTGAAGCCAATGAATGTATTTCATAATCCTCTCCGTTAGATGATTTTAGTTCCGCGAGGAACTTTAAGTTCTTCATCGAATGAAGAATGCTTCAATACCTCTTTGGTTTTTTCACTTTTATTCACCGGATGTTCACTTGGATTTATTTTTTTCTTTGCCTTCTGTTTTTCCTGGCCAAATACTTTATTAACTTCTGGAATCATTTTATTTACCGCATTCAAAAATGTTCTATATACGCACTGGGATATTATTTTTTGATCAATAAGCATTCGATATATTGCTATTATGCTATAGCCATTGTTTGTCCATTCTATGATTTCTTCTTTCATTGCTGCGACTTCAACAAACGCCTTTCCTCGTTTCGTGACGTATGCCGATGGGTCACAAATCTTTTTCCCTGTGTTCTGCATGTTTTTTCCGACAAAAGTTCTTCTCTAAAGCACGTTACACTTTGTAATTTCTGCGAAAAACAAGATTATAGAAACGCCGAAAGTAGTCTTCGATCGCTTCCGGTCCCGTGCCCCCCATCTGGGCCGCCTGGACAGCGCAGGACAGAACCTGCGCATTGACCTGCGCGGACTCACCGGGATCGGGAGCGCACTCGGCGGACCGAAGTGAAGCTGACGGCCCTTCGTACCGGCCGGTCTGCCGGATCGTGGGCAACACCTGGGCCGTCACCCACTTCCGGAAGGCCCGGGCCTGGGGTTTGCGGCTCGTGAAGATCAGCGCATAGAGGCCGGACTCGGAGACGGTGAGCATTTCCTGGCGACCGCCAGGGGTATTCAGGAATTCTGAACCCCTTTCGTCCATGTCCAAGGACCTGGTTGCCTCTGTCACATTGGACAGGCCAAGCACCCCGCACACGTCTTTGGCCACGAACCAGGGGTCGCCCAGTTCGTCCACGGCGACCCTGACGAGGGCATCCTCGAACGCGAACGGAATAAGGCTGTTTTGCATGTGCTCGGCCGTCTCCTCTTGGGGCTCCTGGGGCGAATCTTCAATTTGCGTCACGGGAGGGCTTTCCTTCTCCAGCATTTTATTGACCGCCTTGAGAAACGTTCTGTATCGGCAATCGATGGCCTTCTTTTCCATGAGCAGTTTATAAATGGCCATATGATCGTATCCATTGTCCAACCACTCCCGTATCTCGCCTTTTAAAGCGATGACTTCCGTGTACGTCCGACCTCTTCTAGACAGGTACTTATATGGCGAGGCCAAATTCGTCTTGTTTGAAGTCATGAAGCCACCTTTCATGAAGCCATTTAGGAAAAGTTGTTTTTGCTGATTTCGCAGCACAGCATATTGTGCTCAAAGCGGGCAGCCGGTTTCTGCGATACAGATGCAACCATAGGCCGCGCAGCATGGACGCCTGGGAATCGAACAACTGCCCTGGCCAAACAGCGAGGGCCGCATCGAGCTGTTGCTGGGCGCAATGCGGCAGTGCGACGCCGCTTCGTTCACTTGGGGCGACATGGACGGGCAAAGGCGATGTAGCGACGACATCCGGGCCTTTTGCCTCTTCCCTTTGGCGTAAAACGGCCTTTGATTGGCTTTCTCGCGCCGACGCTTCGGGAGCCGGGAGATCGTCCTCCCACCGCCGGTCTTTGAGCCAAGTCACCAGGAAGGGAACAAAACCCCGTTGCCACCTGGGGTTTCGGGCCATGTGCGATCGAACGGATGCCAAGATGCTTTCGAAGGGAGGAAGGATGCGGAGCCGCCACAACCGCAGCCACTTGCGGAGCGCTGCCTTGCGGGCTTCCTGGACTGGCCAGACGGCCCACACGCGATCAAAGGCCGTGATCGCCTCCGGCTTCCAGGCCCGGGTGGACTGGAGGGGCCGATTCCCATCCTCCCCCCATTGGGGGGTAAGGGGGGTATTTTTCTTTTCTTCTTTCTTAAATACGGGCGAAATCTTTTCGCCATCCCCCTCCGAAAATTTTGCAGGGGTAGCGGAGCTGCATGCCGCACGGCCTTCCAATTCGCTTATGACCAGCGGATGTGGTAGCAACTGATAAGTATTGGTCTCGCCGTCGTGGCCGCTGAGGATTGCGATAAAGCCTAACCGCGCTAACTCCCTCAGGTACTTTTGAATTGAGCGGATACTGACGCCGAGGCGTTCCGCCAGATACTTTTGCGATGGCCAGCATTTATCCGACTTCCCTGACAGCTTGGCCAAAACGCCATACGTGCACCGGGCACCCAAGGTGATCTCTTGTTTTTCGAGCTTTTCGAAAAAGCATGGAACAACTGCAAGTCCATTTGTCAAAATAATTCCAGAAACTTTCATGATTTCAACGCCTTAACTGAGGCGCAAAAAAGGCAATAACAAAGCAGCACAACCTTGACGGTGCTTCCCTCTTTAGGATATGGGTATTGCCATCGACGCCTTAATGGCCCGGTGGCAACACTTGGCTGCTTTTGAAACCCGTTGGTTGCAGCCAACGGGTTTCGCCTTTTTCGGCCTACATTACGTCAACGGCATCTCTCCCGTGACGGTGTCTGAGCGGCTGCCGGCTGCTCGTCAGGACCGAGCCACCACGCCCGGCCGACCGCCCTGGCTGCATGGGGCGGTTTCGCATGCTCACAGCGCACCATTTTTCCGATTGCGGCGAAGACGCTTGGTCATCCGCCGGATTTGGGCGTCTTTGGGACGAGAAGAGTCCAGGCCGATGGGAAGCAGGATGAAGGTGATCCGGCCATCCTGATGACGGGTCACCGAAATCAGATTCTTGTCCTCCAGTTCCTGAAGGTGTGCCTTCAACCGTTTCAGGGACTGTCCAGACTCGCGGGCGAGTCCTTCGAGGGTGCAAGTGATGGGCTTGGCGTGGGTAAGAATCCAAGCATTGTGCTCTTCGATACCATTTTGCCCGCTGTTACGACTGGCATGTGCCAAGCTGGCCAGCATGCGACCTCCTGAAGACCGCTCCGAGGCCCCATGGTCCCGGAGTAGCCTTTGCATAGGTTTTATGGATGAATGGACCGGGGTGGCGTGGCTGACGCCCGGGAGAGGGGTGCCGGCAGTTTTTAGCCAAATCACGCCCGGCGTGGCCTTCGCGGGGTTGGGCCGAAACACACATAGCGGCCTCCCCCCGGCCGCCCCGCTTATGCGGGACGGCCGTTGCGGTTGGCGAGAGGGGTGGGTTCCGGCAACAAAAAAGCCCGTGGTGTGCGACAGCACAGCCACGGGCAGGAGGGGTATGTCGAAAAAGACGGAAGAAAAAAGGGAAGGCGTCAAGACCCCGCTACTGCGGTGACTTGACGCCTTTAAATTCTTGGCGTCCCCAAGGGGATTTGAACCCCTGTTAGCGGCGTGAGAGGCCGCCGTCCTAGGCCACTAGACGATGGGGACGTGGCGAACTGCTGGTGGGCCGTGCTGGGCTCGAACCAGCGACTCTCTGCTTAAAAGGCAGATACTCTACCGACTGAGTTAACGGCCCACACGGGAAGAATGTCATTATGCGCCCCGCGCGAATCTGTCAAGGACAATTCCCCGAAGGCGTGAAAAAACCTCCGCCCCACGGCCTTCCCAAACACCGGGGCGATGACTATACCTCCGCCACCATGGATTTCACGCACCTCTGGCATAGCCTGCTGTGGCCCCTGGCCCGCCTGCTCGTGTCCCTGGCCGTCGGCCTGCTGGTGGCCAACCTGATCGAGGCCCTCAACTGGACCCGGTTCCTGGCCCGGCTGGCCGCGCCCGTCATCCGCGTCGGCCACCTCAAGGACGTGATCGGCGCGAGCTTCTCCATGGCCTTTTTCTCGGGCATGGCCGCCAACTCCCTTCTGGCCGAGGCCTACACCTCGGGACGCCTGTCCGACCGGGAACTGGTCCTGGCCAACCTGTTCAACAGCCTGCCCACCTATTTCCTGCACCTGCCCCAGATGTTCTTCATCACCGTGCCGTTCCTGGGCCCCCGGCCGGCCGGAACCTATGTCGGGCTCACCCTGTTCGCGGCCATCCTGCGCAGCGCCGCCATCCTGGTCTACGGCCGGACCGTGCTGCCGCCCCTGCCCGAGGGGTGCCTGGTCTGCCACCTGAAAGACGAGGGCTTCTCCTGGAAAAAGGCCCTGCGCAAGGGCTGGGTCCGCTTCACCCGCCGCATCCGGTCCATGCTCCTTTTCACCGTGCCCATCTACATAGGCTTCCACTACCTGACGGTGCTCGGCTTTTTCACGGTCCTGGAAAAATGGCTGTCCGACCACCTCGCCTTCCTGTCCTGGATGACGCCGCAAGCCGTCAGCATCGTCATGTTCCAGGTGGTGGCCGAATCCTCGGCCGGCCTGGCCGCGGCCGGGGCCCTGCTCGGGGCCGGGGACCTGACCACCCGGCAGGTGGTCCTGGCCCTTCTGGTCGGCAACGTCCTGTCCACGCCCATGCGGGCCTTCCGCCACCAGTTTCCCTACTATGCCGGCATCTTCAAGCCCAGGGCGGCCATGCGGCTCATTGTCCACAACCAGGCCTTCCGGGCGGCGAGCATCGCGCTCGTGACCGTGGGCTACGCCCTGTTCGGATAGCCCGGCCGCCGGGCGCGGTCCCAAGGGACTGGCCAAAGGGCCAGGTCGGCCGGCCACGGCGACGACACGGCCCGGGACCGGGTCCGTTCCGGGCTGCGGATCGGCCGGCCCGGAAACGGCGGGCAAAGCGGGGAAAACGGGAATAGGGGCCGCCGCAACCGGGGCCGACGGCCGGCTTAGGGCCTGACTTTTCTGAAAAAAAAACCTTTCTTCCGCCCGATAAAGTTGTTGTGTTTGTCTTCGGTCCGTGTAAAATAGGCCCATTATCATCAACGCGCATGACTTCTTTCGATTCTTGGACCCTGAGGAAGTTGCCCTCCAAACGCCGAAAACAGACCATGCCAAAGACCGGAGCTACAGTACATGTCGAAGAAACTTTACGTTGGTAACCTGTCCTTCTCCTCTTCGGAAGACGATGTCCGTGACCATTTCGCCCCCTACGGCGAAGTGATCAGCGTCAACCTCATCACCGACCGGGAAACCGGCCGTCTGCGCGGCTTCGGCTTCGTGGAGATGGATGACGAAGGCGCCAACGCCGCCATCCAGGCTCTGGACGGCAAGGAACTCGGCGGCCGCACCCTGAAGGTCAACGAGGCCCAGGACAAGCCCCGCTCCGGCGGCGGCGGCGGCGGTGGCCGTCGCGGCGGCGGCGGTGGCTACGGCGGCGGCGGCGGCCGCTGGTAGAACCTTCTACCGGCGACGGCCTCCGGCCCCGGTCCCCGCGTATGCCCCGGGCAAGCGCGACCCAGGGTGCGACGCAGGGACCGTAGCCGTTAGCGCGACAGCAAAGGCCGGGGCCAACGCCTCGGCCTTTTTTTCTTGGCGCCGCGTCCGGCCAACGCCGGACGCGGCATCTTCCTCGGCGCGCCGTTTCCGCGCCGTCCCGGGCCGGACCGTCGGGCGCGCCTGGAACGGCCTTCTCTTCCTTCCCGCCTGCCGGGATTGTTTCCCCGCAGGTGCTGGATTTGTTGTGGCCGGCCATCTCAAGGCCGTTTCGCCAGCGCCGCAGGAGGTCGAGACGCGGCCGCGTGGCCCCCTTTCCGTCCAGGATGCGCGCCTTCTTGCTGCGGCCAACGCCCTCCGCCACCGCTGGTCACGGCCGGACCAGCCGCCGGCAGACCCCCTCCCACGGACGCATTTCATTACGGGTGGGACGCACCTTCACAGGGGACGCCCTTTCCTGTATCAACATCGCCGATTCACTGTGCAACGAGTTTCCAAGAACGCAAAAACGAACGGCCAACCAATGAGAAAAAAAGGAAACGCCTATGCTCAATAGAAGGCTCTGGCTCATCGATGCCGGCTACATGTACCGGGGACAGTCCATTTACAGCCGCGACTACAGCATCGACTACGTGAAGCTGCGCAACAAGCTGGAAGCCGAGGAGCCGCTCTGGCGGGCCTATTACCTCAACTCCGTGCCCCACCCCACGCCCGATTCCCAGGTCGCCTTCTACAACTGGATGCGCAGCGCCCCGCCCATGGGGCCCAAAATCATCACCAAGCTCTACGAGCTGCGTTCGAGCGAGATCACGGACCTTTACTGCGAACAGGACCGCCGCAAGGTTCCGGTCTCCTGCCCCAACGACCGCGGCCACCGCCTGAGCCGCGAGCAGCAGAAGGGCGTGGACGTGGGCCTGGCCACCCTGGCCCTGACCCACATCGAGAACTACGACACCCTGATCCTGTCTTCCGGGGACAGCGACCTGCTCGACGCCATCGAGTACATCACCGAGAAAAACAAGCGCTTCGAGCTTCTGGTCTTCAAAAACGGCGTGTCCACGGACCTCCAGTGCCGGGCCGACCGGATCTACTGGATCGACGAATTCGCCCAGGACGTGGCCCGCTAGGGCCGCCGGCCCACGGACCCGGGGCGGGCTTATGTCCGTTGCCGCACGCCCTCTCCCGCCCCCGGGTCGGAAGGGGCGTGTTTTTTTTCATCCCGGCCAGGGCCGGCGGAAACGGCCGTCGCCCGGCGTCCTCGCGCCATGCCGAGTCCGCCGGGCCGGACCGGAAGGAACGCTCTCCCCCTCGGAAGGCCGGGGCACGAAAAAGTCCCCTCGGAGGTGTCTCCGAGGGGACTTTTCAGCTTTTCGGAAAGGGTTTCCAAAGGGCCGCGCCCTTTGGCCGCCGGAGGCGCTCCCCTTCCCGCTCGTTGCAACGGAATCAGCGACCGGCCATCTCGCGCAGCCGGCGGATCCGGTCCTCGGTGGACGGGTGGGTGGAAAAGAGCGAGGCCATGGAGACCCCGCCGAACGGGTTGACGATGAACATGTTTTCCGTGGCCGGATTGGCCCGCATGGGGAGCTGGCGGGCGTAGCTGTCGAGCTTGCCCAGCGCTCCGGCCAGGGCCAGGGGCGTGCCGGACAGGCGCGCGCCCGTGGCGTCGGCCAGGTACTCCCGGGACCTTGAGATGGCCATCTGGATGAGCGAGGCCGCGATGGGGGCCAGGATGGCCATGGCCAGGCCGCCGAGCAGGCCCGGTCCGCCGTCCTCGTCCTCGCCCCGGACGCCGCCGAAGATGGCCGCGAACTGGAACATGTTGGCCATCATGACGATGGCCCCGCCGAGCACCGCGGCCACGGACTGGATGAGGATGTCGCGGTTTTTGATGTGCCCGAGCTCGTGGGCCAGAACGCCGCGCACCTCTTCCGGGGACAGCAGGCGCAAAAGGCCCTGGGTCACGGCCACGACCCCGTGTTCGGGATTGCGTCCCGTGGCAAAGGCGTTGGGCGCGTCCTGGTCGATGATCATGAGCCGGGGCTTGGGGATGCCGCCGTTTCGGGCCAGCTCCTCCACCATGGCGTGTATGCCCGGCGCGTCGGCGAGCGAGAGCTCGCGCGCTCCGTACATGGCCAGCACGATCTTGTCGGAAAACCAGTAGCTGCCGACGTTCATGACCAGGGCGAAGAAAAAGGCGATGACAAGGCCGGTCCTGCCGCCGAGCGCCTGGCCCACGATCAGGATAAGCGCGGTCAGGAGTCCGAGAAGCAGGGCTGTCTTGATCTGGCTGCTCATGCTGCGTAGTTCCTCCGGAAGCAATCAAAAAACCTCGCCCGGTCCGGGTGGGCCAGGCGAGGTCCTATTTCGACGTGTTGCTCGTTAGTGCAAACGAATCCTTGTACCCTTCGTACAGGAGCCCGGCTTTTTCCGGCCGTTGCGGCCGGCCCGGTCTCCAGGCGCTGGCGAAAGGGCGGTTCCTTTCGCCGAGCGGGTTCCGGAGAGAACCTCCGGTTCCGCGACTGCGCGGCGAGGCGTCTCGCCGGGTATGGACTTCTTTCGTCTTTTCACGCGCTTTCGCGCTTGCCTTTGCATCGTTGCCGAAGTCCTGATCCTCTACCCTTCGTGGAAGCGGCTCCCGACCGTATCAGCCGGTATCCTTGCCGCTTCACCCCGCGATCGGGGAAGTCCTTTCGCCTGTTCGGCCCATGGGGCCTTCAACGGTTGGCGACTCGCTTCGCCGGGTATGGAACTGTGGCGCCCGTTGGCGTCAAACCTCCAGCTCGGATTTCCTTGAGCGTTGTCGAAACCAGGTCCTGCTCCCAACTGTGTGCGACGGTCTTTGCCGGCCGTATCGGCCGTACCGTGTGGCGCTTTCCTTGCGATCGGATATGTCCTTTCGCTTTAAAGGCACCGGCGCTTGCCGGTTTCCGCCTTTAGCAGGGGCGACTCGCTTCGCCGGGTATGGGAGATGGCATTCGTCGCGGCTTATCCTCCTGCTCGGGTTAACCCTCTGGTGAGGTGCCGTTGATTGTAGAAATAATCCTTCCGGTCCTTTTGTAAAGTGAAATCTTCGCACATTTGCCACTTGATCTTACCATTTGAAAATCATACTGATTATGTCCCCGGCCCAGGCCCTGCGCGCCCCCTTTTCCGACCCTCTCCGCCCGGCCGGCTGTCCGGGACGGTCCGTCCGGCGCGGCCGGCCGGCCCGGATTGACAACCGCGCCCGGCCTGGGCCACCTTCCGCCGACCCCTTCCGACCGCAACCGCACGCCACCAAGAGCGAGGCTTTTCAGACCGATGCGTCACCGGACCACCGCGCCCGCGGCCGTTTCCCCGGCCGCCCCCTGGCTCCCCTTGTGCTGCCTCCTCCTGGCCCTGTGGGCCGTCCACGCCGTCGGCATCCGCCAACTGGCCTTCACCGGGGACGAGGTCCGCTACGTGGCCTACGGCCTGGGCCTGTTCCACGGCCAGGGGTTCCACCCGTCCGACGCGGTCTGGCAGGACATGCTCCGGGACGCGGCCATTGTCTCGCCCCTGACCGGGAGCCCGGCCGGCCACGAGGGCCGGCTCATCCACTCCGTGGTCTATCCCCTGCTCGGCTCGCCCCTGATCCACTGGTTCGGCCTGGCCGGAGCCCGGTGGCTCTCCTTTGCCGTGGGCGCGGCAGGGCTCGTGGTCCTTTTTTTCGCCCTGCGCCGCCGCTTCGACCACGCCACCAGCCTGACGACCCTGGCGGCCGTGGCCTTCGCCTGTCCGGTCCTGCTCTATCTGCGGCTTTTTTTCGCCGAGATCCTGCTTTTCGCCTGCAACTGCCTGGTGGCGGCCTTTTTCCTGTCCGGCCGACGCCGGGAGCCGCGGCTGGCCGTTGCCGCCGGCCTTGGCCTGTGCCTTTTGCCCTTTGTCCACGTGAAGCTGTCCCTGGAGGCGGCCGTCGGGTTTCTGGTCCTTTTTTTCTCGGTCCGCCCCCGCCTCTCCCCGGCGCGGCAGGCCGGGCTGCTCGCCATGGCCGGCGGCCTGTTCCTGCTCTATCTCGGCTACAACCACCTGCTGTTCGGCGCGGCCATCGGCGGCGGCAACCCGGCCTTTCCGGTCTCGCCCCTGGCCATCCCGGACCGGGTCCTGGTCAACCTGTTCGACATGCGCCACGGCCTGCTCCCCAATGCCCCGCACCTGCTTTTCGGCCTGATCGGCCTGGGACTGCTCTGGACGGACCGGGACCCGGAAGCACGCATCCTGGTCGGCCTGTTCGCGGCCTACTTCTTCACCATGCTCTGGGCCAACGGCAGCGAGGCCCACGCCGCCCGCAACTGGATGGCGGCCATGCCGTTCGTGGCCCTGGGCCTGGCCCGGTGGCTGTCCCGGGTCTCGCGGTGCAACAAGGTCCTGGCCCTGCCCTTTTTCCTGCTGTCGTTTTGCCTGCTCCTGGTCCTTTTCCAGTGGCCCGACGCCTTTCTGGACAGCCGCAACCATTCCGTGCCCTTTGACAGGCTTTTCGCCCTGCTCCCCTGGTTCCACTTCGGCTACGTCCTGCCCTACGACTTCCTGGACCACCTCGGCGCGGCCCTGAACGCCTCCCTGCCCCTGGGCCTGGCCGCCCTGGCCGTGGTCGGCCTCTACGCCGCCGGCCAGGTCCTGGCCGACCGGGTACGCCGGGCCTTGCCCGGGGCGGCCCTGCAGGTCCTGGCCCTTGGCGTGATCGTCTTTTTCACCCTGGTGGAAAAGGTCGAGGAGACCGCCGTGGCCCTTGTGGGCGACGGAAACGCCTTCTACGTCAACCTGGCCCTGCCCCGGCCCGAGCGCCTGGCCTTCGTGCGCCTGGACAACCCGGACGCCGTCATGAAGCCCTACGGATTCTTCCTGGTGGTACTCAAGAACGGGACGGCCCTGACCGCTTTTCGGACCCGGGCCTCATCCGTGGTGCCGCTGCCGCCCTTCACCCCGGCCGGGGCGGTCATGATCGCGGAAACGCCGCCGGCCCCGGACCGCCGCTGGCTCGACACCGCCGCCGGGGCCACGGTATACCGGCGCCTGCTCTCCCTGCCGGGCCTTGGCGACTGACGTCCCGGCCCCAACCCGATCCAGGCCAGGAGGATCCCATGGACGAGCGGATGCGCGTGGTCGTGACGCGACGGATTCCCGAACCCGGTCTGGCGCTCTTGCGCGCCGCGGCCGAGGTCTGGGTCAACCCCGAGGACCGGCCCCTTTCCCGGGAGGAGCTGCTGGACCATGTCGCCTCGGCCGACGGCGTCCTCGGCCAACTGACCGACCGGATCGACGCGGCGTTTTTCGACGCCGCCACAAGGCTTCGCGGCTACGCCAACTATGCCGTGGGGTTTGACAACATCGACGTGGCCGAGGCCACCCGCCGGGGCCTGCCCGTGTCCAACACCCCGGACGTGCTGACCACGGCCACGGCCGAAATGGCCTGGGCCCTGGTCTTTGCCGTGGCCCGGCTGGTGGTGTCCACGGACGCGCTCCTGCGTTCCGGGGCCTGGCCGGGCTGGGGGCCGCTCCAGTTCCTCGGCCAGGAAGTGACCGGCAAGACGCTTGGCATCTTCGGTCCTGGCCGCATCGGCACGGCCATGGCGCGGATGTCCCGGGGCTTTTCCATGCCCATTGTCTACTGCGGCGGCCGCCGTCCCAACGAGACCCTGGAGCAAGAGTTCGGGGCCAAACGGCTGCCGTTTGACGCCTTTCTGGAAACCGCCGACATCGTCAGCATCCACGCGCCCTTAACCGACACGACCCGCCACGCCTTCGATGCCGCGGCCTTCTCGCGCATGAAGCCGACCTCCATCCTGGTCAACACCGGGCGCGGCCCCATCGTCGACGAGGCGGCCCTGGTCGCGGCCCTGCGGGAAAACCGGATCGCCGGGGCCGGCCTCGACGTCTACGAGTTCGAGCCGCGCCTGGCCGCGGGCCTTGCGGACCTGCCCAACGTGGTCGTCACCCCGCACATCGGCTCGGCCACGGTCACGGCCCGGGAAGGCATGGCCACCCTGGCCGCCAGGAACCTGGTCGCCATGCTCGCGGGCCAGACCCCGCCGACCTGCCTCAACCCCGAGGTCCTGGCCAGGCCGGCGTCTTCTTGACAGTTTTCGCAAAAAAGGCGCATTCCCAACCCCCGAACCCCACGATCGGTCCGGCAGCCGCCGGTCGCCCAAGGAGGCCGCATGCGCATCCGCCAGATGATGCACGACAACTTGGCCGTGGTCGGTCCGGACGTGCCCTTTGCCGCACTGCTCGCGGCCTACCGGGACACGGATTCCCGGCTGGTCTACGTGGCCGGGCCGGACCGCCGGCTCCTCGGGGTGGTCAGCAGCTACGACCTCCTGCGGGCCATGCTGCCGTTTTACCTCGACTCCAACCTGATCAAGGCCCTGCCCGACGACGACGCGGTCATCAAGCAGGCCTTCGCGGCCTGCCAGGGCCTGTCCGTCTCGGACATCATGACCCGCGACTTCGCCTCGGTCGGCCCGGACGACCTGTTTCTCGAGGCCGAGGCCCTGATCGCGGAGCGCGGGGTCAACGTGCTGCCGGTTCTGGACGCCGACGGCCGGCTCGTGGGCGAGATCACCCGCCGGGCCATCCTCAAGTACCTGGCCGGCCGCTGCAACCTTCCAAGCGGAGACTAGGCCGCCATGTTCTGGACAGCCACCGCCATCTTCGTCTGCGCCTACGCCGTCATTGTTTCGGAAAAAATCGACAAGACCAAGGTCGCCCTGTTCGGGGCCGCCCTGACCCTGGCCGCCAAGGTCCTGACCCAGCACGACGCCCTGCACGACGTCGACCTCGGCGTGGACTGGAACGTGATCTTTCTGCTGATCTCCATGATGCTCATCGTCAACATCATGACCAAGACCGGCGTCTTCCAGTACGTGGCCGTCAAGGCGGCCAAGATCGGACGCGGCGAGCCCTTCGCCATCATGGCCGTCTTCGCCGTGGTCACGGCCGTGTCCTCGGCCTTTCTCGACAACGTGACCACGGTCCTGCTCCTGGCCCCGGTCACCCTGCTGGTGGCCCGGGAGCTCGACATCGACCCCGTGCCCTACCTGATCACCGAGGCCCTGGCCTCCAACATCGGCGGCACGGCCACCTTGATCGGCGATCCGCCCAACATCATGATCGCCTCCAAGGCCGGCCTCGACTTCATGGACTTCCTCGTCCACCTGGCCCCGGCCATCGTCATCATCATGATCGCCTGGCTGCTGGTCTGGAAAGTCGCCTTCGGCCGCCGCCTGGTTGTGGACCCGGCCCGCAAGGCCCGGATCCTGGCCATGAACGAAAAGGCGCTGATCAAGGACCCGGTCCTCCTGAAAAAAAGCGGCTGCGTCCTGGGGCTGACCATCCTCGGCTTCATGCTCCACGGCTTCCTCGGCTACGAGCCGGCCACGGTCGCCCTGCTCGGCGCCTCGACCCTCCTGCTCGTTTCCGGCCAGGACCCCCGGGAGGTGCTGGAGGAGGTGGAGTGGCCGACCATCTTTTTTTTCATGGGCCTTTTCATCATCATCGGCGGCACGGTCAAAGCCGGGCTGATCGAGCTTTTTTCCCAGAAGGTCATCGCCCTGACCCACCCGACCAAGGACTCCATGCTGCTTTTATCCATGGTCATGGTCTGGTTTTCCGGCATCGCCTCGGCCATCGTGGACAACATCCCGTTCGTGGCCACCATGAACCCGCTTCTGGCCGAACTGGCCGAGAAGGTCCTGGGGCCTGACACCGGACTCTCCGGCCAGGCCCTCTACACCCATCCGACCATGCTGCCGGTCTGGTGGTCCCTGGCCCTCGGGGCCTGCCTCGGCGGCAACGGCACGGCCATCGGGGCCTCGGCCAACGTCATCGTGGTCGGCATGTCGGGCAAGGCCGGGCACCACATCTCCTTCGCCCGGTTCCTCAAGTACGGCGCGCCCGTGACCCTGGGGACCATCGCCCTGTCCATGGCCTACCTCTACCTGCGCTACTACGTGCTCGGCCGGTAGCGGCGGTCCCGG
>CAZIJE010000019.1:0-11399 GCA_964539435.1 uncultured Desulfovibrio sp.
CTTTTTTTGCAAAAAAAGGTTCCCTCCCCCGGACCCCCACCCTCCCAAAAAACGCTTTATGGGCTTCGCGTCGCGCGCGAGAGATTGAATCCTTTCCCTCGTCGAGGGGGTCCGGGGGGATCATCCCCCCCGGCCGCCGGAGGCATCTTCCTAAATTACTTCGCGCCGAGCCCCCGCAGGCGCAGGCCGACCAGGCGGATAAATCCGGTGGCGTCGGCCTGGTTGTAGACTTCGTCTTTTTCGAACGTGGCCAGCTTCGGGTTATACAGGCTGTTGGGAGATTTGCGGCCGAGGGGGTAGGCCTGGCCCTTGTAGAGCTTGAGGCGCACCGTGCCGGTCACGCGCTCCTGGGCCTGGTCGATCATGGCCTGCAGGGCCACCCGTTCCGGGGCGTACCAGAAGCCGTTGTAGACCATTTCGGCGTACTTGGGGATCAGCCCGTCGCGCAGGTGCATGACTTCGCGGTCGAGGCAGATGCCTTCGAGATCGCGGTGGGCGACGTGGAGGATGGTGCCGCCAGGGGTCTCGTAGATGCCGCGCGACTTCATGCCCACGAACCGGTTTTCGACCATGTCGATGCGGCCGATGCCGTGGCGGCCGCCCAGGGTGTTGAGGGTCTTGATCAGGGCGGCGGGCGAAAGCTTTTCGCCGTTGACGGCCACCGGGTCGCCGCGTTCGAAGTCGATGGTGATGACTTCGGGCGCATCCGGGGCCTTCTCGAGGGGCACGGTCAACAGATAGGTATCGGCGCTCGGTTCGTTCCAGGGGTCTTCCAGTTCCCCGCCCTCGAAGCTCAGGTGCAGGAGGTTCCGGTCCATGCTGTGATCGGACCCCTTCTTGTCGGACGGGACCGGGATGCCGTTTGCCTTGGCAAAGTTCAAAAGGTCGGTGCGCGAGGCGAAGTCCCATTCGCGCCAGGGGGCGATGGTGCGCAGCTCGGGAGCGAGCACGCCGGTGGTCAGCTCGAACCGGACCTGGTCGTTGCCCTTGCCGGTGGCGCCGTGGGCCACGGCTTGGGCCCCTTCGGCCCGGGCCACCTCGACCAGGCGCTTGGCGATGAGCGGCCGGGCGATGGAGGTGCCGAGCAGGTAGCGGCCCTCGTAGACGGCGCCGGCCCGCAGCATGGGAAAGATGAAGTCCTTGGCGAACTCCTCGCGCAGGTCGTCGATGTAGGCCTTGGTCGCGCCGGTACGGAGCGCCTTGTCCTCCAGGCCGTCGAGTTCCTCTTCCTGGCCCAGGTCGCAGGTGACGGTCACGACCTCGCAGTTATACGTCTTTTTGATCCACTTGAGGATGACCGAGGTGTCGAGGCCGCCGGAATAGGCCAGGACGACTTTCTTGATGGTGCTCATGGCGTTGATCCTTGTCGCAACGGCGCTTAGGCCTTGGTGAAAATCCATTCGAGGATGGCTTTCTGGACATGCAGGCGATTTTCGGCCTGGTCCCAGACGATGGAGGCCGGGCCTTCCATGACCGCGTCCGTGATCTCCTCGCCCCGGTGGGCCGGCAGGCAGTGGAGCACCTTGGCTCCGGGCGCGGCCTTGGCGAGCAGCGCGTCGTTGATCTGGAAGCCGGCAAAGGCCCTGGCCCGCTCCTGCTGCTCGGATTCCTGGCCCATGGAGGCCCAGACGTCGGTATAGAGGTAGTCGGCGCCCGCGGCGGCCTGGGCCGGATCGTTGACCACGGCCACGTCGGCGCCGAGGCTCCTGGCCCGCTGCACCACCGCCGCCTGGGGCTCGTAGCCCTTGGGCGCGGCCACCACCACCCGGATGGGAAAACGGGCGGCGGCATTGATCAGGGAATGGGCGATGTTGTTGCCGTCGCCGACAAAGGCCACGGTCAGCCCGTCCAGGCGTCCCGAATGCTCCTGCATGGTGAGCAGATCGGCCATGATCTGGCAGGGATGGTACTCGTCGGACAGGGCGTTGACCACGGGGATGGAACCCTGGCTCGCCAGCTCCTCGAGCTTGTGGTGGCCGAAGGTGCGCACGATCAGGCAGTCGGCGTAGCGCGACAGGACGCGGGCGGTGTCCCGGATGGGTTCGTCCCGGCCGAGCTGGGAATCGTTTTGCGTCATGAAGATCGGCCAACCGCCGAGGTGGCGCACCGCCACCTCAAAGGAAACGCGGGTGCGGGTGGAGGCCTTTTCAAAGACGAGGATGCAGGTTTTGCCGTCAAGCAGGTTGCCGCGAAAGGCGGCGGCCTTCATGGCGGCGGCGCGGTCGAGGACGCGCACGGCCTCTTCGGGGGCGAGGTCCAGAATGGTCAGGAAATGTTGGGACATGACGGTATCCTTGCGGCGCGACTACCCGGGAATTGATAAAAAGGAAGTTCTTAGTCCCTTTGCCAGTGGCTTGTAAAGGCGTGGACCCGGCATTTTCCGGCCGGGTTGCGTTGACCGGGCCGCCGCCACGGTGCTAGGCAGGACAAGGATGAAAAAATCCGACCCGCGGCCAGGGCTCCGGTGACGCCCGTGAACGCTCGCGGCAAGGAGGAAAACGGGCGCAACGGCCCGGAATCGGGAGGATGACCCATGAAAACGCTGCGGGGACTGTGGCTTTTGCTCGTATTGACGGCGTTGGCGACGGCATCCGGCTGCACGGTCGCGGCCGGGCCGGCGGTCTATTATCCGCGTCCCGCGCCGGCCCCCTGTCCGCCGGGCTACTACTGGGCCCACAACTACGGCTGCATGCCCCTGCCCGTGGGCGTGACCGTGCCGCCTGGAGCGACCTACGCCGTGGTCAACACCACAGGCCTCAACCTCCGCTCCTGCCCCGGCACCAAGTGCGGGGTCATCGACTCCCTCAATGCCGGCGAACAGGTCCAGGTCCTGGGCTACGAAGGCGGCTGGACCCATGTCTGGGCCTTCACCCGGGAAAAGGAAGGCTGGGTCGGATCCAGGTACCTGGACTAACAGATTGTATTTCCTCAGGTCGGGCGGCCGGAAACCGGCCGCCCGACCGTCCGGAGCCACCGCGTCTGGACAAAGCCCCATGCCGGGTTTATGGTTGGCCGGATGCGACAGTTCCCGCCGTTTTTTCCGCACAGGCCCTTCTCCCGGTTTTTCCCACGCTTCGCGACAGCCCTGACGGCAGTCGCCGCCGTGGTCCTGATCCATGCGCCCGCCGCCTCGGCCGGCAAAAAACAGGTCGAGGGGAAACAGGCCGTGGCCGCTGCGACCCCGAGCGCCGGCCCCGCCGGCTGTCCCCCGACCGGCGCCGCGCCCCAAAAGGTCCTCATTGTCGGCGATTCCTTTGCCGCCGGCCTCGGGCTGACCATGGAACAGTCCCTCAAGGCCGCAGGCCCCGTGGCCCTGGCCAACAAGGCCAAGATATCCACGGGCCTCAATTCGCCGCAGTTCTACGATTGGGAAAAGGCCCTGGCCGAGTTTCTCGATGCCGAAAAGCCCGACGCCCTGCTGGTGATGCTTGGCGGCAACGACGCCAAAAACGGCCGGGGCACGCCCCAATGGTCCCAGGACTTTGAAGCCAAGGCCAAGCGATTCCTGGACATCGCAGCCAGGCACAAGGCGAAGGTGTATTGGGTCGGCCTGCCGCCCATGCGGGAGAAGGCCTACAGCCAGCGGGCCTGGACCGCCAACGAGGCCATGCGCGCCGCCTGCGCCACCGCCCCGTCCTGCCGCTTCATCGATTCCTGGGACCTGTTCGCCGACAAATCCGGGAACTTCTGCGCCAAAAAGGCCGTGGCCGGCAAGGCCGTGGCCTTGCGCGGCAAGGACGGCGTCCACTTCACCACGGCCGGCTGCAGGCTTCTGACCGACCGCATCGCCACGGGCATGACCTCCGCCCGCTAGCCGGCGCGGACCCGAGCCTCCCATCCCGAACTCCCAAGCATACCGAAGCCCATGAGTTGGAAGAAAGCCTGCCTGGTATATTGCATCGCCCTGACGGTGACGATGCTGGCCAACATCGAGAAGGTCTCGGTCTGGGTCGACGACCGTCTGGCCGACGGAGCCGCCCCGTCCCTGGCCCGGCAGGTGCGGCGGGTGCGCAATGCCTGGCGCGAGGCGGGACTGGCGGCCTATTCCCGCAAGATCGACTGCGCCCTGGCCCCGTTTTTCGACGAAACCTACAAAAACACCCTGGCCTGCCGCGAGGACCCGGCTTCGGACAAGGCCGAGCAGGCCCTGCGCGAACGCCTGGACCCCAACCAGCCCGTGCTCAAGCCCGACCTCCCGGTGGAGGCCGACGATCTGCTGGCCACCCTTTCCCCGCCCCATGCGCCGCTTGGGCCGGAAGGAGGCGAAGGCCTGCCCTCCCTCGCGGTTCCGCCCGCGCCCCGGACCACGGCTCCGGTCCCGCCGGCCGGCGACGGCGCTGCCCTGACCGCCGGCAAATTGCCGGCCCCGCGCAAGATGCTCGTGGTCGGCGACTCCCTGGCCATCGGCCTCTCCCTGTCGCTGCGCCGCTCCCTGGCCGAGCTCGAGAACGTGGAACTGATCGAGGAGGGCAAGGTTTCAAGCGGTCTGGCCAATCCCAAGTACTACGACTGGGGCAAGGCGCTTCGCGTCTTTCTCGACAAGTACAAGCCCGACGTCGTGGTCATCATGATGGGGGCCAACGACGCCAAGTACATCAACGTCAACGAGAAGCCCCGGCCGGCCGGCAACCCCAACAAGACCTGGCCCGAGGTCTTTTCCATGCGGGTGGAGAACTTCCTGAGCGCGCTGCAGGAGAAAAACATCCGCAACTATTGGATCGGCTTGCCCATCATGGGTGATCAGCCCTATGCCAAACAGGCCGAGATCATGAACGACATCGTCAAGGCCGAGTGCGCCAAATTCAGCGCCAGCCGGTTTCTGGAGACCTGGAACCTGCTGGCCGACGCCCAAGGCAACTACTCCACCTTTCTGCCCAATGAAAAAGGCGTGAAGATCAAGGTCCGGGCCAACGACAAGGTCCACTTCACCGTGGCCGGCGGCGACATCCTGGCCCAGTTCTTTCTCGTCACCGTGGCCAAGGACATGGAGCTTCGGCCCAAAGCGTCCGACGGAGCCCATGCGCCTGTTCCCGGCGCGCCGTAAGGGCCGCCCGGGCCGGGGCCGGCCAGGTCCGAAGCCGGCCTTCCGCATGGGCCGGCTTCTGCCGTGGATTCTTTGCTGCCTGGCCTGTCTGATCGTTGCGGCCTGCGACGGCGGCAAGGCCGACGGTCCCGGCGACGCAGGCAAAATAGCCCCGTCCGACCTCTTTTCCCAACGCGCGCCGCGTCGGCCCGGCATGCCCGCGATTCCCGGCAAGGAACGCCGGATCCTCGTGGTCGGCGACTCCCTGTCCATAAGCCTCGGCGAACAGCTGGAGCGGGTCTTGTCCGGAACGCCGGGCATCGAATTCACCCGGGACGGCCTGCGCTCCACGGGCCTGACCAGACCCGAGCTCCTGGACTGGCCGGCCCGCCTGCGCGAACTGGCGTCCAGGCTGGCTCCGGACGTGGTGGTCGTGATGCTCGGGGCCAACGACACGATGCCGGTGTCCGGCCCGGACGGCGGACGGATCTATTTCGACAACCCGGCCTGGTCCGGGGCCTACGCCGCCAAGGCCCGGGAACTGGTGGCCATCTGCCGCGAGGCCAATCCGGAGGCCGTGGTCTACTGGGTCGGGATTCCGGCCATGGGCGAACCTTCCCTGGCCACGGGTTCGCGGCAGGTCAACGCGGCCCTGTCCGCCATGTGCGGGGACACCCCGGGGTGCCGGTTCATCGACACCCAGGCCGCCTTTTCCGATCCGGAAGGAAAGTTCAGCCGCCACGGCCGGGACGCGGCCACGGGCGACACCGTGGTCCTGCGCACGGCCGACGGCGTCCACCTGACCGACGGCGGAGCGCGGCTTCTGGCCGGGGTGGTGCTGGCCGCGCTGGCGGACCGGGAAAACCTGCCCCAAAGCGCCGGGCAGGACGAACTGCGCCTTTACGCCAGGGACGTGCGCCCCGTGGCGGACGAGGCCCATCCGGCCGGGCGGGATGTCCAGGTAGGCCCGTCGCCGGCCAAGGCCGGCGGCCCTGTCTACACCGTGAAAAAAGGCGATACGGTGCTGAGCATCGCCAAGCGCCTGGGCATGGACCCGGAGGAGCTCATGGCCGCCAATCCGGGACTCGACTCCAGACGCCTGTCCCTCGGCCAGCCCATCCGCCTCCCGGCCAAGCGCGAACCGCGGTCCGGCGGTTCCTAGCCGGCCCGCCGCAGGGCTCCCCTATCCTTCCCGGCCGTTGCCGTCTGGCCGCCGGCCATGGCAGGCCCGTTCGATGGCCTTGAGCAGGTCCTCGCGGTCCACGGGCTTGGCCAGATAGCCGTCCATTCCCGCCGCCAGAAAGGTTTCCCGGTCGCCGGCCATGGCGTGGGCCGTCAGGGCGATGACCGGAATCGAGGGCAAACCGGCCTGGGACGTCTTTTGCCGGATGACCGCCGCCGCCTTGACCCCGTCCAGGATCGGCATGCCCACGTCCATCAAGACGACATCGGGAAGTTCGGACAGGGCAAGGTCCACGGCTTCCTGCCCGTTTTTGGCCACGGTCACGGCATGGCCGCTTTTCTCCAGGATCCGTCGCACGGACAGGGCGTTGATGGTGTCGTCCTCGGCCACGAGCACATGCAGCCCCGGCCTGGCCGATGTCTTGGAAACCACCGCCGGCCGGGCCTTGCCCCGCTTCGGCGACGACAGTCCCGGACGCACCAGGGGCAGGGCGCACACACAGACCGTTCCCTGTCCGACCTCGCTTTCCATGGCCACGGCGCCGCCCATGAGCCGGATCAGGCGTCGCACAATGGCCAGTCCGAGCCCGGCCCCCTGGAACCGCTTGGAAAACGACCGCTCCACCTGGTGGAAGGCTTCAAATACCGTGTCGAGCTCCTTTTCCGCGATGCCGACCCCGGTGTCGGCCACGGTGAAAAGGACGCTTCCAAAGCCGCGGGCATCCCTGGGACCGGCCCAGACTTCCAACCGGACGCTTCCCTTGCGGGTGAACTTCACGGCGTTGCCGGTCACGTTGTAGAGGATCTGCCGCACCCGACCTTCGTCTCCGTAGAGGATCTCCGGCACGCCGCCCTCCACGGCCACGGACCAGTCCAGTCCGGCCTCGCGGCAGGCCGGTTCGAAGGCGGCGGCAACGGCGGCAAGCAGATCGTCCAGGCGAAACGGTTCAGGCACGAGGCCGAGCTTGCCCGATTCCACCCGCGACAGGTCGAGAATGTCGCCGAGAAGACGGGTCAGCCGCCGACAGGAAGACAGGGCCGCGTCCACGTACTGCCGCTGTTCGTCGTTGAGCGCCGTGGCGGCCAAAAGCTGGGCCATGCCCTGGATGCCGTTCAGCGGCGTCCGCAGTTCATGGCTCATGTTGGCCAGAAATTCGCTCTTGACCCGGCTGGCCGTTTCCGCCGCCTCCTTGGCCGCCACCAGGGCCGCCGCGTCCCGGGTCCTGGCCACCATGCGCCAGACCGCGTCCATGAGCAGCGAGGCCACGCGGATATCGGCCGCGTCATACGGCTCTTCCTTGTCGGCCACCACCAGCAGGGCGCCGATGCCGTCGCCCGAGACAATGGGCACGCAAAGGGCCTCCCTGACCGTCTGCCGTCCGTCCGGACCGGTCGGAACGGCCCCGGCAGGGACCACCACGGGCCGTCCCAGGCGGACCGCCTCGGCCCAGGGCCCCAGGTCGGCGACGGCATACGGTCCGGCCGGCCACAAGGCCTTGCAGGTTCCGCCGCCTGTCTCCTGCACGAGCATGAGCCGACCGTCCTCCTCGCCCTGCAGGAACAGACAGCCGAAGCGGCTTCCGGTCAGGCGTCTGGCCTCGGCCGCGGCATGGGCCAGGAGCGTTTCCAGGGAGGCCGTCTCCATCTGGGTGATGGAAAAAAGGCTTTGGAGCCGTGATTCGCTGAGACGCAGCCGCTCGTCGGCCCGTTTCCGATCCGTGATGTCCCGAAAAAAGACCAGGGCTCCCTCCTGGCCGTCCCAAACGATGGGAACAGCAGCCACCTCGGCCACGAATTCCGAGCCGTCGACACGCAGCATGGTTTCCTCGACCAGCGGCACGGCCAGCCGGTCCTGGTTGAGCCGGCGAATACGCTCGCACACTGCGTCGCGGTCCTTGGAGGCGAACCGGTCGGGAACGGGATTTCCGACCAAGGTCTGGGAGGCGGAAAGGCCGAGCAGACGGCCGGCCTGGGGATTGGCATAGGCAAAAAGGCCTCCGGTCTGCACGAAAATGCCGTTGGGCGCGTTCTCCACCAGCAGACGGAACCGTTTCTCGCTTTCCAGCAGATGCCGTTCGGCCTCCAGACGCTCGGTCACGTCGATGGTCACGAAATAGAGCAGCAGCCGGCCGAGGTGGCGGATCGGCCCGGAAGACGACTCCACTTCCCGGATGCGCCCGTCGGCCAGGCGGTGCCGGGCACGCAGGGCCGTGTTCTGCCGGGTCCTGGCCCCTTCCAGGAACCGGCGCACCTCCCCGGCCGGCATGACGGCGATATCTTCCATCCGCCGGCCCGTGATCTCGGTCCGGGACCAGCCGTAATAGGCGCAGGCCGAAGGATTGGCGTCGACCACGGCCCCTGTCTCCGGATCGACCAGAAGCATGGGCAGGTGGTTGTTGTCGAACAGGCTGTGGTAGCGGGATTCGCTTTCCGAAAGCCGCGCCACCAGCCGGTTGCGGGCCAGGCGGCGGACCAGCATGCAGCCCAGGGCCGCGGTTGCGGCCGGATAGATCAGGAGCACGGGGAGGGCGACGCGTCGCAAGGTTTCCAGGATGTGGGGGCGCGGCAGCAACAGGGCGCAGGCCAGCATGACCAGGTGCAGGGCCAGGCCGAAGACAAAGAGCTCCCCGGCATGGAGCCCAGACAGGTCCTTGCCGCGCCGGCGTCTCCAGACCAGGCCGACCAGGCTCGACGCCACGATGACGGCCACGCCCATGGGGACGCCGATGCCCCCCTGGGCAACCCGCAGGCCGGCAGCCATGGCCGTGGCCACGACAGTGGGCCAGAGGCCGAAAAAGAGCCCGGTCACGCCCAGGAGGATGGAGCGGGTGTCGAAGAAAAGTCCGGGCCGGAGTTCCCAGGGGCTCAGCATCACGGCCATGGCGATGCCGCCCAAGGCCAGCGAGGTGGCGCACCGTCTCGGGAAGGAGGACGGCGCGGCGTCCCGGGTGAAGGAATCGTAGAGGAACGCGAGGGCGATCAGGAGCGCCGCGTTGTGGATCAGGCCAAGGAGCATGGATTCCGGAAAAAGGTGCATGGGAAGGGCATCCGCTGTTGCTCGACGTCGCGGAACCGCCGCGACGTCAATGGTCCTTGGGTCCTGGGCTCCTGGCCTGGGCGTTCCACCGCAAGGGCGGACAAGCATCGGACAACGGGCGCGACAACGGAATCCGGGAAAAAACCCGCCTGCCTGCAGGGATGACCCAACCTAGCACTCTTTGGCCGGAAGCGGAATGCGAAAGGACCCCGCGTCCCCGGACTGGACGATGCTCGGCCCGACCGTCTTTTGGGGAACGGATGCCCGGCCGGCGGCGCAAGACGTTCCCCCCGGCGGTCTCGCCACCCTTTCCCCGTGGCCCGCGACCGGGGCCAGGGAAAGGGGCGCGGCCGACAGGAATCAGTCCTCGCCGTATTTCTTGAGCTTCTTGTGCAAGGTGGCTCGGGTGATGCCAAGGACCCGGGCGGCCTCGCTCTTGTTGCCCCCGCATTCGCCGAGGGTCGCCAGGATGACCTCCCGCTCCACATCGTCGAGGGGCCGGCCGGCCAGGCCGGCGGCGGAGGCGTGGGCCGCCGCGCCCGAGGCGTCCGACGCACCGGCGTCGTAGGCCGGCAGTTCGCGATCGGTCACATATTCCCCGACCGACAGGATCACGGCCCGCTCCACGGCGTTTTCCAGTTCCCGCACATTGCCCGGCCAGGGGCAGCGGACCAGGTGGTCCATGGCCGACGGGGTGAAGCCTTTCATGCGCTTGCGGTTTTTCTCGGCGAACCGGCCGAGAAAGAACTGGGCCAACAGCGGGATGTCCTCCGGCCGGTCGCGAAGCGGCGGCACCAGGACCGAAACCACGTTGAGGCGGTAGTAGAGGTCCTCGCGAAACCGGCCGGCCTCCACCTCCTTTTTGAGGTCGCGGTTGGTGGCGGCCAGAATCCGCACGTCCACGCCCACCGGCCGGTCCCCGCCCACGCGCTGGATCTCGCGTTCCTGGATGACGCGAAGGAGCTTGGCCTGGATCGGTTGGGCGATCTCCCCGATCTCGTCCAGGAAGATGGACCCCTTGTTGGCGGCCATGAACCGCCCTTCCCGGCGGCGCTCGGCCCCGGTGAAGGCCCCCTTTTCGTGGCCGAAGAGTTCGGACTCGAGGAGGGTTTCGCTCAAGGCTGCGCAGTTGACGGCCACAAGCGGTCCCTGGGACCGGGCGCTCCGGGCGTGGATGGCCCGGGCCACCAACTCCTTGCCCGTGCCCGACTCGCCGGTGATGAGCACCGTGGCCTCGGTCGGGGCCACCATGCCGATCATGGTGAAAAGCTCCCGCATGGCCCGGCTCTTGCCGATGATTTCAGGCGCTCCGGCTTCCTGGCCGAGCTTCTGGCGCAGGTCCTCGTTTTCCACGGCCAGGCGCATGTGGTCCAGGGCCCGCTCCAGGGTCAGGCGCAGGACGTCGAGGTCCAGGGGTTTGGTCAAATAATCGTAGGCCCCGGTCTTGAGCGCCGCCACCGCGGTCTCCACCGAGGAATAGGCCGTCATGATCAACACCGGCACGGCCGGGTTGAACTCGCGGATCCTGGTCAGGGCCTCCATGCCGCCCATGCCGGCCATGCGCACGTCCAGGAGCACGGCGTCGTAGGCCTTTTCCCGCACCTTCTCCACGGCCTCGGCCCCGTCCGTCGCCCCCTCCGGGGCGTAGCCCCAGCCGGCAAGCACGGTGCGCAGCATGGACAGGTGTCCGGCGTCGTCGTCAACCACGAGAATCTTGGCCCGCATCCGCTTCTCCGTCCGTCGTTGTTCCGGGTTTGACCGGCAGGTAGACCGTCGCCAGGGTGCCGCCCCCGGACCGCCGGCTCAGGCGGATCTCGCCGCCGTGGGCTACGACGATCTTGTGGGCGATGGGCAGTCCGAGCCCGGTGCCGTGGGGTTTGGTGGTGTAATAGGGATCGAAAATGCGGTCCCGCTCCTCCGGTGCGATGCCGTTCCCGGAATCGGCCACGGAGATGAAGGCCCGGCCGTCCGGGGCCGTGCCCGTGGCCAGGCGCATGACCCCGCCGGCCTCCATGGCCTGGATGGCGTTGAGGCAGAGGTTCAGGAGGGCCTGGGTCAGGCGGTCCGGGTCCGCCTGGATTTCCGGCCCCTCGGTCGCCGCGCCGAGGTCGATGGCCACGCCCCTGGCCTTGGCGTCGGGCAGGGTCAGGCGGGCGG
>CAZIJE010000019.1:11409-46022 GCA_964539435.1 uncultured Desulfovibrio sp.
GTACAAGGACGGCCCGGGCGAGATCAATGTGCCGGTGTCGGTGGGCGGCCAGGTCGGCCAGGCGGATGGACCGGCGCTTGAGGTCCGACGGCCGGGCGAATTCGATCAGTTCGGAAATGACCCGGTTTAAGCGGTCGACTTCCCGGACCATGACCTCGGCCGCCTGCCGGTCTTCGCTGCCCGGGGCGAATTTGGCCCCGAAATAGGCGGCATACCCCCGGATGGAGCTGAGGGGGTTTCTGATCTCGTGGGCCACGCCGGCGGCCAGGTTGCCGACGGCGGCCAGCTTTTCCCGTCGCCGGACCTCGGCCTCGAGGCGGCGCATTTCGCGCAGGTCGCGCAGCACCACCAGCGAGCCGACCAGGATGCCCTCGTCCGTGCGCACCGCCGAGACCGTCAGGCCAAGCGGCACGGGCTCGGTTCCGCCGATGGCGATCTCCATCTCCCGTTCGCCCCCGTCGGTGGTCGCAAGCGCCCCTTCCGGCAGCAGATCGACGGCCGGCCGCCCCACCAGTTGGCCGGACGCCGCGCCGGCCAGGTTTTCGGCCGCGCCGTTGGCCATGGCCACCCTGCCGTCCGGGGCCACCAGGAGCAGTCCGGCCGGCATGGCGGCCACCACTTCCGAGGCCAGGGCCGTGGTGTGGCGCAGGGCCCGGCGCTGGGCGCGGTAGCTCTGGGCCCAAAAAAGAGCCACCACCCCGCCAAGGCCAAGGACCAGGAGCACGGCGGCCGTGGTCAGGGTGTTTTGCAGGTCCGCCCGGCGCGCGGCTTCGATGGGCGCCACGTCCAGCCCCACGAAGATGTCCAGGGGCACGCCCCGGAGGTCCCGGGGCGCGCCAGGCGCGGTGCAGTCGTCGGTGCAGAAAAACCCCGGCCCCTGGCCGGCTCCCTGTCCCTGGCCCGGTTCATGGAGCGGTCCGTTGCCCGGCCTGGGCCCTGTCCCGGGCAGCGGCGGGTGCCAGCGCAGGCCGTGGGGCCCCCGACCGCCGGCCGAGGGGATGAACCGCCGGTAGACCAGAAACGAACGGCGGCCGCCTCCCTCGTCCCGGGCCAACCGCCACTTTTCCGCGGCGTCCGGCGCCAGGTCGTCCATGACGCCGGGGCCGAACAGGTCCTGGCCGATGCGCGAGGCGTCGCTGTGGGCCACGATGCGGCCCTTGTCGTCCGTGACCGCGATATAGAAGATGCCCGGCTGGTTGGCCGTCTCCTCGATCAGGTGCTGGAGCCGGATGTCCGCGCCGAACCCGCCGCGCATGCCGGTCCGGGTGCCGGCCTCGAAGGCCTTGATGAGCGCCGCGCCTTTTTCCAGCAAAAGCTGGGTCATGTACTGCTTTTCCCGACCCAGGTCGATGGCGGCCATGGTCACCACCACGGCCGCCAGAATGGCGGCCGCGCCGACCACCAGAAACGGCGAGGAGATGCCCTGGAAGGGATTTTTCTTCAGTGCCTGAATCACGCGCGGGCTTCGCCTCCGGGGTTGCGCCTGGGGCGTAACCGTCTTCTTCGCTCGTTTTTTATACACACCGCACGGCTTGCCTGTCTAGAAAAGAGACAGTCTCGCGCTTCGGACCGGTGGTTTTCGTACCCGGGTTGGCACTGCATGGCCTGTTCCACCTTTTCTCTTTCGCGCCCTCCGATCCCGTTATTCCTGCCAAATCCGGGAGATGATCTTGCCATACAACCCAGACGCGTCCCCCTCCCTTGACCATGGCACGTGGGTTGCTATCTTCCTCCCGGGATTTCCTACTAAAAAAGAAAAGATTGCCCGCCGGATATGGGGACATGGTGGCGGCCAAGACCCGGACCCGCCCTTTCCGCCGCGGCAAGCGACCGCACCCAAACCAACCGTCAACAAGGAGACGACCATGCCGCAACCGATAGCCCTGGCCGGCCGCGCCTTCGCGGCCCTGGCCGTTGTGCTGGCCCTGACCGTCCTGCTCGCCACGCCCGAACCGTCCGCCGCCTTTCTCGGACTTTTTTCCGACACCGCGACGCTGACCCCCAAAGACAACGCCGTCTCCATTCCGCTGGCCGACGTGGCCGACGGCAAGGCCCATTTCTACGCCGTGGCCGCCGAAGGGAAGCAGGTCCGCTTTTTCGTGGTCAAGACGGCCGACGGCCGGGTCCGCACGGCTTTCGACGCCTGCGACGTCTGCTTTCCCGAGAAAAAGGGCTACAAGCAGGAGGGCGAGTTCGTGGTCTGCACCAACTGCGGCCGGCGCTTCCACATGAACCGGGTCGGCGACGTCCACGGCGGCTGCAACCCCGCTCCCCTGGCCTCGGAGGTTTCGGGCGAGAACCTGCGCGTCGCCATGCCCGCGCTCGCGGCCGGGGCCTCGTATTTCTAAGGCCGCGTCGGGCCGCCGGCGCCCGGACGGGAGGCTCCCGGTCCGATCCGCCCGGCCGGACGCGCACCGTTTAAAGCCCTGCTCCACGTCAGACGAGAAGTGAGGCCGCGTGAATATCCTGACCATCCCCCTGCGCAACCTGCGCCGCAAGCTTCCCCGCACCCTGCTCATGGTGGCCGTGTTTTCCATGGGCGTGGCGTCCGTGACCGCCCTGCTCGAACTGTCCAAGGCGGTGGGCGAAAGCCTGGAGGCCAAGCTCGCCGCCTACGGGGCCAACATCCTGGTCAGCCCCAGGACCGAGACCCTGTCCGTCAGCTACGGCGGCATGGCTCTCGGCGACGTGTCCGTGGACATCAAGTACCTCAAGGAAGACGAGGTCCTGTCGGCCATCAAGGGCATCCACCACAAGGACCGCCTGAGCGCCGTGGCGCCGAAATTCGCGGTCCTGACCCGGGTGGCCGACGTGCCGGTCGGCGTCGTGGGCGTCGATTTCGGCCAGGAACTCCTGATCAAGAGCTACTGGCATGCCGCGGCCGGGGCCATGCCGACCGGGGACGACGGCATTCTGGCCGGCTCCGAGGCGGCCGCCCTGCTCAACCTGGCCCCAGGCTCCCCGGTGACCATCGAAGGCCATGCCTTTGCGGTGGCCGGGATCCTGGCCCCGACCGGATCCGGAGACGACAAGATGCTTTTTGCCGATCTGCACGCCCTGCAGCGGGCGGCGGGCAAGGAGAACCGGGTCCATTTCGTGGAGGTGGCCGCGCTGTGCGCCGGCTGCCCCATCGAGGAGATCACGGGCCAGATCGCGGCCGGACTGCCCGGAACCGACGTCAAGGCCATGGGGCAGGTGGTCAAGAGCCGCATGATGACCGTGGACTTCGTCAAGCGCCTGGCCCTTGCCGTCTCGGGCGTCATCCTGCTGACCGCCTGCGTCATGATCGGGCTGTCGGTCTTTTCCTCGGTCAACGAGCGCAAAAACGAGATCGGACTCCTGCGGGCCCTGGGCTATTCCAAGCCGTCCGTCTTCACCCTCATGAGCCTGGAGGGCGTGGTCCTGGGACTGGTCGCGGCCGTGGCCGGACAGGCCGTGGGATTCGCCGCCAGCTTCAAGCTCATGGCCCTGCTGGACCTGGGAGCAGGCGTGGTCCCGGTCTTCGATCCGGTCCAGTTCGGCTGCGTGTTCGCCTCCGTCGCCCTCCTGTCCGGCCTGGCCTCCCTGCCGCCGGCCCTGGCCGCGGCCCGCATCGAGCCGTCCCAGGCCCTGGTCATGCTCTAACCGTCATCCCCGGAGCCTCCATGCTTGCCGCGAAAAACATCGTCAAATCCTTTGCCGGCGCATCCGGCGCCGCTCCGGTCCTGCGCGGGGTGTCCCTGGAATTTTCCCCCGGAGAGTTCGCCTGCGTCATCGGCCGGTCCGGCTCGGGCAAGTCCACCCTGCTCAACATCCTCTCGAGCCTGCTTTCCCCGGATTCGGGCGAGGTCCGCTACCAGGGCAGGTCCCTGGCCTCCTTGACCCCGCGCGAACGCAACCGGCTGCGGGCCACGGACTTTTCCATGATCTTCCAGATGCACCACCTGCTGCCCTATCTGACGGCCCTGGAAAACGTCCTGACGCCGTTTCTCTCGGGCCTGGCTCCCGTGTCCCAGGCCCGACGGAAAATGGCCCTGGCCTGCCTGGACCGGGTCGGCCTGGCCGACAAGGCCGGCCGCCTGCCCGGCGGCCTGTCCGGCGGCGAACGCCAGCGCGTGGCCATTGCCCGGGCCCTGGTCACCGCGCCCCGGGTGGTCTTTGCGGACGAACCCACGGGCAGCCTCGACGGCGGCACGGGCGGCCAGATCATGGACATCCTGCGCACCCTCAACGCCGACGGCCTGACCCTGATCATGGTGACCCACGAACCGGCCTACGCCGCCATGGCCTCGCGGATCATCGAAATCCGCGACGGCCAAATCCAGGCCGCCGCCTGATCCCACTCCCAATGCGCCCGGACCGGCTCCGTCCCCGCCGCCGGTCCGGGCCTTCCCCTCCCGGCCGCCATCCCTCCAGACCAAACGCTTTTGCGCGAAACCCCGCCAACCGCAGCAATTTCACGGACGCGGTTTGACAGCGCCAGGGTACCCGTCATAGGAAACTTTTGTTCCAATAAACCTTTCTCATACGTCAGCCTGGCTTCAGGGAGAGTGCTGTATGGGCGATCTCAAGCTTGGGGTGAAACTGGTCGGCGGCTTCCTGGTCTGCGCCGTGATCACCCTGGTCGTGGGTCTGGTCGGCCTCATGGGCCTCACCGCGGTTTCTGCACAACTGGAGGTGGTGACCGACGTCAATCTGCCGGCCGTGCGCGATCTCCAGCTCATCAAGATCGCCGGCGAATCCGTGCGCGTGGCCCAACGGACCCTGCTCGTTCCCGGCCTCGACCCCAAGGACCGGCAACGCCAGTTCGACAATATCGCCCGGCTGCGGGAAAGCTATCGCAAGTCCTGGGACGAATACGAAAAGCTCCCCAAATCCCCGGAAGCCGAACGGCTGTGGCGCGAATTCGTTCCCGCCTGGCAGGAATGGGTCAAGATCAACAACAACACCTTCGAGTTGGCCAAACAGTGGGACGCGTCGGACATCGACGACCCCAGCGCCCTGCGCCGCGACCTGGAACGGTTCCGGGGCGACCACTACAAGCTGCTCGACGACGCCCTGTCCCTGGCCTTTTACGGCACCCCGCTTGCGGGCGGCGACGATCCCGCCAAGTGCGGCTTCGGCCAATGGCTGGCCGGCCAGGGCCGCGAAATCGCCAACCCGGTTTTCAAGGCAGCGATCCAGGAGGTGCGGCCGATCCACGACAAGCTGCACCACGGCGTGGCCAGGCTCAAGGAAATGGCCGGCCGGAAAGCGCCGCGCGAAGAGCTCCTGGAGCTGGTGCGCACGGATCTCCAGCCCTCGGTGGACAGGACCGTGGAACTTTTTGGCACCCTCGCCCAGGAAGTGGCCCGGGTCGAGGGCATCTACGCCACCATGCGCCAGGAGGCCATGGTCACGGTGCGCGACAAGCAGATCCGGTGCTTCGATCTCCTCGACCGCCTGATGGCCGACTCCCTGGCCGCGGCCCAACAGGGAAAGGAAGACGGCGAGGCCGCCGCCGCCAAGGCCAGGATCATGGCCCTCTCCGGCGTTGGCGTCGGCGTGGTCCTGGCCGTGCTGCTCGGCGTGGTCATTTCCCGCATGATCACCCGCCCCGTGTTGCTCGGGGTGGGCGCGGCCGAAGGGTTGGCCGCGGGCGACCTCAACCAGCGGATCGACCTGGACCAGAAAGACGAGCTCGGGGCCCTGGCCGCGGCCTTGCGCAACATGATCGCCAAGCTCCGGGAGATCGTGGGCCAGGTCCAGGCCGGCGCGGAAAACGTGGCCTCGGGTTCGGAACAGCTCTCGGCCACCACCCAGAACCTGTCCCAGGGGGCCACAGAACAGGCCGCGAGCGTGGAAGAGATCTCCTCCTCCATGGAGCAGATGACCGCCACCATCCGGCAAAACGCCGAGAACGCCAAGCAGACCGAAGCCATTGCCAACAAGACCGCCCGCGACGCCCAAAGCGGCGGCGACGCCGTGGCCCAGACCGTGACCGCCATGAAGCAGATCGCGGAAAAAATCGGCATCATCGAGGAGATCGCCCGCCAGACCAACCTGCTGGCCCTAAACGCCGCCATCGAGGCGGCCCGGGCCGGGGAACACGGCAAGGGCTTCGCCGTGGTGGCCGCCGAGGTCCGCAAACTGGCCGAACGCAGCGGCAACGCGGCCGGAGAGATCAGCGAACTGTCGTCAACGAGCGTGGACATCGCCGAAAAGGCGGGAGAACTCCTGGCCCGGATCGTGCCGGACATCCAGCGCACGGCCGAACTGATCCAGGAAATCGCGGCCTCGAGCCTGGAACAGAACGCCGGCGCCGAGCAGGTCAACAAGGCCATCCAGCAGCTCGACCAGGTGGTGCAGCAAAACGCCTCGGCGTCGGAGGAAATGGCCTCCACGGCCGAGGAGCTCTCGAGCCAGGCCCTCCAGCTCCAGGACACGGTGGCCTATTTCCGCCTGGACGCCATGTCCGTGCGGTCCAAGCCGGCCCGCCCCACGGCCCTGGCGGCCGGCCTGTCCCGGACGGTCCGGCCGGCCGGACGGACCGGCCCAAAGGCCCGGACCGGCGTCGCCGTGGACCTGACCCGGACGGCCGGAGACGAGGAGTTCGAACGATTCTAGCCTAGGCCCCTGGCCCGCGAACAGGCCAGACCAGGAATTCGCGCCCGCTTTTGTGGCCCACGCCCACCGCCCCCTTGTGGAGGTAGAGGGCGTGGGCCCAGTTTTTTTCAAAGGCGCTGGTGGTGGAGGACCAGTAGGCTTCGCCGACCGCCTGAAACGGGTGCCCGGCCGGCAGGGCCGGGAAGGCCTGTCCGGCGTCGACCAGGGATTCGAGTTCGTTGATGTCCGGCAGCCGCCAGCCGCCGTCCCCGAAGGCGGCGGCCACGGCCAGCCCCTCGTCCCAGGCCACCTGCCCGCCGGCGGCGTCGGCCCGCCTGGCCCAGACCAGGCCGGTCAGCCGGTCGCGGATCCCCTCGCCGGCGGCCTCTTCAAACCGCGGCTGCGGCCAGGGCGTTCCGGACCGGACCTCCCCGTCCTGGCCCGTTTGAGCGCAGGCGGCTTCGTTTCCCCATCCATCGAAACAACGGTCCTGGCCTGTCCGGGGCAGGAGCAGGTTTCCGGCCACGGGCCAGCACAGGCAGTCCTGGTCCTTTTTGCCGTAAAACATCCGTCCGCCTTCCATATGGACGTACCAGGCATAGCCCGGAGCCGGGGCGGCCGTGGTCGAGGACCAGTACCAGCCGAGAAAGACGTTTCGGAACGGGTGCCCCGGCGGCAGGGACGGACGGGCCGCGCCGTAGGAGACCAGGCTGCGCAGTTCCCGGCGGTTGGGCAACCGCCAGTCGGCCCGGCCGAGGAGCCTTTTCCCGGCAAAACCGGCGACCAGGGCCAAGGCCTCGGCCCAGGGCAGGGGAAAACCGGCCAGGCCGGCGTCCGCCGGCCAGACCAGGCCGGTGGCCCGGTCCGCGACCAGGCCGTCGCCGCCGGAAACGAACCGGTTCGGAAACGCGGACGCCGCGCCGCGCCTGGCCGCGTCCTGGCCGGTTCCCGGGCAAGGGATCTCCCGGCCGTCACGATCGTGGCAGGTGGTCTGGCCGGTGGGAAGAACGGCCGGGGAACCGTAACTGGCGGCGCGCATCCCACATGCTACCGCAAAACCGGCTCCTGAGCCAGCCTGGCCGGGACGATCAGGCCTGTCCGGCGTCGGCCATGACTTCTGCGACGATGGCGGCCGCGGTGCGGACAAGGGGCAGGCAGACCGACTGGAACCGGCCTTCGCGGTTGGCCTGCAAAAGGCCCTCCGGCGTGGACGGGTCAAGGCCGATCAGTTCCCGGCAGACCAGGGAGCCGTGGCGGTCGCCGAACAGGCGGTAAAACTCCCTGGCCCGGCCATAGGTCGCGGCCTTGGCCGCCGCCCCATCCGGTCCGCCGCCGCCTCCGAAGAGCCCGAGAGCCATCACGGCTCCGGACACGGCCCCGCAGGCCCCGCCCCGGCCCATGCCCACGCCGAATCCCGTGGCCAGCCGGACGGCCAGGCCCTCGTCCAGGCCGAAGCGGCCGCACAGGGCCAGAAGCACGGATTGGGAACAGTTGTACCCGGCCTTGAAATGTCCGGCCGCGATTGTGGCGACGTCGGCCATATCCCCTCCTCTTCGCAAGGCGCGGCGGCGCGCCTTGGGCGTGCGGCAAACCTATACGATTCCGGCGCGTCCCGGCAATTGGCCAGGGACTGAAAAAAGCCCGGCCCCGCTGTCGCGGAACCGGGCCGAGGCCACGCCATGATCGTCCGGCTACAAAGGAACCACGGTGATGTGGTCGGCTTCGCTGTTGCGCAGGGTCAGGGTGAAGTCGCGAAGGCGCAGGGCCACGGGGTCCTTGAGCGGCGCCCGGCCGACCACGGACACCTCCGTGCCCGGCACCAGGCCCATGTCGCGAAGCCGCCGGCCCAGTTCGCCGTGGGCGTCCACCCGCCTGATCCTGGCCCGCTGCCCCACCCGGAGGCGGCGCAGTCCCATCTCCGTCAATGCTTCCTGCTCCATACCCACTCCTTGGCTCCAACGACAACGCGGCGTCCGGGAACCGTCGTCCCTGACGCCGCGCGAAATTGTTGCAGCAATGCGTCGGCGACCGGCGTTCAGGCCGCCCGCACCGAACCCTCGGCCAGGCGGCCGAGGACCTTGTCGGCCAGGCCGTGGCCGATGGAAAAACAGGCACCCCGGGCGCGCAGGCAGACCGGCCCGCCGCAGCCGGCGGTGATCTCGACCACGGTTCCGGGCGTGATCCCCATGGCGCACAGCCGGCCCCTGGCCCTGGGGCAATCGCACAGCGATTCGACGCGCACACGGCTGCCGGGCGGAAAATGCGAAAGGGATTCGAGGGGGGCCATGGGATGCTCCTTGCTTGGCCCCTTATCTATCCACGTTGAGAATGATTGTCAAGCTCCCTTTCGACACGCAACCGACATGGCGCTCCGCCCACCCGTCCCGTTCTCGGTCAGGGCGGCGAGCAGACGGGCCAGGTCATTTGTCACGAGAACACGGCAACAGTACAGACTGAACTCCAAACAAACACGACTGTCACGCCATTTCGATTACCCGTGACATTTTCAGTTCCAACTGATTTCCACATGCAAATGATCAGAAAGCAAGACTGTCACGTTCAATGTATTATTCGTGTTACATTCATGGTATTCTTTACAACATAGGAACAGTCGGCTACTCTCCTACATCATGAGTACTGCCGAACCAAACATCCTGGACAGACTATCCCGTCTGGACGTCGTTGCTCTGGAGCGTCTGCGCGACCAGGCCGAAGCCCTGCTCGTGCGCAAGACGCACCGCCGGGGTTCCAGGGACCAGGCCGATCCCGCCCCCTGCCAGGCCGCCCTGTTCACGGTCCCGCGCGAAATCCGCCACCTGGACACGGATCAGCTCGACCGGCTTACCGCCGCCTTCAACGCCTGGCGCGACGCCGGCCGGACCATTCCCATCCGTCGGGCCAGGGAACGGATGCGGCTGGTCTATCTCCTGCTGCGCCACAGCGGGGCCAAGCTCGGCGAGGTCCTGGCCGTCAACGACCGGACCGACATCGACACGGCCCAGGCAACCGTCGCCCTCGGCGGCAATCCGCCCACCGCGCCGGCCAGAAAAATCGTGGTGCCCAGGGAATTTCTGAGCGACCTCGAACGGTTCGCCGCCAGCCCGGCCAACAGGGCCGTTCGCGGCGAGCTGTTCCGCCTGGATCCGGGTTTTGTGCGGCGAAAACTCTACGAACAGGCCCGAAGGGCCGGACTGCCGCCGCGGCGGGCCAGTCCCACGGCCCTGCGGCACTCGCGGGCCGTGGAGCTCCTGCGCAGCGGCGCGCCCCTGCCCGTGGTCCAGGTCATGCTCGGCCACTCGAGCCTGGCGCTCACGTCCATCTACTGCTCGTTTTCCGACCAGGACTGCCGTCGGATCGTCAACCACTGCGTCACCAAGGAGAACCGCATGAGAACCAGCGCCCGCAACACCTTTTTCGGCGCCGTGACGAGCGTGCGCAAGAGTCCGCTCCTGACCGAGGTCTCCCTGACCGCCCAGAACGGGTTCGAGGTGGTCTCGGTCATCACCAACGAGAGCCACGCGCGCCTGGGACTGTCCGAAGGCGGCCAGGTGACGGCCCTGGTCAAGGCTCCCTGGGTGCTGCTCGGCAAGGACGGGCACAAGGCCCGCACCAGCGCCCGCAACTGTTTTCCCGGCCGGGTGACGGGCATCCGCGGGGACGGCGTGGCCGTGGAGATCATGGGCGTCCTCGACGGCGGCACGCCCATGTGCGCCTTGATCACGGCCGAATCCGTGGAAACCCTGGACCTGCGGGAAGGCGACCAGGTCTGGTTCTTCTTCAAGGCCTTCAGCGTGATCCTCAGCACGGACTAGCAACAAAAACGGCCCGGCGGACGCGCGTCCGCCGGGCCGTTCTTGGCCGTTTTCCCTTGCCTCGCGTCACGTCCGCGAAACACGCGCAGGCGTGTCCCAAGGACAACATACTTTAGAAGCTGTTTTTTTTGAAAAAACGATCGTATTTTTCCAGGGGCGTCACGCTAGCCGACGTCCGGACAGGCCTTCAGGGCCTCGGCGATGTGGGCTTCCGGATAGGCGAAATCCGTCAGCTTGCCTTGCAGGAAGGCGTCGTAGGAAGCCAGGTCGAGCAGGCCGTGGCCGGAATACAAAAAGACCACGTTCTCGCCGGGCTTGGCCTTCTTGGCCGTCTCGATGGCCCCCTTGATGGCGTGGGAGGTTTCCGGGGCCGGCAGGAAGCCTTCGGTCCGGAGAAACAGCCGGGCCGCGTCGAAGCACTCGGTCTGAAAATAGGCCGTGGCGTCGATGAGGCCCTCGTTGGCCAGGTTGGAGACAATGGGCGCGCCGCCGTGGTAGCGCAGGCCGCCGGCGTGGATGGGGGCCGGCATGAAGGCGTGGCCCAGGGTGTGCATCTTGAGCAGCGGCGTGAGCTGGGCCACGTCGCCGTAGTCGTAACGGAACTGGCCCCGGGTCAGGGTGGGGCAGGCCTTGGGCTCGACGGCGATGAACCGGATGGCCTCGCCCGAGAGCTTGCGCGGCAGAAACGGCAGGACCAGGCCGGCGAAGTTGCTGCCCCCGCCCACGCATCCGACCAGGTAGTCCGGCTTTTCGCCGATGGCGGCCAGTTGCTTTTCCACCTCCAGGCCGATGATGGTCTGGTGGTGCAGGACGTGGTTGAGCACGCTGCCCAGGGCATACTTGGTGTCGTCGTGGGTGGCCGCGTCCTCCACGGCCTCGGAGATGGCCAGCCCCAGGGAACCCGAGCATTCGGGATCGGAAGCCAGGACCGAACGGCCGGTCTTGGTGTTTTCCGAGGGCGAGGCGAAGATCTCGCCGCCGTAGGCGTTGATCAGGATGCGGCGGTAGGGTTTTTGGTTGTAGCTGACCTTGACCATGTAGACCGTGCATTCAAGGCCCAGCATGGAACAGGCGAAGGACAGGGCCGTGCCCCACTGGCCGGCTCCGGTCTCGGTGCTGATGCGGCGCACGCCTTCGAGCTTGTTGTAGTAGGCCTGGGGAACGGCCGTGTTGGGCTTGTGGGACCCGGCCGGCGACACGGATTCGTTCTTGTAGAAGATCTTGCACTTGACGCCGAGGGCCTCTTCGAGACGTTTGGCCCGCACGAGCGGCGTCGGACGGTACAACCGGTAGATGTCGAGCACGGGCTCGGGGATCGGCAGCCACCGGTCGGACGACAGTTCCTGCTCGATGACGGCCTTGGGAAAGATGACTTCCAGCTGTTCCGGGGTCACCGGCTGCTTGGTCTGGGGATCCAGCGGCGGGGCCAGGGGGGTCGGCAGGTCGGGCAGGGCGTTGTACCACTGCCGGGGCATCTCCGCCTCGGGAAGATTGATCTTCGTCTCCATTGCACTCTCCGCGTTCAGGTTTGATGCGCGGCTTCCCTCGGCGGGACAGCCTCCGGCCGGACCCCTGTCCGGCCGGCCTTTTCGTGCAAGCCGGGATGCGGTAGCCTCCCGGACATCCGGTGAAAAAAGGAATCCGCCATGCTACGACTTCTCGCCGTCCTCCTGCTGCTTCCGTCCATGGCCCTCCCCGCCCAAGCCGGGGAACTCACCGTCTTCGCCGCCGCGAGCCTGACCAACTTCGTGGAGGCCGTCAAACCCGGATTCGAGGCCCGCCACCCCGGCCTGACCCTGCGGCCGGTCTTCGCGGCCTCGGGCGCGCTCCTGGCCCGCCTGGACCAGGGCGAAGCCTGCGACGTCTTCCTGAGCGCCGACACGGTCACCATGGACGCGGCCGTGGACAGACGCCGGGTCGATCCGGCCAGCCGCGCGGTCTTTGCCGGCAACGGGCTGGTCCTGGCCGTGCCGGCCGGCAATCCCGCCCGGGTCACGGGACTCGCCTCCCTGGCCATGGGCGGCGTGCGCCGCATCGGCATCGGCCAGCCCGAATCCGTCCCCGCCGGCCGGTACGCCAGGCAGGCCCTGCAACAACAGGCGCTGACCTTCGCCCTGGCCTCCAAGCTCGTCCACTACCCGTCCGTGCGCCACGTCCTGGCCGCCCTGGCCGCGCGTGAACTGGACGCCGGCTTCGTCTACGCCACGGACGCGGCCATCGCGGGCAAGGAGGTGGCCGTGGCCGCGGCCGTTCCCCTGTCGCCGCCCATCGCCTATACCGGGGCGGTGGCGGCAAGGGCCGGCGACCGCGAGGCGGCGGCCGCCTTCCTGGCCTCTCTGGCCGGATCGGAGGCGAAAACCGAACTGCTGCGGCTCGGCTTCACCACGCCCTGACCGGCCTTCCGGCCGCATTTTACAGTTCGGGCACGCCGTGGGGCACGAGGCAGACAATGACCAGGGGCGTGTCCCCGGTGTTTTCGATGTGGTGTTCGGCGTCGCCCGGCACGAAGACCACGGTGCCCGGACCGATGTCGGTCCACACGCCGTCATGGCGAAGCCTCCCCTTGCCGGCGTGGACGAACTGCTCGTGCTCCCAGGGGTGGCGGTGGGGCGGGATGACGCCGCCCGGGGCCACCTCGATCACCCGCATGCAGAAGTTGTCCGCGCCGTCGTCCCGGCCGACGACCACCCGGCCGGTGACCCCGCGCATGGTGGCGGACGTCAGTTCCCTGGCCGCAACGTCGCGGTACTCGATGATCTTCATGGCCCGCTCCTCCCTGGCTTGCTGGCTGTTTGGAACCACAGGCCCCCTGTCGGGAGGCCGTTCCAGATACAGAAACAATGGGTGCGAGGCCTTCCCTTATCCATGGCCCGGACGACGTCAAGCCCGGGACCTGGCGGTCGGCAAGCGTCCTTCCCTTTCCTTTCGCCCGAGGTTTGGCTATGCAGGCGGCAACGCCATGCCCCTGTCCGGAGAATCGCATGCCCCGTCCGCCTTTGCGCCTTGCCGCCGTCGTGATCCTCGTCCTGGCCACCGCCGCCTGCGCCCCGACCAAACGGACGCCGCCTCCCACCACCGCCGCCAAAACGACCGGAAAAGCCGCCGCGACCCCGCCGGCCAAGGGCGCGCCGCCGGCCCCGGCCGTGAGCAAGCCGCTGTCCGTGGTCATGGGCGCGCCGCTGCCGTCCACGGGCCAGGGCGCGGCCAAGGCCCCTGCCCCGCCTGCCCCTTCCGGCCCGGCCGATGCCGCCGGGTCCCCTACGGGCGCCGCCCCGACGGCGGCCGCGCCGGCAGCGGCGGCCGACGCAAGCGACGCGGCCGGCCAGCCGGCTCCTTCCGGCCTCGGCGACGGTGTGGCAGCCCCCGGGACCGCGCCCACGGGGTTCGGCGGCCTGGCCTGGGGCGCCTCGGCCAAGTCCCGCCCTGGTCTGGCGGTCTACGAAACGGACGCGGCCGCGTCCGTGACCACCTGCCTGTGGCCCCGGGGCCCCAAGGATGTGGCCGGAGCCCCGATCCGGGAGGCGTTCTACGAGTTTTTCCAGGACCGGTTCTACCACGTCTGGCTCGAATTCGACGGCATGGCCGCCTACAAGACCGCCTTGGCCGGCCTGACCCGGACCTACGGACCGCCGACCCAGGAAAACCTTGAAAAATTCTACCACGCCTGGACCCTTGGCGAGGTCAACATCTACTGCGCCTTCCATCCCGGGGAAAACGGCGGAGACGTCAGCTTTTTCTACCAGCCGCTCTATGAAAAGATGATGGCCGCCAGAAAGGCCGTTCCGGCCAAGAAACCCCAAGGCAAGGCAAAGCCATGAACGCGCTGAAAGCCTACGACTGCCTTGCGGCCCACAGCCGCACCTCGGCCGAACTGGCCTCGTCGGTAAGCCTTTTGTCCTGGGACCAGCAGGTGATGCTGCCGCCGGCCGCCCATGCCGGCCGGGCCGGGCAGATCGGGGCCATGACCGCCATGCTCCACCGCCGGGCCACGGACCCCCGTATCGGGGAGTGGCTGGCCGCCTGCGAAGGTACGGAACTGACGACCGGGCCCCTGACCCCGGAAGCGGCCAATATCCGGGAGTGGCGGCGCGACTTTGATCTGGCCGTGAAAATTCCCGAAGACCTGGCCGTGGCCCTGGCCCGGGCGGCCAGCGCCGGCCAGCGGGCCTGGGAACTGGCCCGTTGCGCCAACGACTTTCCGGCCTTCGCCCCGCACCTCGCCACCCTGCTCGACCTGTCGCGCCAGCGGGCAGCCGCCCTCGGGTATGCCGACGAACCCTACGACGCCCTGCTCGACGGCTACGAGCCCGGAGAGACCGTGGCCACGGTTGCGCCGCTTCTGGCCGAGCTTCGCGACGCGACCACGGCCCTGCTCGGGGCCGTGAAGGAGGCGGCGCGGCCCGCGCCGCTGCCGGCAGGCCTTTATCCCCAGGCGGACCAGCAGGCGTTTCTGGGCCGGGTGACGGCCCTTCTCGGCCTGTCCCCGGACGCCTCGCGCCTGGACGTCTCGGCCCACCCGTTTTCCACCCTGATCGGCCCGGGCGACGCCCGCATCACGGTCCGCTACGACGAGGCCGACTTCACCAAGGCGCTTTTCGGCGCGGTCCACGAGACCGGCCACGCCCTCTACAGCCTCGGCCACGCCACGGACGAGCGCTACGGCACGCCCATGGGCGAATTCGCCTCCCTTGGGGTGCACGAGTCCCAATCCCGGCTGTGGGAAAACATGGTGGCCCGCTCCCTGCCCTTCTGGGAGCATGTCCTGCCCCTGGCCGGGCAGTATTTTCCCAACCTCCGCGGCCACGCGCCCGAGGACCTGTTCCGGGCCGTGAGCGCGATAACGCCCGGACTCATCCGGGTGGACGCCGACGAGACCACCTACAACCCGCACATCGTGCTGCGTTTCGAGCTGGAACTGGCCCTTTTGCGCGGCGATCTGGCCGTGGCCGACCTGCCCGGGGCCTGGAACGAGAAATCGGCCGCCATTCTCGGCCTCACGCCGCCAAACGACGCCGCCGGCTGTCTCCAGGACGTGCACTGGGCCATGGGGGCTTTCGGCTACTTTCCGACTTACAGCCTGGGCAACATCTACGCCGCCTGCCTGTACGAGGCCGCCGGGCGGGCCATCCCGGACCTGGACGCCAGCATGGCCGCCGGCGATTTCGCGCCCCTGCTGGCGTGGCTCGGCCGCAACATCCACGCCAAGGGAAGGCTCCTGCGGCCCCGCGACCTGATCGCAACGGCCACGGGCGAAGCGCCGACGGCCAAGCCCCTGCTGCGCCACCTGCGCGCCAAGGCGGCGGCGGTCTACGGCGTCTCGTGAGCGTTCCGAGCCATTCGAGGGACATGCAACAAGGGGCAGGGGGAGGCCTCCGGCGGCCAAAGGGCTTCCGCCCTTTGGAATCCCAACAATGGTTCCGGGCTGCTCTCCAGGGCGGCAACGGGCAGTGGAAATTAAACCATTACTTTAAGGTTTGCGAATCACCGGCAGGCTGGGCAGGCGCAAAAAAAGGATTTCGCGCCTTTTCCCGGCCCACGGTGGTGGACGGGCCGTGGCCCGGAAAAAGCTCCACCGCGTCCGGCAGGGAGAGCAGGCGCTCCCGGATGGCGGCCAGAAGCGTCGGACCGTCCCCGCCCGTCCCGTCGGTGCGGCCGACGCTGCCCTGAAACAGGGTGTCGCCGGTGAAGGCCACCAGGGATTTCGGGAAAAAATAGGCCAGGTGGCCGGGGGTGTGACCGGGCACGGGCAGGACCAGGCACGGTTCGCCCAGGAAGACGGTCCGCCCCGGCGCGATGTCCTCGAAATCGAAGGCCGGTACGGCCGGATGGCGGCCGCCTCCGGGCTGGTCCACGCCGGCGTCCGCGGCGCTGGCGTAGACCGGCGCGCCCGTGGCCCGGACCAGCCGGGCCACGCCGAGCACATGGTCGTAGTGGAGGTGGGTGAGCAGGACGGCGGTCAAGGTCAAGCCACGCCGCTCGATCTCCTCGAGCACCAGACCCGGCCGGCCGCCGCAGTCCACGACCACGGCCCTCCCGTCCCCGGTCCAGGCCAGGTGGCTGTTGACCCCGAGCGGGTCCATGCGAAAGGTCTTGATGTACATGGTCGGGCGGTAAAAACGTCCTTGTGCCCGTTTCCCTGCAAACCCCTTGCCGCCGGGCTCGGCCCCGGGCAGGAGGCCGGTCATGCTCCTTTTTCGCGGCAACTGCCAGATGGAATTCTGCGCCGGCGCGGCCCGGGCGGCGGGCCTGGAGGCGTCGTTCGCCTCCCTGGCCTCGCCCATGACCCTGTTGCGTTCGCCCGGAGCCGTGCCCCCGCTCGTGGCCGCCCTGGCGGCCGAAGCCGGCGTGGCCGAATACCTGCACACCCGCGAACTGGCCGACCAGTTCCTGCCGCCGCCCGCCGCGCCCCGGCCCGAAGCCCTGGTGGTCAACCTGTTCCACGAAAACCGCCCCCTGTGGCTCCACGAAACCGAAGGCTACGCCTTCTATCTCGACGCCCAGGCCAGAACCGCCTTTCCGGGCCTGGCCAGGGTCCTTGACCGCCACTTCCGCTCCATCGTGCCCAATCCTGCCACCTATCTCGACCGGCTGGCCTCCATGCTGCTCCTTTTCCGCAAGGCCCTGCCCGGCACGCCGCTTATGGTCGCCGGACGGATGTCCCACTTTCCCGGACTCGGCCCGTCGCCGCACTCCTACCTGGACGGCTGGGGCGAAGCCTGCTTCACCGTCGGCCGGGACTTCGCGGCCTGGGTCGCGTCCCAGCCGGGCATGTATTTCCTGGACGCCGACCGGATCATGGCCGGTGTGGCGGCCCGGTCAGGCGCGCCGGTCGAGGCCCACTTCCCGTTCCTGCGCCTGCGGTCCGATTCCGGGGGCAAGGGGTTGTCCGTCAGTCGGGACCTGGAGCATGCCGGCAGCCTCTGGCCGGCCCTGGCCGCGAAAATACGCCGGACTCTGGAGGTCGGCCGGGTGGAGTACGGCCCGGAAGAGGCCGTGCCCGAGGCCTGGACCCGGCCGTTCGTTCCGGAACGGCTGGACGCGGAGGCCCTGGCCGGCCACCTGGCCTCGGGGTCCAACTACCGGGCCGCCCGGGCCGTGGGGCAGTTCTTCTTCCGTCCGGACGAGGACTACACCGAGCTTCTTGTCGCGGCCGCGCCCGCCATGCCGGTCTGCCACAACCTGCTCCACATGGTCCGGGCCTACGGGACCTGGCGCAAAAATCCGGCTCTTGCCGCCTGGTGCGACGCGCACGAGGCCAAGGCGGCCGGATTTGTCGCCAACGGCGAGGCCTATCGCCGGGAGTACCTGGACAAGGTCGCGGCCCTGCGGCAGGCGGTCCTTGCCCTCGGACGGGTTTGAGTTTATGAAACGCCCCGTTTGACAAACGTAAACAGATACGGGTTCCCTGCCGACGCGACAGGTTACGTCGCGTGCCGGCGGACTTTTTTCCCATGCAAATCCCCCGCGCCCACGGGCTGTTGTCCGGCAGCGGCGGCCATTTGCCCGGAAGGTGGCATGGTTCGTGCTGCCCCGGGAGGGCGCTTGGGGACGGTTGGCCGCTTCCGGGGTTGGTTTTACTTTTTGAAACAGGGGGCGTCATGCGACGCGTTATCTTTCTGCTCTGCATCCTGTGCCTGGTCGGGCCGAAAACGGCTTTCGCGGCCGGACAATCCGGAAAACTGGCGGTCAAGGCGGCCCTGGTGGCGGAATACGGCTCCGGCCGCATCCTCTACGCCCAGGATCCCGACAAGCGCATCGCCCCGGCCTCGGTGACCAAGGTCATGACCATGTACCTGGTCTTTGACGCCATTGCCGCCGGCCGGGCCAGCCTTACGGACAAGGTCCGCGTCAGCCGCCGGGCTGACGCCACGGGCGGCTCCACCATGAACCTGCGCACCGGCGAGACCGTCACCCTGGACGAACTCATGCGCGGCATGGCCGTGGCCTCGGGCAACGACGCGGCCGTGGCCATTGCCGAGCACTTCGGCGGCGTGCCCCGCTGGGTGGAGATGATGAACCGCAAGGCCCGCGAACTGGGCATGACCAGCACCACGTTCATGACCCCCAACGGCCTGCCCGCCCCGGGGCAGCTCACCACGGCCCGCGACCTTTTAAAACTCGCCACCAGCTACCTGCGCCACTACCCCCAGGCCCTGCGCTACCACTCCGCCACCGAGATCAACCACTGCGGCGCGGTCCACGGCAACACCAACCGGCTGCTCGGCGTGTGCGAGGGCGTGGACGGCATCAAGACCGGCTACGTCGGTTCGAGCGGCTACAACATCATCGCCACGGCCAAGCGCGGCGACACCCGGATCATCGCCGTTGTCCTCGGCGGCCGCTCCAAGCAGGTCCGCAACCGGGAGACGACCCGGATCCTGGAAGCCTCGTTTGCCGGATCGGTCGGTTCCATGATGGCCGCCGCCGACACCCCGGACGCGGACGCGCCGGTGCGCTTCACCTCGCGCCACGGCAAGAAAAGCCGCCATGCCAAGGCCTTGCGCGTAGCCGAAACCGATCGCCGCGACAAGATGGCCAGCCGCCGGGGCGCCTCGGCCCGGCTCGACGGCCACGATGCCGTGGTCAAGGCCGGCCGCCACGGTTCCAAGGCCAAGGCGGACAAGGCCGCCAAGACCCGCGCCGCCTCGCGCGCCGATTCCAGGCACCACAAAAAGGCCGGCGCTTCCGGCCGCTGATCCCGGCCCCGGCCTCCGACGCGCTCCCCCGCTCTCTTTCCTCTTCCCCGGCCGGCGCGCCTTGCTGCGTAACGGCCGGCCGGACAAAAGCCACCCTTGGTCCCGCCTGCCGCCCCGGCTTGCCAGGGCGGCGCGCCAGTGGCATCCTGGCGCCATCCCTCAGTCGCCATGCCGCCGCAACCGCGCGTGCCGTGTCCCGGACGCCCGTTGCGGCCACAAGGAAGGCCGTCTTGAAACACATGCTTGCCCTGGCCGCCTTGTCGGCCTGTCTGGTCTGTCCCGTCGTTCCGGCCACGGCCGGCGGCTCGCCCGCGGTCTTTGACGCCCTGTGGAGCCGGGACGACCTGAGCTTTGACGCGGCCGAGAAGAAATCCGGCCGGCTGGGCGATCCCGACCGGTCGCCCCCGGCCGCGACCACGGCCCCTGATCTGCCTCCGCTCGCCCCGGCCCTGGCCGGCTCCATCCGGCGCGTGGACACCCATGGGGAAAAACTTGTCGCCCTGACCTTCGACCTGTGCGAACTGACGGACCAGGTTTCCGGCTATGACGGGGCCGTGGTCGCGGCCCTGCGGGCGGCCGGGGCCAAGGCCACCTTTTTCGCGGGCGGCAAGTGGATGCGGTCCCATCCCAGGCGGGCCATGGAGCTTATGACCGATCCGCTCTTCGAGATCGGCAGCCACGCCTGGACCCACGGCAACTTCGGCCAGCTTGATCCGGAAGCCATGCGCCGGGAGATCGTCTGGACCCAGGCCGAGTACGCCCTGTTGCGGGCCGAAGCGGCGCGGATGGCCAGGGAACGCGGCCTGTCCGAAACGGAAATCGCCGCCATTCCGGCCGTGCCGGTCGTGTTCCGGTTTCCCTACGGCCGGTGCCGGCCCGAAGCCCTGGACATGCTGGCGGACATGGGCCTCGCCGCCGTCCAGTGGAGCCTGACCACCGGCGATCCGGACCCGGCCTCCACGCCGGAACGGATCGTGGCCAACGTGCTCGACCGGGTGCGGCCCGGAGACATCGTCATCGGCCACGCCAACGGCAACGGCCACGGCACCGGACAAGCCCTGCCGGCGCTCCTGGCCGAACTCTCCAGACGCGGCTACCGGTGCGTCACGGTCAGCGAACTCTTGGCCGCCGGCCGGCCGGTCGTCGCCTCGGACTGCTACGACATCCATCCCGGCGACACGGCCCAGTACGACCGGATCTTCGGCGACGGCACGGTCCATCCCCGCAAAAAAAGCGGGCCGCGACCCGTGCCGCAACCCGCTCCTTCCTTGCAGTAACGAAGAACAACCCGGCTACTGGTCGCCGTTGTCGCCTCCGTCCCGCACGAACCGTGTGACGCTGGCCACCTTGGAATTGGTTCCGGCCTCCAGGTATTTGACGATCATGGAGTTCTTGCCGGTCAGCCGGCCGGTGTACGTGCCGTCGTCGTCGGCCATGAAGATGTTCGCCCCGTCCATGACGCCGACCACCGTCTCCTTGCCCTTGGCCGAGGCCTTGACGCCGTAAAAGACGCGGCCCTGCTGCTTGTCGATGGTCAGGGTGAAGGAAACCTGCAGAAACTTGGGCGTTTCGGTCGCTTCGGCATGGCCGAGCTTGCCCACGGCCACGGAATCCGACTGCCCTTTCCAGACGCCGGTGACGTCGGAAACGGCTTTTTCCTTTTTGTCCTTGGCCAGGGCGGGAGAGGCGGCCACAAGCAGGCCGAGGACGAGGGCGAGAACGAGGGAGCACGCGCGCGACATGGGAGCCTCCGGAGGTAGGGGTGTCGGCCGGCCCTGGCCTGACGCCTGTCCTTCCGCTATGGTGCGGGCCAGCCGCTTCGGGTATCCGCAGTCATTTCTTAGGAAAAAGGACCGACCATGACAACCGCCGTCAAGCCTGTTCTCGTGGCCCGTGGAAAAAACGACGCCGTGCTCCTGCCGGGCATGGCCAACCGGCACGGCCTGGTGGCCGGGGCAACGGGCACGGGCAAGACCGTGACCCTGCGGACCCTGGCCGAGGCCCTCAGCGACCTGGGGGTCCCGGTCTTCCTGGCCGACGTCAAGGGCGACCTGTCCGGCCTGGCCATGCCTGGCGGCGACGCGCCCAAGATTGCGGAGCGAGCCAAGGCGCTCGGCCTCGACCTCCCCCCGGCCGGCTACCCCGTCGTCTTCTGGGACGTCTTCGGCCGCGACGGCCATCCGCTGCGCACCACGGTTTCCGAAATGGGGCCGCTGCTCTTGTCCCGGCTGCTCAATTTGAACGAAACCCAGTCCGGGGTCATGGAGGTGGTGTTTCGGGCCGCCGACGAGGCCGGGCTTCTGCTCCTGGACCTCAAGGATTTGCAGGCCATGGCCGCCCATGTGGGCGAGAACGCCGCCTCCTTGCGCACCCGGTTCGGCAACGTGTCCACGGCCAGCATCGGCGCCATCCAGCGGGCCCTGCTGGCCCTTGAGGGCCAGGGCGGCCAGGCCTTTTTCGGCGAACCGGCCCTGGACCTCGACGACCTGCTCCAGACCGACGCCGCCGGCCGGGGCGTGGTCAACATCCTGTGCGCCGACAAGCTCATGGCCGCGCCCAAGGTCTACGCCACCATGCTCCTGTGGCTGTTGTCCGAACTCTTCGAGCGCCTGCCCGAGGTCGGAGACCCGGAAAAGCCGCGCCTGGTCTTTTTCTTCGACGAGGCCCACCTGCTTTTCGACGACGCGCCCCGGGCCCTGGTGGAGAAGATCGAGCAGACCGTGCGCCTTGTCCGGTCCAAGGGCGTGGGCATCTTTTTCGTCACCCAATCGCCCCTCGACCTGCCGGACGCCGTGCTGGCCCAGCTCGGCAACCGGGTCCAGCATGCCCTGCGCGCCTTCACCCCGCGCGACCGCAAGGCCGTGGCGGCCGCCGCCGACACCTTCCGGCAGAATCCGGCCTTTGACGCGGCCACGGCCATCACCGAACTCGGCGTGGGCGAAGCCCTGGTCTCCTGCCTCGACGCACGCGGCCAGCCCTGCGTGGTCGAACGGGCCCTGGTCGCGCCGCCCCGGAGCCGGATGACGCCCCTGACCGAAGCCGAAAAACGCGGCATTATCGAAGGCTCGACCCTTTTCGGACACTATGAAAAGACCGTGGACCGCGAGTCGGCCTTCGAACTGCTGCGGGCCCGGGCCGGGCAACAGGTGCAAGAGGCCCGGCCGGGCAAATCCCCTGCCGCTTCCCAGGCCGAAAAACTGTTCGGCGCCATGGCCCAGAGCGCCCTGCGCTCCATCGGCACCCAGATCGGCCGGCAGATCGCCCGGGGCCTCCTCGGCGCGCTGCTTGGCGGCAAACGGTAGGCGGAAGGCGTCGGAACAGACCATGAAAAAAGGGGGGCAAGGCCCCCCTGACGATGGAAATTTCCGTTAGTAGTACCGCCACTCCCCGGGCTCTTCCCGAAAGCTCGTGTCGAGCTCCTCGCTGATGCCGACCCGGATCTCCTTGTCGCTTTCGGCCAGGCTGACGTTTTTCGCCGGATCGAAACCGGTGTCCAGGCAGACGTCTTCCCAGTGTTTGCGGATCTCGCCGGCCGCCTTCCGGATCTGCTCTTCCTGGCCCGGCCGCTTGAGCCACCGCGCTACCCACACCATATCCGCCTCCTCGCGTCAGGGGTTGGCAGCCTGCCACGCAGGCTGCACGGGCCAAGACGGCCCGCCGGTTGCGGCAACCGTGCGCCATGCCCGGAACCGGCCACGGCAACGTTGCCTGCCTCCAGGACGGATGGACCGTCCGTCACGGATTGACGAACTGCACGGGAACCGGAGACGCGGCCGCGATCTTGGCCGCCACGGACCCGAGGCTCACGCCGGCCGCCGTGCCCGCGCCGCGGCCCCTGGTGGTCATGACCACCAGATCGGCGTTTTCTTCCTTGATGCTCTTGAGAATCCCCTCGGTCGCGTCGCCCTGGATCACCCGCACCGTCAGATTGGGGCAGGCGGACAGCTCCTTGCTGCACACGGCCTCGAGCTTGCGGCGGGCCTGTTCGAGCTCCCAGCCGTGGACCTCCTGCAGCATGTCCTGGCTGGGATAGTTGCCGTAGGCCGGAAAGTATTCGCACAGGTTGAGTCCCACATAGAGGGCCACGACCCGGGACTCGTTCGCCTCGGCCAGTTCGCGGACCTTGGCGACCGCCCGCAGGGAATGTTCGGACAAATCGGTGGGCCAGAGAATGGTGCCGTACGCCATGGTGCCTCCTCGGTTGCCTGACTTAAGCCGGTCATGGGCCTGTATCGCCCATAGCATATTCTCCGGCAAAAGAAACCAGGAAGGCCGAAAAAACGAGTGTACTGTGGCATCGGGAACCCGGATCCCCCTCGGCGAGGGGGTCCGGGGGGCATCATGCCCCCCGGCGGGGCCCGGGGCAGCGCCCCGGTTTCTTCCTCCCCCTCCCCGGCCTACAGCCAGTCGCAGCCGATGACGTGGACGGCCAGCGGCCCGTGGACGCCGCGCACGTAGACGAACTCGATGTCCCCGGTGCTCGACACCCCGGTCACGCAATTGAGCGCGCTCGGCATGGGGCGACCGGCCAGCCGGTCGCACAGGGCCGGCAGGTCGGGCAGGAGCCGCGACCGGGCGACCAGGGCCACGTGGAGCCTGGGGACCAGCGGCGTGGCCCGCTCCCGCCCAGGGCCGGCGGCGAGGATCAGGCTCCCCGTGGCGCACAGGGCGTGCTCCACGCCGGTGACGCCCATGTCCACGGCCGCCAGGGACGGACAAGGGCGGTCGTCGGGCAGATCTTCCGGGGACAGGACCGTCACCCCGGCCCGGGCCAGGGCCTCGGCCGCGCCCACGACCGTCAGGTCCGGGTGGTCCCAGCGCACGGCCGTGGCCGCCTGGTGGCGGGCGGCGGTCCGGACCAGGGCCTCACGCGCCGCCTCGGGCGTGGCGGCCAGTTCGAAGGTCGGCCCCAGGGCGGTCAGCGCCGCTTCAAAGGCGGCGAATCCCTTCGGGGCAACGCCCGAGCGCCGTGGTTCCACGGGAACCGCCGGCCGGGGCAGGCCGTTGCCGGCGGTCGCGGCCACGGCGGCCCGCAGACGTGCCAAGATGGCTTCTTTGGCGCGCGTCTTCATGAGCGGCCTCCGTTTCGGGACAGACGGCGGGCCAGGGCCCGAAACCGCCTGGAAAAGGGCCGGGAAAAGCCGGGAAAGACCCGGCCGCGCAGGAACCGGCCGACCGGCGAATCCGGGGCCACGGCGGCCGTGCGCGCAAGTGTCGGGTCCGCCGTCCGGGCCACGGACGCGGCCAGGGAAAAAAGGAGCGGGTGGCGGGCCAGGGCGGCAAAGGCCGTGGCGGCCGCGTCGGTCCCCTTTTCCGCCTGGCGGCGGCGCAGTTCCTGAAGCAGGGCCGGGTGGTCGATGCCGGCCGGACAGGCTGCGGCGCAGGCGGCGCAGTGGGTGCAGGCGAAGGCCTGTCGGGGATCGCCGGCCGCGTCCGTCAAAAGCGGCGACAGGACCGAGCCCATGGGACCCGGGTAGACTCCGCCGTAGGCGTGGCCGCCCACGCTCTGGTAGACCGGACAGACGTTCAGGCAGGCCCCGCACCGGATGCACCGGAGAATGGGCGCGAGGACCGGGTCGGCCAGGATTCGGGACCGGCCGTTGTCCAGGATCACCAGGTGCATTTCCCGAGGGCCGTCGCGTTCCCCGTCCCGGCGCGCGCCCGTGAAAAACGACAGGTGCACGGGCAGGGTCTGGCCCGTGGCCGAGGGCGGCAGGATGTCGAGCACGGCGGCCGCGTCGCCAAGGGTCTCCACCACCTTCTCCAGGCTCATGAGGGCCACGTGGATGGGCGGACACGAGGCCGCAAGCCGGATGTTGCCCTCGTTTTCGAGCACGATCACCGTGCCGGTTTCGGCCACGGCGATGTTGACCCCGGTGATGCCGGCGTCGGCGGCCAGGAATTTGCGGCGCAGGCTGTCCCGGGCGATGCGCGTCATTTCCGGGATGTCCGTGCTGGTGCGGCCGAGCCGGCTGCGGAACAGTTCCGCAACCTGCTCCTTGGACACGTGCAGGGCCGGGGCCAGGATGTGGGACGGCTTTTCTCCGGCCAGCTGGATGATGTATTCGCCGAGGTCCGTCTCCACGGCCTCGATGCCGGCGGCGGCCAGGGCGTCGTTGAGGCCGATCTCCTCGCTGACCATGGACTTGCCCTTCACCGCCAGCCGGACGCCGCGTTCGGCCAGGAGCCGGGTGACGAGCGCGGCGGCCCGGGGGCCGTCCTCGGCGTAGTGGACCACGCCGCCGGCGGCCGTGACGCTGGCCTCAAGGGTTTCCAGGAGTTCCGGCAGACGGGCCAGGGTTTTTTGCCGCACGGCCACGGCCCGGGTCCGGCGGTCCGTGAAATCCGGCATGGCGTTGACCGACCGCTGCCGCAAGGCGTGGATGTGGGAAATGGCCCTGGCCAGGACCGCCCGGCGTCCGCCGTCGGCCAGGGCCTTGGCCGCGGCCCGGCGGAAATCGTGTTGTTTCGCGCTCACAGGTCACCTCCGGCCAGGACCTCGGCCAGGTGCAGGAGCCGCACGTCGGCCCCGCGCTTGGCCAGGGCCGCGCCGATGTTGAGCAGACAGCTCGGCTCGGCCGTGATCACGGCCTCGGCCCCGGTGGCCAGGACGTCCTCGACCTTCTGGTCCAGGATGGCCTGGCTGATCTCCGGGTAATCGACGCTGAAGGCCCCGCCGAAGCCGCAGCACCGCTCCGGGTGGGCCAAGGGCAAAAGGGTCAGCCCCGCCACGCCGGCCAGGAGCCGCTCGGTCCGGTCCCCGACCCCGAGCACCTGCGTGGCCTGGCAGGAGCCGTGAAGCACGGCCCTGGCCGGAAAACGGGCCCCGAGGTCCGGGCAGCCGAGGCGGTCGACCAGGAACTCGCCGAGCTCGAAGGTCCGGGCGGTCACACGCTCGGCCCGGACGCGCCAGGGGTCGCCTTCGGGAAAAAGCGTGGGATAGCGGCGGACCATGGCCGTGCACGAGGCCGAGGGACACACCACCGCCAGGGCCTGTTCGAAAATTTCGATGAACCGTTCGGCCAGCGGCCGGACGGCGTCCGTCTGGCCCCGCTTGTAGGCGAACTGGCCGCAGCAGGTCTGGCCCTGGGGCAGGACGGGCCGGACTCCGGCCCGGTCGAGGACCAGGGCCGTGGCCTCGCCCACCCGGGGCAGGACGTGTTCGACCAGACAGGGAATGAAGAGAAAGGCGTCCACGAAACAATCCTCCTTGCGTGGCCGGGCAAGGTACGCCTGTCGTCCGGCAGGTCAAGGCCGGTCCGGACGCCTTTGGCCGGGCTTTACAGCGGCCATGGCGGCGGCTATGAGGAGCGCTTACACAAAAGGATGCGCCATGAACGAATCCGATTTCGCCACCCTGACCTATGAGGGGAAGAGCGTTTCATTGCCCGTGATCCATGGCGATCACCAGGAAGCCGGCCTGGACGTGCGCAAGCTCCGGTCCCAGACCGGCTGGATCACCCTGGATCCGGGCTACGCCAACACCGCGGTCTGCAAGAGCGCCATCACCCATATCGACGGCGAGGCCGGCGTGGTCCTGTTCCGGGGCTACGACCTGGAGGAACTGGCCCAGAAGGCCACGTTCGTGGAAACGGCCATGCTGGTCATGTTCGGCGAACTGCCGACGCGGACCGAGCGCGAGGAGTTCCGGGTCATGCTGCGCGACCAGGAGCTCCTGCACGAGGATCTCCTCAGCCACCTGGACGGCTTTCCGCCCAACGGCCACCCCATGGCCATCCTGTCGGCCATGATCAACGCCATGGGCAGCTACTACCCCGAGCTCTACGACATCACCTCGCCCGAGGACTTCCGGCTGGCCGCGGCCAAGATCATGAGCAAGGTCCGCACCATCGCGGCCTTCTGCTACCGCAAGTCCCAGGGCATGCCGCTCAATTATCCCAATCCGAACCTGGATTACTGCCGCAATTTTCTGCACATGATGTTTTCGGTCCCCTTCTGGACCTACGAGGCTCCGGACCCGGTGGTGCGGGCCTTAAGCGTCTTCATGATGTGCCACGCCGACCAGGCCCTGGACACCTCCTGCGCCACGGTCCGGATGGTGGGATCGAGCCAGGCCAACCTGTTCGCCTCGGTCTCCTCGGGCATCTGCGCCCTGTGGGGCCGCCACCACGGCGGGGCCAGCTTGGCCGCCATCCGCATGTTCGAGGACGTGCAGGCCGGCCGCACCACCGTTCCCCGCATCATCGAGGCGGCCAAAACCCACACCGGCCGGCTCATGGGGTTCGGCCAGCGGATCTTCCACGTGGAAGACCCCCGGGCCCGGATCATCAAGAACACCTACCAGAACCTGGTGGCCACGGGCTACGCCAAGCAGGACGCTTTCCACGAAATCGCCCAGGAAATCGAGATGTTGGCCGGAGAGGACGCCTACTTTGCCTCGCGCCAGCTTTTTCCGAACACCAACTTCTATTCAAGTCTGCTCCTGCGCGCCCTCAACATCCCGCCCAACATGTTCCCGGTCCTGACCGCCATGGGCAACATGCCCGGCTGGATCGCCCACTGGAACGAGGAGACCAACTCCCCGGACCAGCGCATCCACCGTCCGCGCCAGATCTATACCGGCCGCAAGCGCCATGCCTACACCGCCATGGAGAAACGCTAGCAGGCGGTCTGCGAGGTTTCATGTCCCGTCTCACGATACGCGCGGCCCTCGGGCTGCTCCTTTGCCTGTGCCTGGCCGTGTCCGCCCCGGCCGCGCCCCAGCCGGACGCTCCGGCAGCGGACGCCAACCGGCCCGAAGCCCCCGCGCCGGACAAACCGGCCCCGGCCAACGCCGTCCCTGAAAAGGCCCAGCCCGCCCCGGCCACGCCACCCAAGGCCGCGGACAAGCCCGCGCCCGCCAAGGGGCAGACGGACAAGACGGCCGACAAGGCCGAGCCCGAGGCCGAACAGCCCAAGGACTGGCAGGTCCTGCTGTCCGTGCAACAGGAATCCCTGGTGCAGCAGGCGTCGCGCTTCAAATCCATGGAAGGGCTTCTTCCCAAGAACGTGCGCAAGTTCCGGTCCGACCTGTCGGCGCTGGAGGGCAAACTCGACGAGCTGAACCTGATCGTCAGCCTGTCCGGGGGCAACCCCTGGGAACTGCGGGCCGTGCTCGGCGACCTCGGCCGCGTCCGGCGGTCCGCCGAGACCCTCATGGCCCCGTTCCAGGAGAGCCGCGACGAACTGGACAAGATCGCCGTGCGCCTGGACTCCCTCAAGGAGGAGTTCGCCAAGCGCCTGGACGACGACCCGGAACCCGAGATCGCCGAGGCCCTCAACTACTTTTTGCGCTACATCAAGGGCGTGCGCGGCAACCTGTCGAGCGTCAAGTCCACCCTGGAAAAGGAGCTCGGTCCGGCCAGGGACTTCGTGGCCGCCCTGGCCGCCGCCGAGGAAGGCCTGCGCCAGAAGATCCCCAAGGCCTGGAAGACCTACTACTTCACGCCCAGCTCCGAGCTTTTTTCCCTCAAGGCCTGGAACGATCTGGCCAACAGGTTGCGGTTGTGGGCCAAGTCCAACGCCAACATGTTCGGCTCCATGCTGCACGGCCCGGACGCCGCCCGCGTGCAGCCCCTGGCCGTCAAGGCCGGGGTGGGGATCGCCATCCTGCTGCTGGCCGACCTGGCGGCCGCCCTGCGCCTGCGCCGCCGCTATCCGACGCTGCCGCACCTCGGCCGACTGCGGCGCGTCTGGCTCCTGGCCGGCTGCGGCGTCATCCTCCACTGGACGGCCTCGGGCGCGCCGCTCATGCTCCAGGAGATCCTGAACGCCCTGGCCGAGATCCTGCTGGCCGCCGGACTGGCCGTCCTGTCCTGGCTCCTGGCCTGCTGGGCCGGACTGGCGTCCGGCGACCGGCCGCGCAATCCCCTGCGCCTGCTGTGGGGGATGTTCTCCCTCGGCCTGCTGCTGCAGATCGCCGACCTGCCCGAACCGGTCCTGTCCGCCGCCTGGTTGGTCCTGCTCCTGGCCTTTTTCGAGCTTTCCCGCCGGGCGGCCCGGCAATCGTCCGGTCCCCTGCGCCTGGCCGGCCGCCTGACCCCGGCCCTGGCCGTGCTGCTCCTGATCACGGCGGCCCTGGGCTGGCAGCACCTGTCCGTCCTGGCCCTGGCCGGCTGGTTTTTGCTGCTGGCCGCCATCCAGACCGGGGCCGGCCTGTCGGCCCTGGTCGCGGCGTGGCAGACCCGGGCGGCCCGCGAGGGCGCGTCCGTGGCCAGCCGGGCCGTGGTCTCGGGCCTGGGGTTTCCGCTGATCTTTCTGTCGCTTTTTTTCCTGGTCCTCTACTGGTTCTCCACCGAGCTCGGCGGCCAGGACATGTTTCTCGAAGCCGTGTCCTTCACCATCGCGGTCGGCGACGTCAGCGTGACCCTTGGCCGGCTGGCCCTGATCCTGACCGGCTTTTTCCTGACCCGCTCCAGCCTGCACGCCGTCCAGTCGTTCATCCGGGACCTGCCGCGCCTGCGCCCGGGCGTGGACCCGGGCGTGCGCGACGTGCTCGACACCACGAGCCGCTACCTCTTCTGGGGCCTTTACGTGCTCCTCACCCTGTTTTTGCTCGGCTTCTCCTTCACGAGCCTGGCGGTGGTGGCCGGCGGCCTGTCCGTTGGCATCGGGTTTGGCCTGCAAAACATCGTCAACAACTTCGTGGCCGGCCTGATCCTGCTTTTCGGCCGCTCCATCCAAGCCGGAGACACCATCCAGATCGACGCCACCTGGGGCAAGGTCCGCAAGGTCAACATCCGCAACACCGTGGTCCAGACCTTTGACAACGCCACGCTCTTCGTGCCCAATTCCGACCTGATCGCGGGCAAGCTCGTCAACTGGACCCACCGCGACCCGACCGTGCGCCGGGAAATCGCCGTGGGCGTTGCCTACGGCTCGGACACCGACCGGGTCCGCGAGATCCTGCTGGAGGCGGCCCGCAGTCAGCCCCACGTGCTGGCCCAGCCCGAACCGTCGGTGCAGTTTCTCAATTTTGGCGAGAGCTCCCTGGATTTCAAGCTGTTTTTCTGGGTGGACGACGTGTCGGCCGGACTCTCCACCACCTCGGACATCCGGTTCGCCATCAACCGGCGGTTTCGCGAGGAAGGCATCGCAATCCCCTTCCCCCAGCGCGAGGTCCGCATTGTCGAAGGCACGGACCCGACCGGAGGCGCGGTGGCGGCCGCCGGAGGCGATTGATGCCCAAGGCGGCTTACCGGCCCCGGCGGCCGGACCGATCCTTGCGGCCCGGACGCCAAGACCGTATAGTCGGGCCACCGTATCCGGCCACGGCCCCGTTGGCGGGACAGCCGGCCGACCCTCTGGCTGCTTCGACGAAAAGGACGCCATGACACGCCTTGGCATCGCCCTGGCCTTCCTGGTCGGGATCACCTCTGCGTTGCAGGCCGGCTGCACGTCGAAAGCCGCGCCTCCGGCCATGCCGCAGGTGGAAAATCCCACTCCCGGGCCCGGCGCCACGGCCCAGGAAGTGGAACGCTACCAACTGGAAGAGGAAAAGCGCGCCTTAAGCGACAAGTACGGCGAGAACATCGCCCGGATCCAGGAGATCAACTCGCGCCTGATCCAACTCAACATCGAAATCAACCGCCAGGCCAATCCGCACTACTAGGCCCTGCCCGCGCCGCCCAACGGACAGCCGCCCCGGACCGGTCAAGGACCCTGCCATGTTTGGACGATCGACGAAAAAAAAGCCGCGCCATGACGCCATCTCGGCCTTTCTCGGGGCCGGCACGCAATACCACGGACAATTCAATTTCCAAGGCGTCGTGCGCATCGACGGCGGCGTCATCGGCGACATCATCTCCGACGGCGTGCTGGTGCTCGGCGAGGAAGGCACGGTCGAGGGCCGCATCCGCGTGGCCGAACTGATGGCCAGCGGCCGTATCGTGGGCGACGTGGAAGCCACCCGGCGCGTGGTCCTGCACAAGAGCGCGAACCTGTGCGGCAACCTGCTCTCGCCGGCCGTGGTCGTCGAGGACGGAGCCGTGGTCAACGGACTGGTGCGCATGACCCTGCCGGACCAGCCCGGCCTGGCCGGGGGCCGCTCCCCCTGCGCCCTGGCCCCCGCCGACGGGCCGGACGCCGCCGACACGGCGGGAAAATAGGCATTGCCAAAACCGTGTCCGCCGTTTACACGGCGGACACGCCGCCAAGCCCCCTGTTTTGAAGGAGTCCCGCCCCATGGGCCAATTCTTGCCTGACGCCGGACAGTTTCCCCTGGAAGACCAGATCAAGAACCTCGGCGACGACGAGCTTCTCGATTTCTGGGAGGAAACCCAGTACCTTGAGCGCCTCCTCGAAGAAGAGGAAAACGACGACACCGACCATTCCATGGAATACGAGCGGGTGATCCTGCAGGAACTGATGCTGCGTTCCTGCCGCCGCACCCTGGAAGGCCGTCGCTAGCCGACCTTCGAAAACCGTTTGCATCCCGGGGCCGCTGCCCCGGTCCATCATTTTCTTCCCACCGTCTCGCGCCTAAAGGGACCGCCGCCTCCGGGCGCGGCCGCAACGGCAGGGCCGGCGCACGGCTTCCCTCCCTGCTCGCCCGATCACCCCGGATCGGCCGCCAAAGCCCATGGCCCCCGGCCGCCCCACGCGCCCTTGCCGCTCCCCCCGGAGGGACCCGGGCCGGGCGGCCTCGTTGCGTCCGGCATCGCCAGCGACACAGGCCCATACTCTCGGTATCCTGCCCCAGGCATCCCGGCCGCAAGCCTGGAACACAGGCGCAAAAAAAGGAGGACGGTCGCCCGTCCTCCTCGTGTCGGCACTGTGCCGTTGCGGTGGTTCTGCCTGCCCTTCAAGAGGCAATCAGCATCTCCCGCAGGGTTCGGGGCGGAGCCCCGGGAAGCGCGCTACGCCTTGGGGCCGGGCCGGCCGATGCAGAAGTAGACCATGCCGAGGTCGGCCAGGAGCTGGGGCGAGTAGAGGTTGCGGCCGTCGAAGATCAGCGGGGCCTTGAGCATCTTCTTGATGCGCCCGAAATCCGGATTGCGGAACTGGTTCCACTCCGTGACCACGGCCAGGCAGTCGGCCTTCTCCAGGACCGCGTACTGCTCGTCCACCACGGTCAGGAGGTCGTTGCCCTTGAAGTGCTCGCGGGTGTTCGGGCCGGCGACCGGGTCGAAGGCCACCACGCGCATGCCCTTGGCCGTGACGTCCTTGATCAGCTCGAAGGCCGAGGCCTCGCGCACGTCGTCGGTGTTGGCCTTGAAAGCCAGGCCCCACAGGGCCAGGGTCTTGCCCTTGATGCCGCCCTGGGGCTCGAAATAGGCCTCGATTTTCTTGGTCAGGGTGTGCTTCTGGCGCTTGTTGACCTCGTCCACGGCGGCCAGGAGTTCGGGCTCGAACTTGTACTGCCGGGCGGTGTCGATCAGGGCCTTGACGTCCTTGGGAAAGCACGAGCCGCCGTAGCCCAGGCCCGGGTAGATGAACTGGTAGCCGATGCGGTGGTCCGAACCGATGCCCATGCGCACTTCGCGCACGTCGGCCCCGACCTTCTCGCAGATGTTGGCCACTTCGTTGATGAAGGAAATCTTGGTGGCCAGCATGCAGTTGGCCGCGTACTTGGTCATTTCGGCCGAGCGCACGCTCATGACGATGACCTTTTCCCGGCTGCGGGCGTAGGGCGCGTACAGGGCCTTCAGCAGTTCGCCGGTGCGGACGTTGTCCGTGCCGACGACCACGCGGTCGGGCTTGAAAAAGTCGTTGATCGCGTCGCCTTCCTTGAGGAATTCGGGGTTGGAAACGACGTCGAACTCGATCAGTTCACCGCGCTTTTTGAGTTCCTCGCCGATGTGCTTCCGAACCTCGTCGGCCGTGCCGACGGGCACCGTGGATTTGTCGACCACGATCTTGTAATCGGTCATGTGGGCGCCGATGTCCCGGGCCACCTGGTAGACGTAGGACAGGTCGCAGGAGCCGTCCTCGCGGGGCGGAGTGCCGACGGTGATGAACACGAACAGCGCGTTCTCCATGCCCTCGGACACCTTGGTGGTGAAACGCAGGCGGCCTTCGGCCACGTTGCGCTTGACCAGTTCATCGAGTCCCGGCTCGTAGATGTGGATTTTGCCCTGCCGCAGATTTTCGACGATGGTGGGGTTGATGTCCACGCAGCAGACGTCATTGCCCATTTCGGCGAAGCAGGCGGCGCTCACCAGACCAACGTAACCGGTGCCTACGATACAAAGATTCATACCTGTACTCGTTGTTAGGGTTTTTCCCCGGCGACGGGAAGCGTCTTCGGGGAATGGGGCAGGAGATGCCGTCCGGCGGCATTGCCCCCTGATCGAAGAAAGTGGACTCGCACTTACGGATTGGTCGGACGTTTGTCAACAATTCAGAAGCGCGTGGGACCGGTTGCCGGGATTTTTCAAAAGGCTTACCGTGATGCCACTACCTTAAAGGAGTCCGCCATGCCCCTGCTTGCGGTCAACGTCGATCACGTGGCCACGGTCCGCCAGGCGCGCCTCGCCCCCAGTCCCGATCCCGTCACCGCCGCCGCCCTGGCCGAACTCGGAGGCGCGCGGGCCATAATCGTCCACCTGCGCGAGGACCGCCGCCACATCCAGGACCGCGACGTCCGGCTCCTGCGCCAGACCGTCAAGACCAGGCTGCACCTGGAAATGGCCGCCACCGACGAGATGCGGGGCATCGCCCTGGAGCTTCGGCCCCACATGGTCTGCCTGGTGCCGGAAAAACGCCAGGAGCTGACCACCGAGGGCGGCCTCGGCGTGGCCGGACGGGAAGAGGCCCTGCGCGCCTTTGTGGCCGAACTGGCCGACGCCGGCATCCCCACCAGCCTTTTCATCGACCCGGACCCGCGCCAGATCGAGGCCTCGGCCGCCGTGGGCGCGGCCTTTGTCGAACTGCACACCGGCGCGTTTGCCGACGCCGCCACCCCGGCCGTCCGGCAGGCCGAACTGGACCGGCTGCTGGCCGCCATCCCCCAGGCCAGACAGGCCGGCCTCGGCGTCAACCTGGGCCACGGCCTGGACTACGACAATATCCACGCCTTTGCCGGCGCCGGCGGCATCAGCGAATACTCCATCGGCCACAGCATCATCGCCCGGGCCATCATGACCGGCATGACCGAGGCCGTGGCCGCCATGGCCGCCATCATCGCCGGCTTTCCGGACTAGCCGGAGCGGCCGTGATCCTCGGTCTCGGGATCGACCTGGTGGAACTGGCGCGCATCGAGGCCGCGCTGACGCGGTTCGGCGACCGGTTCCTGGCCCGCATCCTCACGCCGGCCGAACGGGCCGCCCTGCCGCCCCGTCCCACCGCCCGCGTGGCCGGCCTGTTCGCAGCCAAGGAAGCGGCGGTCAAGGCCCTTGGCACCGGTTTCACCCAGGGCATCGGCTTTTCCTGCCTGGAAATCCTGGCCGACGCCCTGGGCCGGCCGGTCCTGACCCTGACCGGCCCGGCCCTGAACCGGGCCGACGCCCTCGGCGCCACCGCCTGGCACGTCAGCATCACACACGAACGCGCCACGGCCGCCGCTGTTGTTGTTTTGGAAGCGCGAGAGTGCAAAGTGAAG
>CAZIJE010000020.1:0-26255 GCA_964539435.1 uncultured Desulfovibrio sp.
CGCCGCCCGACGTCTCCGACCGCCCTCCCGCGCGCCCGCTCAGGGGGTCCGGGGGGGATGATCCCCCCCGGCCGCCGGAGGCGTCTTCCCGTCCTCCCCCGCCTCGCCCTGGTACAGCTCCAGCAGCCCGGGCGGTGGGTCGATGACGGCGACGCCGGCGTCGAGGTCGAGTTCGGGCACGAGTGCGTCGGCGGCGGGGAAAAGGATTTCGCGGCCCTTGGCGTCGCGGATGATCCAGAGTTCCAGGCCGCCGGAATCGCGGACGTCTTCGAGGACGCCGAGGTCCGGGTCGTCCGGTTTGGCGTCCACGAGGCGGACGCGCAGTCCCAAAAGTTGGTGGAGGAAGACCTCGTCGGGTTCGGGCGGATCGAGCCGGTCGACCGGCACGCACACGGCCAGGCCGCGCAGGGTTTCGGCGGCGTTGCGGTCCGGCACGCCCTCCAGGGTGACGAGGATGCGGCCCTGGTGGGGCCTGGCGGCGCGCACGGCGTAGTCCTTGCCGCGCCCGGGGTCTGCCGGCGGCGAGAGACGCAGGAGCGACCCCCGGGCGAAGTAGGAAGGGGAGTCGGCATGGCTGTCGATGCACAGCTCCCCTCGGACGCCGTGGGGGCGGGCGACGCTCCCCACAATGATGTATTTGTCTGCGGCCATGCTGGCGTGTCGTATCAGGGCGCGGGCCGTACGCGCCGGCCACGTTACTCGAGAATCTCCAGGACGGAGCGCTTCCGGGCCTTTGTCGACGCGGCGCCGAGAATGGTGCGCATGGCACGGGCGGTGCGCCCCTGCTTGCCGATCACCTTGCCCAGGTCTTCCTTGGCCACCTTGAGTTCGATGACCGAGGTCTGTTCGCCTTCTATTTCCGACACGTGCACCTGATCCGGGTTGTCCACCAGGGATTTGGCCACATACTCAATCAAGTCCTTCAACATACGCACCTCCTGAGGTAACCGTAAGAGCAAGCGAAGGACTTCCGCCTCCGTTTCCGTGTATCCCCCGGGCCCTACCCGGGGGCGAATGCGGCGGCGTCGCGGCTTCCGGCCCGGACCACTCCTGTAGACGTTTTCCTTGCCGGGTGGACCTAGACGCCAGCCTTCTGCAGCAGGGCGCGCACGGTATCCGAGGGCTTGGCGCCGCGCTCAAGCCAGGACCGCACTTTTGCACTATCCACTTTTATTTCCGCCGGGTCAACCATCGGATTGTAATACCCCAGGTACTCCAGAGCCCGGCCGTCGCGGCGGGTCTTGGAATCCATGGCGACGATGCGGTAAAACGGGCGCTTTTTGGAACCCATGCGGGTCAGTCGCAGTTTCATGGCCATGCCGTGTTCCCCCTTGTCGTGGTGGACGATTGTTGTTGTGGAAAGCCCCGCCGCTCCGTGGGAGCTAGCGTTTTTTCCGTTTTTTCCGCTGTTCCTTCTTCTTCTTGGCCGCGGCCTTGGCGGCGGCCCGGGAGGCCTTGAGGGCTTCCGGGTCCACGGGCAGGGAACCGCCCTCCGCGCCCGGCGGCAGGCCGCCCATGCCTCCCATGCCGGGAGGCATGCCGGGCATTCCCCCGCCCAGTCCGCCAGGCATCTTCATGCCGGGCGGCATCTTGGGCATGGACGGCATGCCCTTGCCGCCCATCATGCGCTGCATCATCTTCTGCATCTGGGTGAAATTTTTCAGCAGCTGGCTGACTTCCAGGACCGTGGTGCCCGACCCCTTGGCGATGCGCTCCCGGCGGCTGGTGTTGATGAGCTTGGGCGCGGCCCGCTCGGCCTTGGTCATGGAGTTGATGATGGCCTCGACCCGGGCCATCTCCTTCTCCGGCATCTGGACCTCGCCCAGCTGCTTTCTCACCTGGGACATGCCCGGGATGAGCTTGAGAAGCCCTTCCAGGGAGCCGAGCTTTTTGACCCGCCGCATCTGGGTGCGGAAGTCCTCCAGGGTGAACTCGGCCTTGCGGAGCTTGCGCTCCATGGCCGCGGCCTCTTCGGCGTCCACGTCGGTCTGGGCCTTCTCGATGAGCGTCAGGATGTCGCCCATGCCGAGGATGCGCGAGGCGGCCCGGTCGGGGTGGAAGACTTCGAGGTCCGAGACCTTTTCGCCCGTGCCCACGAGCTTGATGGCCTTGCCCGTGACCTGCCGGACCGACAGGGCCGCGCCGCCCCGGGCGTCGCCGTCCATCTTGGTCAGGACGATGCCCGAGACGTCCAGGCGCTCGTTGAAGGCCGCGGCCACGGTGACGGCGTCCTGGCCGGTCATGGCGTCGGCCACGAATAGGATCTCGGCCGGCCCGGTGGCGGCCTTGATGGCCGCCAGCTCGTCCATCAGGGTCTCGTCGATGTGGAGCCGGCCGGCGGTGTCGAGGAGCACCACGTCGTGTCCGGTCCGCTTGGCCTCTTCCAGGGCGGCCGCGCAGATGTCCACCGGGTTCTGGTCCGGGGTGGACGGAAAGGCCGGAATGTCGAGCTGGGAGGCCAGCTTGTGGAGCTGGTCGATGGCGGCCGGGCGGTAGACGTCGGCCGGCACGAGGTAGGGCTTGCGCTTGAATTCGCGGCGGAGCTTGAGGGCCAGCTTGGCGCAGGTGGTGGTCTTGCCCGAGCCCTGGAGGCCCACGACCATGATGACCGCGGGCGTGGCCTTGAGGTCGAGCTCCTGGGCCTGGCCGCCGAGGAGCTCGATCAGCTCCTCGTGGACGATCTTGACCACCTGCTGGCCGGGCGTCAGGCTCTTGAGGACGTCCTGGCCCATGGCCCGCTCGCGGACCCGTTCGACGAAATCCTTGACGACCTTGAAGTTGACGTCGGCCTCGAGCAGGGCGAGGCGCACTTCGCGCAGCGCGACCTGGACGTTTTCCTCGGTCAGGCGGGCGGTGCCCCTGATCTTGCGGAAGACGTCGTCGAGTCTGTCTGTAAGGCTGTCGAACATGGTCCTGGCTTACCTCGGTAAAGGGCAAAGTTTGACTTGATACCCTTCGTTAGTCCAGGCGTCAAGAAGACCGACGGCTCCGGGCGACGGAGCCGGAAAAAAAGGCCCCGTCCGCTGCCGGACGGGGCCTTGGCGTTTTTTGCTGCGCCGGCAGTCCCGGGACTACCAGTTGTTGCGACGCGGGCCGCCACCGAAGCCGCCCTGGCGGGGCTGGCGCTCTTGGGCCTCGTTGATGCGCAGGTCGCGGCCGCCGAAAGCCTTGCCGTTAAGGGCTTCCATGGCGGCGTCGGCACCTTCGGTGGTCATCTCCACGAAGCCGAAGCCGCGCAGGCGGCCGGTCTCGCGGTCGATGATCAGATTGACGGACTCCACCTCGCCGTAGGGGGCGAACAGGTCGCGGACTTCGTCTTCGTTGGTGGAGAAAGGCAGGTTGCCGACGTAGAGTTTCTTGGACATTTGCAGGGCTCCAAACTGTTTTAGGGCTAATTCTTCAAGGTCGGCGGGAGCTCGGCAAATGCGAAGATCCTCGGAGACGGTTACAAAGACTTAGCCAAGGTTATAAGTTGCGCTCAACTAAACTCCCGGGCCTGGCCTGTCAACCCGTATTTCGGGCCCGGCCGGTCAGCCCCGGATGGCCTTGGCGAACCCTTCCTCGGACCGGTTGATGACCGCCTCGTCCACGCAAAAGGCCAGCCGGAAATAGCCCGGCAGGCCGAACCCCCGGCCGGGCACGGCCAGGACCCGTTCCCTGGCCAGGCGCTCGACAAAGGCCACCTCGTCCGGGTCCGGGGATTTGGGGAAAAAGTAGAACGCCCCGCGCGGCATGAAGAACTCGTACCCCGCGTTTGTCAGCACCCGGGCCATGGCCGCCCGCCGCCGCTCGTAAAACGTCCGGTCCACCTCGTGGCCAAGGGCCCGCAGCAAGAGCGCCTGGCCCACGGCCGGGGCGTTGACGAAGCCCATGATCCGGTTGGCGAAGACCATGCCGGCCACGAGCCTTTCCCGGCCCGGCATGTCCGGAGAGACCACCACGTAGCCGATCCGCTCGCCCGGCAGGGACAGGTTTTTGGAAAACGAGCCAATGACCAGGGAATAGGGATAAAGCGGCAGGACCGACGGCACGTTGATCCCGTCGTAGGCCAGGAACCGGTAGGGCTCGTCGGCCAGGAGGTAGATGGGCCGGTCCCGGCCCTCGCTTTTGCGGGCCAGCATGGCGGCCAGCGCCTTGAGCGTCTCCTCGCCGTAGACCTGGCCGGTCGGGTTGTTGGGCGAATTGATCATGACCACCCGGGTCCTGGGGGTGATGGCCGCCTCCATGGCCGCGATGTCGAGGTCGAAGGTGTCGGGCCTGGTCGGCGCGGACACGAGCTCGGCCCCGTGGTTGGCGGCGTAGAAGCCGTATTCCACGAAATAGGGGGAGGGGCAGACGACCTGGTCGCCCGGGGACAGCACGGCCCGGAAAAAGACGTTGATGCCGCCGGCCGCGCCGCAGGTCAGGAGCAGGTCGTCCGGGGCCACGGCCACGCCCTGCTCGGCCGACAGGTGTTCGGCCAGGGCGGCCCGCACGGCCGGATAGCCGGGATTGGGCATGTAGCCGAAGGCGAAGGGCCGGTCGGCCTGGCCGGCCAGGTCGGCCAGACACTCGCCGATCACGGGCGGGGGCGGCAGGTCGGGATTGCCGAGCGAGAAATCGCAGACCGCCTCCTCGCCGTAGCGCTTTTTCAGTTCCAGCCCCTGTTCGAAGATCTTGCGGATCCAGGCCCCGCCCGACAAATACCGTTCCATCTGCTCGGTCACCAGCTTCACGGCCGTCCCCTCCAGGCAAAAATGTATCCCGCGACCTTGGCACCAATGGCACACGGTTGCAATATGATACCGCCGCCTCCGTCGCACGGCGGGCGGACGGGGGGAACGGATGCAGCCGGGAAACCGGCCTGGCCGGCGGCGCGGCCGGAAAAAAGGGTTCCCTCCGCGCCCGTTCTGTCTTATTCTCCCCCTCTCGCGGCGATTCCGCCCGACAATCCCTGCAAAAGAGAATCCCTATGACCGAGGCGAAAAAGCCTGAGATTTTAGCCCCCGCGGGCGATCCGTATTCCTTTATGGCGGCCGTGGCCGCCGGCGCGGACGCCGTGTACGCCGGGCTCAAACATTTTTCCGCGCGCATGCTGGCCCGCAACTTCTCCATTACCGAACTGGCCGGCCTGGCCCAGATCGCCAGGGCCAGGAACGTGCGCACCTACGTCGCGGTCAACACCCTGCTCAAGCCCGACGAGGCCGACAGGGCCGGCCGGCTGGTCAAGCGCCTGGCCGACGACGTCGGTCCGGACGCGCTGATCGTCCAGGACATCGGCGTGGCCGCCGTGGCCCGGCAGGCCGGGTTCAAGGGCGAGCTCCACCTCTCCACCCTGGCCAACGTCTCGAGCCCCACCGGACTGGCCATGATGCCGGAGCTTTCCTTCTCCCGGGTGGTCCTGCCGCGCGAACTGTCCATCGACGAGATGCGCGAGATGGCCGAGGCCGCGCCCGAGGGCCTGGAACTGGAGGCCTTTGTCCACGGGGCCCTGTGCTACAACGTGTCCGGCCGCTGCTACTGGAGCAGCTACCTCGGCGGCAAGTCCGGCCTTCGCGGCCGGTGCGTCCAGCCCTGCCGCCGGGTCTACGAGCACCGGGGCCAGAAGGGCCGGTACTTCTCCTGCCAGGACCTGAGCCTGGACGTCCTGACCAAGGCGCTTCTGACCATCCCCCAGATCACGGCCTGGAAGATCGAGGGCCGGAAAAAGGGTCCGCACTACGTCTACCACACCGTGGCCGCCTACAAGCTCCTGCGCGACGCCCCGGACGACGCCTCGGCCAAGAAGATGGCCGGCAGCTACCTGGAGCAGGCCCTGGGCCGGGCCGTGACCAACTACAATTTCCTGCCCCAGCGGCCCAAAAATCCCGTGGACACCAAGGAGCGGACCGGCTCGGGCCTGCCGGCCGGCAAGATCACGCGCGGCATCAAAAGCGGCCAGTGGAACCTGTCGGCCCGGGTGGCCCTCCTGCCCGGGGACCTGGTGCGGATCGGCTCCGAGGACGAGCCCGGCCACCGGGTGGTCAAGGTGACCCGGTCCGTGCCCAAGGGCGGCAGGCTGACCATCACCATCGACGAGGGCCCGCGCCCCGAGTCCGGCGCGCCGGTCTTTCTCATCGACCGCCGCGAGCCGGCGCTCATGGAAAAACTGCGGCCGCTCGAGGCCGAACTGGCCAAGATCCCGGAGCGCGAGGCCAAGCCCGTGGAGTTCACGGCCAAAATGCCGAAGGCCCGCAAGCCCGCGCGCGGCCAGGAGCCGCTTTCCATCAGCGTCTGGCGGCACCCGGACATGCGCAAGGAAAAGGGACCGTTCGGGGTCTGGGTTTCGACCAAGCGGGCCCACAACCTGCCCCTCGGCCGGGCCGCGGCGGCCTGGTGGTGGCTGCCGCCGGTCATCTGGCCGGACGAGGAAAGCGAATTCGTGAGCCTGGTGGCGGCCATCGTGTCGCGCGGCGGCAAGCGGTTCGTGCTCGGCGCGCCGTGGCAGACCGGGCTTTTCCCCAAGGCCGCCAAGGGCCTGGACCTGTGGGCCGGACCGTTTTGCAACATCGCCAACCCGCTGGCCGTGGCCGAACTGGCCCGGCTCGGCTTTGCCGGGGCCTTTGTCTCGCCGGAGCTGGCCGGCGAGGACTTGCTCGCCCTGCCCGGCCTCTCGCCCCTGCCGCTCGGGCTCGTGCACAAGGGCGCCTGGCCGCTTGGCCTGTCCCGGGTCCTCTCGGGCGAGGTCAAGACCTGCCTGCCCGTGGTCAGCCCCAAGGAAGAGGGCTTGTGGGCCGTCAAGTACGACCGGACCTACTGGCTGTACGCCAACTGGGAGATGGACCTGTACAAGCACCGCGAGGAGCTGGCCAGGGCCGGGTACGTGGTGTTCGCGGACCTGCGCGAGCCGCTGCCCAAGGACGTGGCCCGCAAGGACCGGACCAGCCACTTCAACTGGGAAGTCGGGTTGCTCTGATGCCTAAGCCCGGCAAGCTCTACATCGCCATGGTGGGGCTGCCGGCCATGGGCAAGTCCACGGTCGCGTCCAAGATCAAGGAGAACCTGGAAAAAGACGACATCCGGGTCGGCATCTTCAACAACGGCGACGTCCGCCGCCGGATGATCGCGGGCAACACCTCCCACTCCGGCTTCTACGACCCGGACAACAGCCAGGCCGTGGCCCTGCGCGAGCGGATCGCGGCCGTCAACTTCGCCGAGGCCAAGGCCTTTCTCTCGGCCGAGGGCCAGATCGCCATCCTCGACGCCACCAACGTCTCCCGCAAGCGGCGGGAGACGTTGCTGCAGCGGCTGGCCAACCACCCGGTCCTGTTCGTGGAGTGCATCAACGACGACCCGGAGCTTTTGGCCCTGTCCGTGGCCCGCAAGGCCAAGCTGCCGGAATTCGCCCACCTGACCGAGGAGCAGGCCAAGGAGAGCTTCGTCTCCCGCATCGGCTACTACCGCCACATCTACGAGCCGCCGGACGAGGTCCGCGACCTGGTGCGCCTGGACACCCTCAACAACCGCATCCTGGCCGAGCGGGTCTCGGCCGAGGTGCCCTACTACGGCCGCATCCGCGACCTGCTCATGTCCGACTGGATCAAGAACCTGTTTCTGGTGCGCCACGCCGAGAGCGTCTACAACGTGCGCGACCGGATCGGCGGGGACTCCGGGCTGACGGACAAGGGCAGGAACCAGGCCTGGGCCCTGTCCCGCAACTTCATCGGCACGCCCTTGCCCTACATCTTCACCAGCACCCTGCGCCGCACCCTGGAGATGGCCGAGCCGCTTCTGGCCACCCGCAAGGGCCAGACCGTGCACCACGCCTTTTCGGAGTTCGACGAGATCGACGTGGGCGAATGCGAGGGCATGTCCTACGCCGAGATCGAGCGGACCCGGCCGGACCTGTTCGCGGCCCGGGCCCGCAACAAGTACAACTTCGTCTACCCCGGCGGCGAGGGCTACGCCACCATGGCCGGCCGGGTCTACCGGGGCGTGAAAAAGGCCATCTATCTCAGCGGCAATTCCGAATACATCATGATCATCGGGCACCAGGCCGTGAACCGGATGATCCTGTCGGACTTCCTGTTCCGCCGGGCCGAGGACGTGCCCTACATCTTCATCCCCCAGGACAAGTACTTCCACATCGTCTCGACACAGACCAAAAAGCTTTTCGAGTTGCGCAAGTACTGAGGCCGCGCCGCCTGGGCGTGGTGAAAGGTGCAGTCCCGACAGCCGGATAGGCGGCCCCGCCCCTGTGCTCCCCCTGTCCGCCAGCTTGAAGAACAGGCAATGATTCCTCGATGTTATCAATTTGTCTCCGGCTTGACGAATCCCGACCTTTTCACTAGCCATGCCAGGTAGGCCGCCCGGACCGGAGTTGCGCCACGGGCCTCCCTGTTCCGGCGACACCAAGCGCATGATGCATGCAGGTTTTGACGCCACCGCGCGTCCGCACCGCCTTTTCCGCGTCCCCCGCCCCCTTGCCGGGCCGGCGGGCGACGCCCCAACCCCCTCTCCAGGGCCGCAACGAGCGCCGGCCGCCTGATTGTTCATGTTCCACTTCCCCTTCCCTTTCGAAACCTCGCTTGTCTTCTTCTCCTTTTCCATGGTCGCCCTGTACGCCCCGGCCCTTGTCCTGGGGTTTCTCGGCTACCTCTTTTTCATGCGCCGCCGAAACCGGCTGGAGCGCAGGCTGGAAAAGCACCGCCGCATCCGGGAAGGGATCGCGGCCAAGGGGTATGCGAAACGTAGGATGCTGGCCGTGCGGCGCCAGCGCGACAATATCCGGGAGCTGGCCGCCCTGGTGCGGACCCAGCTCGAGGCGAACAAGCAGGACATGACGCCCTATCTCCACCAGCGGACCTCGGTGTTCATCGAGAAGGCCGTCACGACCATCGATTTCGACCGGCTCTACGCCCTGCACAGGTTTTTCGAGGGCGCGCGGGAAAAACCGCTTTCCCCGGTCATGGAACTTTTTTTCGAGCAGGTGAGGTAACCATGTCGATTCCGGAAAATATCGCCAAATTCATCACCCGGCTGGTCAATACCGTGCGAAGCGAATCCGCGGACTGGCAAAAGGCCAACCAGGCCGACCTGGACCGGCTCAAGGAAGAGAAGCTGGTGGCCGCGGCCACGCTCAAGCAGCGCCTGGAGCTCATGGAGATCCGGTTCAAGGAGGAGTGCCGCCGGACCCGGATGGAAGAGGAGCGCCAGACCGAGCAGTTCGGGGAGTTTTTGGACAGCATCGACGCGATGAAGGCCGACATGCTCGAACACTACGGCTCCATGCCCAAGCCCCTGGCGCTTATGATCCACCACCACGCGGCCGAACTGCTCAAGGAAGCCTGGCACAACCCGGACGCCCGGGAGCGGTTGCAGAAGCAGACCCGGTTCACGAGCCTGATGCTGACCATCACCGAGGACCTGACCGACCTCGGCAACGGCGGCGGACAGAAGGCCCTGCCGGAAAAGACCATCGCGTTCATTCAGAACAAGCTGGAATAGCGCGCCCGGCACGGGCCTTCCCGTGTCGCGTCCCGGTTTGCGAACGTACGCCCCATGCGGCAACGCACCGGCCTGGACCGGTTCGGGATTCCAAAGCGCGGCAGCCCATGGACCGCCCGAGGCTTCAGGGCCTGAGCTTCCTGACGACAAACACCAGGAACGCCACCGCCAAAACGAGCTTCACCAGCAGCCAGACCATTCCCGCTCCCTGTTCCCCAGTCCGCCACCCGTCCAACCAGACCGCCGGCTCAACCGGCGGCGTCGTCCGGGGCCGCCTCGCCCTGGCCACGCCGGCGCTCCCGGGCCTCGGTCAGGCAGGAGACGCCCTCGCCCTTGCGCAGGGGCACGAAGCACAGGTTGTCGCTGACGCACGGCGACGGGGCGTCGTCCCCGGCCTGCCAGCGGGCGATGAGCCCGGGTTCGCGAATGAGCGGCCGGGACAGGGCCACCATGTCGGCCGCGCCCGAGGCGACCAGATCCTCGGCCGTGGCCAGGCTGCGGACGCCGCCGACCAGGATCAGGGGGATGCCCAGGCCCTCGGCCTTCACGGCCCTGGCCGCGTCCCGGTAGTAGGCCTCGCCTTCCGGAATGGCGACCCGGCCGGGACGGACCGGGGACAGGGCGCCGGAATCGAGGGTGCCGCCGGAAAGCTCCACCGCGTCCGCGCCGGCCGCTTCGAGCCAGTGGACGACCTGCCGGCTCTCCGAGGCGGTCAGGCCGCCTTCCATGAAATCGTCGCTGTTGAGCTTGACCAGCACCGGGTAGTCGTTGCCGACACGGCCCCGGATGGCGCCGATGACCTCGAGCAAGAGCCGCGCCCGGTTGGCCAGGGAGCCGCCGTAGGCCCCGAGGCGGCGGTTGGTGCGGGGCGAAAGAAATTGGCTCAGGCCATAGCCGTGGGCGGCGTGGATCTGCACGCCGTCGGCCCCGGCGTCGCGGCACAGCCAGGCGGCCGCGCCAAAGGCGGCCTCCATGCGGGCCAGGTCCTCGGCCCCCATGGCCCGGCAGGGAGGGGCGTCCGGGCCCTCGGGCGCGGACGGGCCGACCGCCGGTTCGCCGGAATATTGGGGCGCGGCCCGGCAGCCGCCGTGGGCCAGCTGGACCACGAACCGGCCGCCGTAGGCATGGACCGCCCGGGCCAGCCGGGCGACGCCCGCCTCCATGGCCGGCGTGTGGACCCCGAGCTGGCCGGGCCCGGCCTGGCCGCGCTTTTCCACATAGGCGTGGCCGGAAATGACAAGCCCAACCCCGCCCACGGCCAGGGACTTCATCACGGCCTCCAGCCGGTCCGTGGCCGAACCGTCCGGGGCCGCCATGCCCTCGGCCGTGGCCGAACGGACAAAGCGGTTTTTCACCCGCATGCCGTTGATGACGATGGGCTCGAAGACCCGCATGCCTACGCCGCCTCGAACCGGTCCAGGAACCGCTCCAGGTCGTTGGGGTCGCCGTCCTGGTAGTCCTCGGGATAGAGCAGCGCGCTCATGTAGAACACGCTTTCCAGGGACAAGGCCCGTCCGGCCCGGTGGGCGAAACTCTCCAGGCCCGTGGCAAAGGCGTCGGCGTCCTCCGCGCCCGGCGCGCCGGAGACCTGGGCCGGGGCCAGGGCTTCGGCCGCCTCCTCGGGCAGGGCTTCCAGGACCAGGCACTTGCGGGTCAGGTCGGCCCGGTAGGTCTCGTTATCCCCCTCCTCGTGCAGCGCCCGCAGGGCATGGGCCTCCAGGTCGCGGATCTCGCGCGCGGCCTGGGCCACGATGTCCAGGGCCGCCTGGGGCACTTTGCGTTTCGCCATGGTTTCTCCCTCCTTCCGACCGGCCGGGCAGTGCGCCGGGAACATGCCATCCTATCAAAAGGCGCGCCTCAGGCCAAGCCGCGTCGCCTCGCGGCCGCCGGCTTTCCCGGGTTCCCCGGGCCAGGCAACCGGGAAACGCGGCCCGCCCTCCCGGACAACCGGGGGCCCCTTGACGGCACTGGCGTCGGCCGGCTACTGTTTTGTAAGAGATCAAAGATGGTTATACAATCAAACAACCCTGCGGCGACCACGCTTCCGACCCGGCCCGGCCCGGACGGGCCGGACGGACCAAACGGGCCGGACACGCCCCTGGCCGGCGCGGATCGAAGCCTTTTTGCCCGGTTCTGTTTCGACCAGGGCGATTACGACCTGCTGCGCATCGTCGGCGACGTCCTGGCCCGGGGGGGCTCGTCGAGCCTCAAGCGCCTGCTCGCCCCCTACCTCCACCCCCACGGCATCAAGGAGATGGCCGCGCCGCGCGGGCTGCGCATCGCCTACGCCACCATCCACCTCCTCGGCTCCCTGGAGGCCGGCCTGGCCGGGGACCGGCTGACGGCCCTGCGGTCCCTGCGCGACGAGGTGACGGCCACGGCGGAATCGGGCCTGGAAAAAAACACGGCCCGGGTCCTGCTCCAGATCATGAAGGAGCTGGTGCGGACCAGGGACAATCCCCGCCGCCAGCTGGAACTGGCCCACGACTTCCGCCAGGCCGTCAGCGGCAAGCCCCGGGCCGTGCGGCGGCTCCTGGCCGAGCTCCACCTCCTGGAAATGCCCGAGGCCTGGAACCAGGACGCCTTCGACGACCATGTCCACGACGCCAACACCAAGGGCCGCAAGTCGCCGACCCACCTCATCATGGACGCCTGGATCAAGGGCATCCGCCGGCTGACCGTCATCCACTACCACTTCGTGCGCCAGGAGACGGCCGCCGAACTGCTGGAGGCGGCCGCCATCATGGACATGCGCGTGGCCGTGGGCATCGAATGCCTGGCCCGGCACGAGGGGAGCCTGGTCAAGATCATCTGGACGCCGCGCGGCCTCTCCCTGCCGGCGGATTTTTCCGACTTCCTGGCCCGGCCGGCGGTGCGGGAATTCATGCGCGAGGGGTTCGAGCTGTCCTTGCGCGGACAGCGCTACGTGCTGGCCCTGCTGGCGGCGTTCAACGACCGCCACCGGCCGGTCATCAACGAACGCCACGGCCTGTCCCTGGACCCGCTGGACCCCGAGGAGTTCCTGGCCTTTGTCGGGGCCGGCCAGGCCAGCGTCCTGCACCTGGCCCGGTTCATCCGCGACAGCCTGCGGCCCCATCTGGACGCCCGGGCGGCCGAAACCCTGGACGTGGCCAGCAAGGCCCCGGACGCGTGCGCCTTTCTGGCCGAACGCGACGCCCTGGACACCGAGGCCCTCCTCGACACCTATCTCTCGCCCGAGGCCAACCCGGACATCCCGCTCCCGGAAGAGGCCGCGCCCGGGGACACCCTGCCGGAACGTCTGGCCATTTCGCCGGCGGCGCTGGTGGAACGGCTCGCCGGCCTCCACTGCGACAACCGCATCATCCTGGTCACGGCGGAAATGAGCCTGGAAGACGTCCTGCTCGCCCTTTTCGCCTGCAAGGGGGCCATCACCCACTGCGACATCTTCAACCTGCGGGTCTACGAAACCACGGGCCACGACGCCGGCGAGATCCTGGAGCTGCTGTCCATCCTCAACACCGGCAACGTGGTGGCCCTGAAGCGCCTGATCGGCCGCACGGCCGAGCGGGTCGAGCATGCGGGCGATCCGGCCAAGGCGGCCCGGCTGCGGGCGCTGCTGCCCGAGGTCGGAGCCCTGACCCACGCCTGCCACAAGCATGCCCTGGGGGCGCGCATCGGCACGGACTCCACGGGCCAGTCGACCCGGTGCCACGGCATGGGGCTGGTGGTGGCCGACACCCTGCCGGCCCGGACCCGCAAGCGCCTGGCCAGGCGCGGCAAGCACCCGAAACAGAGCCTGCGCCTGGCCATCCCGGTCGGCATCACCGTCAGCCCGCGCGTGACCACCCTGCCGGACGAATTCGCCTCGCCGCTGGCGGCCCGGTTCTTCCGGTTCCTGCGCGAGGTGCCGGGCTTCCGCCTGGCCGGCTACCGCAGGCGGCTGTCCTGGATCCGGGAGCGGTCCTACAAGGCCACGCCGGAAACCGCCAACATCCACACCCTGGGCGGGGTCCAGAAAAAGGCCAGCGAACGCTATCTAACCGAGGCCACGGCCGCCCGGCGTCCGCTGCGCCTGACGCTGCGGACCTTGAACGGCTCGCTCAAAAACGCGCTGAAGATCCTGGTCGGCTTTGCCGTGGCCGCGGTCTCGTTCGCGTCCGTCAACTCCTGGTGGGTCCTGGCCTGGCTCGGGCCGTTCATCTGGTTCGGCATCACCGGCCTTCGCAACGTCATCCAGGCGGTCCTTGGCAGCGGCGGCCTCCAGCGCAGTCCGCTCCTGACCTGGAAGGACTACGTCAGTTTCGACCGGCTGGCCGATTCCCTCCTGTTCACCGGATTCTCCGTGCCGCTCCTCGACATCCTGGTACGGACCGTGCTCCTCGGCCAGGTCCTCGGCATCACCACCTCCACCGATCCCCTGGCCCTTTTCGCGGCCATGGCCGTGGCCAACGGCGTCTACCTGGCCAGCCACAACCTGTTTCGGGGCCTGCCCAAGTCGGCGGCCGTGGGCAACCTGTTTCGCACGGTCCTGTCGATTCCCCTGGCCCTTGGCATCAACCAGGGTCTGGCCTGGGTCCTGGCGCACCAGGGCGTGCCGGCCCCGGAGGAGGCCCTGGAGCCCTTTGCCGCCATTGTGTCCAAATTCGCCTCGGACTGCGTGGCCGCGGTCATCGAAGGCCTGGCCGACCGGGGCAAGTACGTGCGGATGCGGTTCCGGGACTACCGCCGCAAGTTCAAGCAGCTCTACGACACCTATTCGCTGCTGGAACTGCTCTACCCGAGCGAGGACGTGGCCAAGCTCCTGGAGACGCCCAAGACCTTCATCTCCACCCTGGGCGCGGAAAGCGGCGACCTGGACAAGATCGTCATCGTCAACGCCTTGGATTTCCTCTACTTCTGGATGTATCAGCCCCGGGCGCGCACGGTGCTGCGGCGGGCGGTCCGGTCCATGACCCTGGAGGAGCGGAAGGTGTTTCTGCTGTCGCAGTACGTGCTGCGGCGGGAAAAGGAGATCAGCCGCCTTTTCATCGACGGCCTGGTGGGCAAGAAGTTCGCGCCGGCCCTGTCGTTTTACCTGAGCAACTGGCGGCGCTACCTCGACGACATCCAGGAACTGGCCAGACGGTACCCGCCGGCCGAGGCGCTCAGCCTCGAAAACGCCCTGCTCGGCCTCGGGGGGACTGCGGGCCGGCAGTAGCCCCTCGGCAACCGACGGAGATCGTTTCTTTTTTCTTCAAAAATACCGGCGTATTTTTGAAGCGCCGCGACACGCCCCGCACCCGACCGCACCGCTCCCCGCCGCCGGCCGCCCGGCAAAGACCCGGCGGCGGGGAAGCCCGGCGCGGCGGCTTACGCCGAAGCCGAATCCACGCCCGAAAGGGCGCCCGAAATCACGCTGTCCAGGGTTTCCATGGGGTTCGTGCCGCTGGCCTGGGCGTACTTCATGGCCGCCTGGCCCTGGGCCCCGGCCGCGGCCGGCGCCTCGGGCGGGGTCAGGGAGGACATGTCCCCGGACTGGGCGGCGCTGGCGAACTTTTCCGCCATGGTCGTATAGAGGCTGGCCGCCTTGGAGTCGGTGCTGTTTTTCGCGGCCTCGGTCAGCTTGTCCGAGATGTTCCGGGCCACTTCCTTGAACTTCTCGGGGTCCGAGGACTGCAGGTCCGAGAGCTTCTGCATCATTTCGGCGCCCTTGGAGAAGCTCTTCCCGTCTCCGTCGCCCTGGATGCCGAGGCTGCCGGTGTTGAGGGAAGAGGCGGCGCTGGCGCTCGATGACGAGGAGGAGGTTGTGCTCACAAGGCTGGAGGCGGTCGTGGCGGAAGAATAATTGAGGCTGACGAGATCGGTGGACATGGTCTTCTCCTTGGTTACTGTGCAAGTGTGCCCGCCCCACTTCTATCGGATGGTCTTCTCCAGTCTTTATAGGTAAAATAATTAATTATTTTATGTAACCTTTACAAGAATTTCTCGTCACCACTTTCCGATCTTCTTTTTACGACCTTTCGATCCCGAATTTGTAACGCGCTTCCCTCTTTTTCGTCGCACTCCCAAGACTGATACAGTCTGAATATTCTGCATTACGACGCTACAACTCTGCTTATTTCGTACAAACCATTACCAGTGCACGGCACTGTTTTTAGCCCCCCGTCCTGCTGTCTTCCACGGACTCTCGCAGGCCCGGACGCCGACCGCCAGGCAGTGGACCGCGACCCCAAAGGGACGGGAGACGGCCGCGCCCGGGTGGCGCGGCGCAGGTCGACAGGACGGCAACGGCCGCCGGACGGGATCGATGGGAAGGAATGCGAAGGCCGCTTTCAGGCGACGCAGCGCCGAAAGCACCCAGACTTGCGCGCAGACAGGCAAAGACGTAGCCAAGGGCGGGAAACCCACTCCCCGCTCCCCCCTCCAGGGGGTCCGGGGGGGATGATCCCCCCGGCGGGTCCAGGGCAGCGCCCTGGCGGGGCCTGGGGCAGCGCCCCAGCAGGGCCGAGGCAGCGCCCTGGACGCGGAGGCTAAAACATCTGCTTGAGCAGGTCCTCGCCCTTGCCGAGGGGGGCGTTGGGATCGGCGAAGAGGGCCTTTTCGTGGTCCTCGTCCATGATGGCCATGGAGCCGCGCTCGGTGCCTTCCTTGAAGGCCATGGCCACCCCGTCCACGGTGCCCATGACGATGCCGGGCGGGCGGGAGAAGTCCTCCACCGGGTAGTCGTCCTCCACGGCCTTGCGGTAGGACAGCCAGATGGGCAGCGCGGCCTTGCCGCCGGTCTCGCCCTTGCCCATGGGCTTGGGCTGGTCGAAACCGATGTAGCAGCCGGTCAGGAGGTAGGGGGAAAAGCCCACGAACCAGGCGTCCTGGAAATCGTTGGTGGTGCCGGTCTTGCCGGCCAGGGGCCGGCCGAGGGCCTTGACCGCCACGGCCGTGCCGGCGCGCACCACTTCCTTGAGCAGGCAGTCCATGACGTAGGCGGTCTGGGGGGAAAGGACCTGCTTGACCTCGGGCTTGTTGACGAAGATCTCCTCGCCCCAGGGGCTTTTGACGTCCAGGACGAACCGGGGGGTGATGGTCGAGCCGTCGCGGGCGAAGGCGGAATAGGCGTGGACCATGTCCAGGAGATTGACGGCCACGGCCCCGAGGCTGACCGGCAGATAGGGCACGAAATCGCCGCGCAGGCCGAGCTCCTGGGCCCGCTCCACGATCTTTTTCATGCCGACCTGCTGGGCCACGCGCACGGTCACCAGGTTCTTGGACTTGGCCAGGGCCGAACGGATGGTCATGGGGCCGCCGTAGTCGCCCTCGTAGTTGCCGGGCGACCAGACCTGGCCGCTCCAGGGATCGCGGTAGGAGAAGGGGCCGTCCATGACCACCGTGGCCGGGGTCATGCCGTTGTCCATGGCCACGGAATAGACAATGGGCTTAAACGACGACCCGGGCTGGCGGAAGGACTGGGTGGCCCGGTTGAACTGGCTTTTCTCGAAGGAGAAGCCGCCCACGCAGGCCAGGACTTCGCCGGTGCGGGGGTCCATGGACACGATGCCGCCCTCGATGCGCGGCTCGAGCTGCATGGCCAGCTTCCACATGGGCCGGCCCGGCTTGGACGGAACGGCCGGCTGGGCCGCCTCCTGGCCCTTGCCCTTCTTGCCGGCCTTGGCCGCCGGCGACGGCGCCGGGGCGTCGGGCGCGGGCTTCTGGGCGGCCGCCTTGTCGGGCACGGCCAGCACCGAGGCCCAGACCAGGTCTCCGGCCTCGACCTTGCCCTTGGCGAAGCTCATCTCCTCGTTGGGAATGAGCCCGTACTTGTCGCCGAACCGGACCACCGCCCCCTGGGCCGTGACTTCCTGGACCAGGGCCTTGACCCACCGGCCCGGCACGAGCAGCGACTCCGGCACGTTGCTGCGGGCGTAGAAGTCCTCGTACTTTTCCTTTTCGAGCTTTTCCAGGGACGGCTTGTAGCCCCGGCGCTTCTCCGAGGCGACCAGGCCGTCGCGCAGGGCCCGCTCGGCCGCCTCCTGGTGCTTGAGGTCCACGGCCGTGTGGACGTGCAGGCCGCCGTTGTAGACCTGGTCCTCGCCGAACCGGTCGATGAGCTCGCGCCGGACCTCTTCGAGGTAAAACGGGGCCACTTCCCAGGAGGGGTCGGGCATGCTCTTGAAGACCAGGGGCTCGGCCACGGCCGCGTCGTGTTGTTGCTGGGTGATCCAGCCCTGGACCAGCATCCGGCCAAGGACGTATTTCTGGCGGTTCTTGGCGGACTCGAAATCCCGGAACGGGCTGTAGCGGGTCGGGGCCTGGGGCAGGCCGGCCAGGAGGGCGGCCTGGGCCACGGTCAGGTCGCTGACGTGGACGCCGAAATAGGTCCTGGCCGCCGCCTCCACGCCGTAGGCCCGGGAGCCCAGGTAGATCTGGTTGAGGTAGATGGTGAGGATCTCGTCCTTGGTCAGGTACTTTTCCAGCCGGTAGGCCAGGATGGCTTCCTTGATCTTGCGCTTGTAGCTTTTTTCCGAGGACAGGAGCAGGCGCTTGATGATCTGCTGGGTGATGGTGGAGCCGCCCTGCTTGATGCCGCCGCGCTGGAGGTTTTTGATCATGGCCCGGACAATGGCCGAGATGTCCACGCCCTCGTGCTGGTAGAAGGTGGAGTCCTCGGCGGCCAGGAAGGCCTTGGGCAGAAAGTCGGGCATTTCCGAAAGCGTCACCAGGAACCGCTTTTCGGAATAGAGGTAGCCGAGGACCTTGTTGTCCCGGGTGTAGATGGTGGTCACCAGGGGCGGCCGGTAGTCGGTGATCTTGCGGAAGCTCGGCAGGTCGCTCGACGCCCAGTAGTACAGGCCGATCAGGCCGGCCGCGCCCGAAAGCAGGCCGACGAAGAGCAGGATGACAAAGAGGATGACAAGCTTTTTCACGTGCCGAATCTCGCTGGGGAGGGAGTGACGAAGGGCATGCCTTCCTGGGGCGGGAGCCCCCAGGCCAGGCGCAACCGGCCATGCAGCTCGCGCACACCGGCTTCGGTGGCCAGAAGGAGCGCGAGCATTCCCGGGACGGTCCGGCCCTGGCGGTGGACCAGGCACTGGGCGGCGGCAAAGGCGGTCACCCGGCCGCCGGCCACCCAGAACGGGAAGAGGCGGCAATAATACGGCCGCGCCGCCCTTGGCAAGCGGCAACCCGTGGCCCGCAGGAACACGCACCGGCCGGCCGGGGTGACGGACAGGCGCAGGTGCCGGCCGGTCTCCGGGAACAGGGCCTCCAGGGCCTGGCGCTCACGGGGAAACAGGCGGCGGAGATTGGCCAGAAAGGCGTGGGAATTGGGTTCGGGCGTGAAGGCCCCTCGCGTGAGGCCCACGTGCTCGACGATGCGGTGGCGCTCCATCTCGGAGATGGGGAAGCACAGTTCCTCCTGCCCGGGCGAAAGCTCGCAACAGGTCGGCCCGGCCGCGGCGCAGCGGCTGCAAATATCGGATTCGAGCGGCGCGGAGACATCCTCCGGCCGGTTCCTGGCGTTCACGGCGACCTCCCGGCGCGCCGGAACCGCCAAGGCAAGCGCCCAGGTCGTACCGGCATCCCGGCCAACCATAATACCGCGTCCCCGGGTCGTAAAGGGCGGCCGCCCGCGCGCGGCGGCCGGAAGCCCGGATCAGGACCCGAGCTTCTCCCGGGCCAGGGTGGTCAGGCCCAGCCGTCCCCGGACGTCCTCGAGCAGGCCCAGGTGGATCAGGTCGCGGACCATGGGCTGGACCTGGGAGAAGTGGCGCACCAGGGCCCGGGCGATGTCCTCTTCCGTGGCCGGGGGGTCGCAGGCGCGCAGCACGTCCTTGGCGGTCTGGGTCAGGGATCCGTCGGGCTTTATGGCGGCAACGCTTTCGTCGGCGTCGTACATATCGGAGGTCATGGCGTCTCCTTTTTGCAAAAGTACCAGTCCGGGCAGGTCGCGCCCCGGGCCCTGGCCAGTTCCTCGGCCATGGCCCGGGTCCGGGGCGGCGGGGCCAGGACCGATTCGCCGGGCTTCCACCCGGCCGGGGTGGCCACGCCGTGGGCGTCGGTGGTCCGCAGGGCCGCGACCAGGCGCAGGGTCTCGGCCACATTCCGGCCCGTGGTCATGGGGTAGGCGGCAAACGACCGCACGATCTGCCGGTCGTCGATGACATAGGTCAGGCGAGCCGGCTCGTTTCGCGACTCGGTGGGCATGAGCATGCCGTAGCGCCTGGCCACCTCGCCGGTGGTGTCGGCGGCCAGGGGAAAGTCGATGGTGACCGCGAACTTGGTTTCCAGGGACCGGACCCAGGCGATGTGGGAAAAGACGGAATCCACGGACAGGCCGAGCAGTTCGCACCCGAGCTTGGCCAGGGCCTCGCGGATGCCGGCAAAGGCGATCAGTTCCGTGGCGCAGACCGGGGTGAAGTCGGCCGGATGGGAAAAGAGCACGAGCCAGCTGCCCCGGAAGTCTTCCAGGCGCAGGATGCCGTGGGTGGTCTCGACCTCGAAGTCCGGGGCCGGGTCGCCGATGCGAGGTGGGCATGACAGGGCGACGGAGTCGGTCATGAGGGCTCCTTGCGGCCGCGCGCGGCGGCCGTGAAACGCCTGTGATGCCCCAGGTATCGCCGCTTCGCCGTCCGGCGTCAAGCTCCGGAGGCCGCCTGTCCGGGCTCAGTGCATGGCGCACAGGTCGTCGGCCAGCCGGTGCAGGAGCGCGGCCTTGATCTCCTCGGCCTGCTCCGGGTCCTCCACCCGCCGGCCGTCGGCCCCGCGCACGTAGAAGACGTCGCGGACCCGGCCGGCCGGGGTCATGACCTTGGCCAGGTGGGTCTCCAGGCGCAGTTCGTACAGGGTGCGGGCGATGTCGTAGAGCAGCCCCACCCGGTCGTCGCAGGCCACCTCGATGACCGTGAAGAGGTCCGAGGCCCGGTTGTCCAGGACCACCACCGGCGGGGTCCTGGGGCCGGCCGCCGGGGGACGGGCCAGAAACGAGGATCGTTTTTTGGCCAGCCGGTAGGCCAGGAAGAGCTTGCCGGAAAAGGTGTAGCGGATGGCCCGGGAGACCCTGGCGAAGACCTCGTCGGCATAGAGGACGTCGGGCGGATTGCCGGTGCGCAGCGACAGGATGGTCACCCCGTTGTCCCAGACGAAAACGTCGGCGTCGAGGATCGACAGGTCGTGCAGGGCCAGGACCCCGGCCACGGTGGGAAAAAGCGACCGGACGTTTCGGGCCGCCACGGTCACCCGAAAGCCGTCGCCGTCCGGCAGGGCCTGGTGGGCCAGGGCGGCCACGTCCTGGCCCCGGCCGCCGGACCGCATCCGCCGGCCCTCGGCCTCGGCCGCGTCCAGGGCGGCGAGCAGGTCCAGGTGGGCCATGATGGTCTCCGGCTCCTCGGCCACCAGATACCGGGGCGGCATGGCGAGCAGGGCCTGCTCCAGGGCCTCGGGGGCCACCTTGCCCCGGGCCAGCTCGCGCAGCCGGTCCCGGGTGGCCAGCATGATCCTGGCGTCGCCGGCGTCAAAGAGCCGGCCCTGCTCGATGGCCGTGCGGACCTTGGCGCAGAGTTCGAAGACCAGGCTCTCCTTCCAGCCGGTCCAGGCCTGGGGGCCGGTGGCCAGGCCGTCGCACCGGGCGATCAGGGTCAGCATGTCCAGGCGCTCCACCGTGGCCACCCGGCCGGCCACCCTGGCCACCACGTCCCGGTCGGACAGGTCGCGGCCGGTGGCGGTGTCGGGAAGGAGCAGGTGCTCGCGCACCAGGGCGGCCACGGTGTGCCTGGCCTCGGGCGGGGCGGCCAGCCGGGCCAGCATGGCCTCGGCCAGTTCGGCCCCCTTCTCGGCGTGCCCGCCGCCCAGGCCCTTGCCCACGTCGTGGAGCAAAAGCCCCCAGAAGGCCAGCTCGGGCCGGGACAGGCCGGCCAGGAGCGCGCCGTAGCGGCCCTGGCCGTCGGCCCGGATCGCCGCCAGGAGCCGCACGGCCTCCAGGGTGTGCCGGCCCACCGGGTGGATGTGGTAGATGTCGAAGGCCACGATGTCCTCGACCCGGGCGAATTCGGGCAGCGCGGCCCGCAGCAGGCCCGTGGCCATGGCCGCGTCCATGGCCGCGCCCGTGGCGTCGGCCATCATGAGCTCGCCCAGGCCGTCGTAGAGGAGCCGGCCGGTCCGGGGCGAGACCCCGGCCAGGCGGCCGAGGGCCTCGGCCATGGTCCGGACCCGGCGCAGGGTGTCGTGGGACAGGGCCTCGCCCGTGGAGGCGCAGGCGGCCAGGAGGTCGAAGACCTTTTCCATGGCCGCGGCGTCGGACAGGCCCGGGGCGAAGCGCAGCCCCTCCGGGGCCAGCTCCACGCCCGGAGCCAGGGGCCTGGCCGGGGCCGACAGGTCCACGGCCCCGACCGCGCCGGCCAGAAGCGGCCAGGCCGAGCGCCGCAGGGCCTTGATGTCGGCCATGCACCGCAACAGCCGGGCCAGGAACCGCTCCACGGCCTTGCGGTCCCCGCGCGGGCCAAAGCCCGTGGCCTCGGCCAGGCGCTCCTGGAACTCGAAATAGAGCTTGTCGTTTTTGCGGCCGCTTAGGCGGTGCAGGTGCATCCTGGCGGTCAGGACGAAGCGGACGTCTTCGGCCAGGGCCGCCAGTTCCGGGGCCAGGGTGGCGGCGTCGCGGTCGCGCCCCCGGTCCAGGGCCAGGAGCCAGCGGACCTGATGGGCGTCGCGCAGGCCGCCCAGGCCGTTTTTGAGGTTGGGTTCGAGCATGCCGCCGGCGTCGCCGTGGACGGCCAGACGCTCCTCGTTGCCCTTGGCCAGCCACCGGGCGAACCCGGCGGCCCGGGCCGGAAAGACGTCGTCGGCCAGGCTTGCCGCCAGGCCGTCACACACGGCCGGGTCTCCGGCCAGGAAACGGAGGTCCAGGAACGAGGCCAGAACCTGGGGGTCGGTCCGGGCCAGGTCCAGACACTGGCCCATGGTCCGGACCCCGTGGCCGAGGTCGACGCCCAGGTCCCAGAGCGGAAAAAAGAGGAACCGGGCCAGGTCCGGCGCGTCCGGCGGAACCTCGCCGCCGAAGATCACGAGCACGTCGATGTCCGAGGCCGGGCACAGCTCCCGCCGGCCGTAGCCGCCCACGGCCGCCAGGGCGAAGCCGGCCCGGGACTCGCCGGCGTCGTATTCCGCCAAGCGTTCCCGGAAATACCGGTCGTAGACGTCGGACAGGGCGGCCACATAGGCCACGTCCACCTGTCCGGCGGCCAGGGCGGCGTCCAGGAGCGCCTTGCCTTCCACGAGAATGGCCGCGCTTGTCGGCCTGTCGGTTGCGGCCATGCCGGCACTCCGGTCGGTGCATGAAACAACCGGGAGGAAGCCATTTCCGGCCTTCCCCCCGGCGTTTACGCGGGTTTGTCGCGGGATGCGTTTCGGGCGGGGCGCGTCCGGCCGGGCCCTTCGGCCTTCCGGACGCTCCGGGCCGGGGCGGCCTAGATGGCCGCGTTGCCGGTCTCGCCGGTGCGGATGCGGATGACCTCGTCCACGGAGGTGACGAAGATCTTGCCGTCGCCGACCTCGCCGGTCTGGGCCGCGGCCTGGATGGCCTTGATGACCTCGGCGGCCACGCCGTCCTCGACCACCAGTTCCATCTTGACCTTGGGCACGAAGTCGACCTGGTACTCGGCGCCGCGGTAGACTTCGGTGTGGCCGCGCTGGCGGCCGAAACCCTTCACTTCCGAAACGGTCATGCCCTTGATGCCGATGCTGGTCAGCTTTTCCTTGATCTCATCGAGCTTGTAGGGCCGGGTGATGACTTCGATCTTTTTCATGACGCGCTCCTTATCCCCTCGTTAGAGCTGATAGCCGACTTCGCTGTGCTGGCTGACGTCGAGACCCTTGGTCTCGTCTTCCTGGCTTACCCGAACACCGACCATCAAGTCCACGACTTTAAAGAGGATAAGCGTCATGACGAAGCAGAAGGCCCAGGTGGCGACCACGGAGACGAACTGAATCCACAGCTGCTCCGGGTTGCCGTAGAAAAGTCCGTCCGCGCCCAGTTCGTTGACGGCCTTGGTGGCGAAGAGCCCGGTGGCCAGGGCGCCGAAGGTGCCGCCGAGGCCGTGGATGCCGACCACGTCCAGGGCGTCGTCGTACTTGAACACGCTTTTGACGAGCACGCCGCCGTAGCACAGGCCGCCGGCCACGAGGCCGATGAGGATGGCGGGCATGGGCTCGACGTAGCCGGCGGCCGGGGTGATGGCCACGAGGCCGGCCACCGCGCCCGAGGCCATGCCGAGGGTGGTGGGCTTGCCGCGGTGCATCCACTCCACCACGATCCAGCTCAAGGCCGCGGCCGCGGCGGCCAGGTGGGTGGTGACGAAGGCCGAGGCGGCCAGGCCGTTGGCGGCCAGGGCGCTGCCGGCGTTGAAGCCGAACCAGCCGAACCACAAAAGGCCCGCGCCGAGGATGGTGAGCGGCAGGTTGTGGGGGATGAAGGACTGCTTGCCGTAGCCGTGCCGGCGGCCGAGATACAGGACCGCAGCCAGGGCCGAGGCGCCGGAGCTCATGTGCACGACCGCGCCGCCGGCGAAGTCCAGGGCGCCGAGCTTGGCCATCCAGCCGCCGCCCCAGACCCAGTGGGCCATGGGACAGTAGACCACGATCAGCCACAGGGTGGTGAAGACCAGGAAGCCGGAAAACTTGATGCGCTCGGCAAACGCGCCGGTAATCAGCGCCGGCGTGATGACCGCGAACATGCACTGGAAGATCATGAAGGCCAGGTGCGGGATGTTGTCCACGCCTTCCTTGGCGGCCGTGCCCACGCCCTTGAGGAAGACGAAGTCCAGGTTGCCGATCAGCCCGCCGATGTCGCCGCCAAAGGCCAGGGAGTAGCCGACCACGGCCCACAGGACGCTGACCGTGCCGAGCAGGATGTTGGAGTGCATGAGCGTGCCGAGGATGTTCTTGCCCCGGACCATGCCGCCGTAAAACAGAGCCAGGCCCGGGGTCATGAGCATGACCAGGGCCGCCGAAATAAGCACGAATGCGGTATCCGCCGCGTTCATGGTGTCCCCCTCTCGTAACGATTTTGCAAAATGACCCTCTGCCAGCGCCGCGCTGCCGTCCGCCTGAAAATTCCCGCCCGACCTCTCTCCAGCGGCCCGGCGGTTGGCCTCAAGCTGTGCGACGGCCCCTTCTTAACCAGACGTTGACATTTTTGCAACAATAAAATGCACGCCCTCCGTGAGACACAGGCGGCCAGCCCCCTCCGTCCTTGGCAAGGACGGCGTTTCCGGACTATGCTCGCCTCCATCCCAGCCCCTTCGGAGCCTGACCATGTCCGACAAAAAAGCCAAAGTCCTGGTGGTCGAGGATGACGGAGACGTGCGGCAGGCCATCGCCCTGTGGCTCGCCGCCTCGGACTACGCGGTCCTGGAGGCGGCCGACGGGCGGGAGGGGCTGGAGGCGATCCGGGCCGAGCGGCCGGACGCCGTGCTCCTGGACCTGCGCCTGCCGGCGCTCGACGGGTTCGGCGTCCTGGCCGCCCTGGCCGCGCCGGACTGTACGCCGCCCCCGGTCATCGTCATCTCCGGCCAGGACGAAATCGAGGGCGTGGCCCAGGCCTTCCGCATGGGCGCGGCCGACTACCTGCAAAAGCCCATCGTCAGCTTCGACCTGCTCGGCCACGCCCTGGAGGCGGTGCTCGAGCGCCAGCGCCTGGCCCGGGCCGTGCGCCTGGCCGAAACCCGCTACTTCAACCTGGTCCAGAACCTGCCGCTCCTGGTCTTCGTTTTGGACCAGGACCTCAACGTCACTTTTGCCAACAAGTTCTGCCGCCCCCTGCTCGGGTTTTCCCGGACCGAGGCCCTGACCGCGCCGGGCTGGTTCCTCTCCCGGGTCCACCCCGACGACCGCGAGCGGATCGCCGGCTGCTTCTTGAACGATTTTGCCAAACGCGGCCAGGCACGCACCGAGGAATGTCGGTTCCTTCACAAAAATGGCGCAACCGTCCACGCCCTGCTCCGGGCCATCCCCACGGCCACGTCCGACCAGCCGGGCGCGACCGCGTCCATCGAAGGCATCGTGGTGGACATCACGGACCGGGTGGAGCTGGAGCGGTTCGTGGTCCAGGAGGAAAAGCTCAAGACCCTGGGGGCCATCTCGGCGGAAGTGGCCCACGAGATCCGAAACCCCCTTTTCTCCATCGCCGGCTTCGCCCACCGGCTCCAGGCCCGGATGCCGGAAAGCCGCGAGGCGGCCATCATCCTGGCCGAGGCCAGGCGCCTCGAGAACATCCTGGACAGGATCAGCACCTATCTGCACCCGGTGGACCTGCGGCCCCGGCTGTGCTCGCTCAACGCCATCGTGGCCGCGGCCCTGGACTTCCTGGCCCCGGAGTTCTCGGCCCGGGCCATTGCCGCCGATTTCCGGCCCGCCCACGACCTGCCCGAACTGCAGCTCGATCCCGACCTCCTGACCCAGGTGGTGACCAGCCTGGTCCGTTTCGCGGCCAAACGGCTGCCCCAAGGCGGCCGGGTGACCCTGGCCTCCTCGCGCCACGCCCGGTTCGGGCACCTGGACGTGGCCTTTGCCGCCGGCCGTCCCGTGGCCGAGCCGGAACTGCTGTTTCTGCCCTTCGAGGAGGACGACGAGCGCATGGGCCTGCCCCTTTCCCACCGCATCGTCAAAAACATGGGCGGCGCCCTGACCTTTGCCCAGGTCGGGGCCGAAGCGGGCTTCACCGTGCAGCTGCCCCTGGGGTCGCCCACGGATCCGGGCTTTCCCGAGGACTGTCCGGACGGCCTCGACGACGGCGACGACGCAACGGCGGGGACGGCGGGAGGAAGCTCCGGAGGCCGGCCGTGATC
>CAZIJE010000020.1:26279-44041 GCA_964539435.1 uncultured Desulfovibrio sp.
GGTGGTGGACGGCGGAGCCAACAAGGGCAACGTGGCGGCCCGGATCCTGGCCGCCCTGCCCGGAGCCCGGCTGACGGCCTTCGAGCCCCAGCCCCGGCTGGCCCGCAAGCTGGCCAAGCGGTTTGCCGCCGACGCCCGGGTGACGGTCCAGCCCGTGGCCCTCGGCGAGGCGGCCGACACCCTGACCCTCTCGGTCCTGTCCCGGGCGACCCTGTCGTCGCTTCTGCCGCCGTCGGGCATCCACGACAAATACGCGGGCGAGGCCCTGGCGGTCATGGACGCGGTGGACGTGCCCGTGGTCCGGCTCGATGCCGTCCTTGACCGGGCGGACGTGGTGAAGCTCGACCTGCAGGGCTACGAGCTGCCGGCCCTGCGCGGCGCGGCCGGGCTCCTGCCGGGAGTGTCCATGGTGGTGGTGGAGACGGCCCTGGCCTATCCGCTCTACGAGGGACAGGCGCTGCTGCCCGAGGTGGAGGCGTTTCTCGCGCCCTTCGGACTGGCCCTTGACGGGCTCTACGACTTTTTCCGCGACGCAACGGGACGGATCGTGTCCGGGGACGCGGTCTTTCGCCGGGCCTCCCGCGCCTGAGGGGACGGGGGGTCAGCGGGCGAGGCTTTCCAGAAAGGCGGCCGTGCGGCGGGCTCCGTCCAGGTCCACGGCCGCCCGTGGCGGCGGCGGGGTGTCGAGGGCATGGACCATCCGGCCGGCCAGGGCCGGGGGGGCAAGCTCCGCCGGCTCCAGGACGCCGAGCAGGCCCAGTTCCGCCAGCCGCGTCGCCCGCAGCCGCTGCTCCCGGTTCTGGTCGAAGGGCAGGACCAGGGCGCGCGTTCCGGCCGCGAGCAGGGCCATGACCGTGTTGTAGCCGGCCAGGCTGACGGACAGATCGGCGGCGGCCAGGATGTCGGCAAAGCCCGAAGCGAACCGGGTCACCCGGGCGTCGGGCAGGTCTCCGGCCAGGCGTTCCAGGGATTCGTGGGCCGCCTCTTCGCAGAAGGGGCCGGAAAAGACGCGGACAGCGGCCCGGGACAGGCGGGGACTTTCCCGGCAGGCCGCCAAGAGGGCCGCCAGCAGGTCCGAGCCGACCTTGCCCCCACCGGCGCTGGCCACCACAAGCTCCGTCCCCTCTCCCACGCCGAGCTCCCGGCGCACGGCCGCCGCGTCCCGGCCCCCGGACGCTGGCGCGGACGCGGCCACATAGCCGGTATGGACCACGGGCACGGGGATCTCGGCGGCCCGGGAAAAGGTGGCGGACAGGGGAAAAAGGCCCGGGTCCGCGTGCACGGCCACGGCGTCGAAATACTGCTCCAACCGGCCGATAACCCGGGCCTCGTAGCCGGCCTGGTCCTTTTTCTCGACCAGGATGTCGCGGACCCCGCACACGGCCCGGCACCGGCCGAAATCCCCTCCCCGGACGGCCGCAAGGGCCGGAATCAGCTCGAACTCAAAGGCCTTGCGGCCGAAGGGATAGAGCTCCACGAAAAAGACGTCCGGCCGGAATCCCTCCAGCGCGGCCAGGAGCCGCTCGCGCCGGGCCTGCCGGACCCGTTCCAGGGCCTCGCCCTCCAGGGACAGGGCGGCGAACTCCCGGTCCATGGACAGCTCGGGCAGCCGCACCACCGCGACGCCTTCAGGCGGGGCGGCCGGGGCCTCCGGCCCGCCGAGAAGAAGCAGGCGGTCGTGGCCGGCCAGGGCGGCCACGATCTCCAGGGTGCGCATGAGGTGCCCCATGCCGAGCACATGCTGGCAGTAGACCGCGACCTTCATGGCCCCGCCGGCAGTTCCAGGTCCAGGCCGCCCACGGACAAGATCCCGTCGCGGCACACGACCCGCTGCACCCGGTCCGGGTCGAAGGCCGGGGGCTCGTCCGGCAGGTAGGCCCGGCCGAGGAGGTGGTAGAGCACGGCCTTGACCACGCCCTGGTGGGTGACGACCAGGACGTTGCGGCCGGCGCTCGTCCGGGCGACGTCGCGAAGCGCCTGTTCGGCCCGAAGCCGCACGTCGGTCCGGGACTCGCCGTCGGGCGGGGCGAAGTTCCAGCCCAGGGCCTCGGCGGCCGCCACCGCGTCCTTGGGAATGTCGCGCCAGTGCCTGCCGGTCCAGTCCCCGAAATGCTGTTCGCGGAGCCGCCGCTCCAGGGTCACGGGCAGGCGCAGGCGCAGGTTGAGGATGCCGGCCGTGGCCTTGGCCCGGCCGAGGTCGCTGGCCAGGATCCTGGACAGGGACAGCCCGGCCAGCGCCCCGGCCAGGGCCTCTGTCCGGGCCTTGCCGGCCGGGGACAGTTCGCTGTCCCACTGGCCCTGGATCCGCTTGTCCAGGTTCCACAGCGTCTGGGCGTGGCGCAGGAGATAAAAGACGGTCTGGGGCATGGGGATTTCCGGGGGGCGCGAGGCAGGCGGCCCCTACTCGGGCCCCAGCCGGGCCAGCAGGTCGTCCATGGTGTCCACGGCCGTGCGGCAGGCGTCGCACAGGGAAGGCACCAGACGCCGGAACGTTCCGGCGTCGCCCGAGGCGGCGGCCACCTCGGCCTCGGCGGCCAGGGCGCGCATGGTCACGGCCCCGAACATGGCGGCATTGCCCTTGAGGGTGTGGGCCACCCGTTCGCACACGGCCAGATCGCCCTGGCGCACGGCCGCGTCCAGGGTGACCAGCTGTTCGGGCACGGAACTGACGAACTCCCGGCCCACCTTGGCCAGCAGGTCGGTCTTGTTGCCGTACTGGGCGAACAGGCCCTTGGCGTCCAGCACCACCGGGGCGGCGGCCGGAACGGCCTGGTCATGGAGCACGGGCCGGCGGCCCTTGACGGACAAAACGTTGCGGATGGCCTCGACAAGGGCTTTCTGGTCAATGGGCTTGGTGACGTAGCCGTCGAACCCGGCGGACAGGAACCGCTCCCGTTCCTGGTCCATGGCGTAGGCCGACAGCCCGATCACCGGCACCCCGGGGTCGATGCCCCGCTCGCCGGCCCGGATGGCCCGGGTGGCGCACAGCCCGTCCATGACCGGCATCTGGATGTCCATGAGGACCAGGTCCACGGCGTTGCCGGCCAGATGGTCCAGGGCCTGCTGCCCGGTTTCGGCCGTGACCACCTCGTGCCCCAGGCTCTCCAGGAGGTCGGTGGCAAAGACCCGGTTGACCCGGTTGTCCTCGACCAGGAGGAGGCGCAGCCTGGGCAGGGGCCGGTCCGGAAAGCCGGAGAAGCCGGGGAGCGCGGCCCGTTGTCCCGTGGCGGCCAGGCCGAAGGGGCATTCGAGCCAGAAGACGCTGCCCCGGCCGGGTTCGCTCTCCAGAAAGACCCCGCCGCCCATCAGCCCGGCCAGCCGGCGGCAGATGGCCAGGCCGAGGCCGGTGCCGGCCTGGCGCTTGGTCAGACCGCCGTCGACCTGGGTGAAGCTGTCGAAGATGGTGGCCTGCTGTTCCCTCGGGATGCCGATGCCGGTGTCGGCCACGGCGAAGCGCAGGACGCACCGGGGGTCGTCCCCGGCCGCGCCCGGCAGTTCGCCGGTCCGGCTGACGGTCAGGGCCACGGTCCCGGCCTCGGTGTACTTGACCGCGTTGTTGACCAGGTTGCGCAGGATCTGGCGCAGCCGCAGCCCGTCGCCGCGCACGTCCCGGGGGACGTCCGGGGCGATGTCGAGCCGCAGGTCCAGGCCCTTGTTGCGGGCCAGGACCTCCTGCTCCTTGACCGCGGCCGTGAGGCACCGGGGCAGGTCGAAGGTCTCGTTTTTGAGCTCCAGCCGGCCGGCCTCGATCTTGGAATAGTCGAGGATGTCGTTGATGATGGACAAAAGCGTGGCCGCCGATTCCTCGACCACGGACAGCCGCTCGCGCTGGGGGGGGTCGAGCCGGTCGCGCAGCATGAGCTGGACATAGCCGAGCACGGCATTGAGCGGCGTCCTGATCTCGTGGCTCATGTTGGCCAGAAAGGCCCCCTTGGCCTGGCTGCCGGCCTCGGCCCGCTCCAGGGCGGCGGCCAGTTCGGCCTCGAGCTTCTTGCCGGCCGTGACGTCGCGCACGATCTCCACCACCCCGGTCACCCCGCCGGCGTCGTCAAAAAGCGGGAAGGAAAAAAGCTCCAGCCAGCCCGTCTCGCCGGCGGCGCTCCGGGGCATGAGGCTCATGGCCAGCTTGCCCGTGGCCATGGCTCGCAGGGCCGGGCAGTCCTTGCAGGGCATGCCCAGGCACCGGTAGACCTCGTGGCACTTGCGCCCCTTGGGCTCGCCGCTCCCGGCGTGCATGGCCCGCATGGCCCGGTTGGCCATGACCACGGTCAGGTCCGGGGACAGCACGCAGATGCCGTCCTGGCTGGCGGCCAGCAGGGTTTCGAGGACCCGGGTCTCCTGGCGCAGCCGCGCCTCGGCCTTCTCCCGGGCGTCGGCTTCCCCGGACAGCCGTTCCCGGGCCCGGCCCAGTTCCTCGGCCAGGCGGGCCGCCTCGGCCTCCAGGTCGTCGCGGACCTTGGTGGCCGCCGCCTCGGCCAGCTTGCGCTCGGTCACGTCAATGGCCACGCCGATGATGCCCACGGGCCCGTCCCCGCCCTCGGCGTCAGGCAAGGCGGCTTTGTGGATGCGCATGCTGCGCCAGCCGGCCGTGGTCGGGAGCGTGGCCTCGTAGACCTGCCGCCCGCCCCTGGCCAGGAGCTCCCGGTCCAGGGAAGCATAGGGCTCGGCAACTTCCAGACCGCACAGGTCCCTGAGGGTTTTGCCGATGAACTGGGCCCGGGTCCGGCCGATCAGGTCCTCGAAGGCCTGGTTGCAGCCGGTGTAGCGGCCGTCCGCATCTTTGGAAAAGACCGGCAGCGGCAGGGCCTCGAGCAGGGTCCGGACCTGGGCGCTCTGGGTCCGCAGCCGGTGTTCGGCCAGCTTGCGGGCGGTCACGTCCCGGCCCACGGCCTGGTATTCCGTCAGCCTGCCCGAGGCGTCGAACACGGCCCGGCAGGTCCAGCGCTGCCACCGGAGGCGGCCGTCGGGACGGACCACCCGGTGCTCGAAGCCCGTGGTCGGCCGTTCCGGAGACAGGGCGGCCAGACGCCGGGCCACCAGCCGGGCATCCCCTTCCGGGACGCCCGGCCGAAAATCCTCCTCCAGGCAGGCCTCGGGCGTGCGGCCCCAGTAGCGGGCAAAGGCCGCGTTGACGAAGAGCAGCCGGCCGGCCGCGTCCCGGCGGCAGATGAGCTCGGTCTGGTGCTCGACAATGGACCGGTAGTGGCTGTCCCTGACCGGGCCGCCGGCTCCGGTCCCGGCGGGCAAGGCGGCGCAGGCCCCCTCGATGGCCACGGGCAGGCCCCGCCGGTCGCGCACGCACCGCAGCACGCACCGGATCTCCGAGGCCAGGCCGTCGTGCCGGAAGGTCCGGGTCTCGAAAAAAACAGGTTCGGTCCGGGACAGGGCGGACAGGAGCAGGTCGCGGCGCTCGGGCGCGTCCAGGCACAGGGGATGGGCCCCCTGCCGGGCCTGGCGCAGGAACTCCTCCTCGCTGCGATAGCCGAACAGCCGGACCAGGGTCGTGTTGGCGGCCAGGAGCCGGCCGTCCGGGTCGAGCCGGAAAAGGCCCTGGGAGGCGTTGTCGTAGAGATCGCGGTACAGGGCCGCCTGTTCCCGCAGCCGGACTTCCCCGGCCTCGGACAGAAACCCGGACAGGGCCACGGCCACGTCGGTCCAGGTCAGCATGCCGAGCAGCCGCCCGTCGGCGTCGGCCACGGCCAGCCGTCCGCCGCCGCCCTCCAGGCCTCGCAGGACCTCGGCCAGGGGCAGCTGCGGCGAGACGGCCTCCACGGGCGCGCGCATGACCGCCTCCACCGGACAGCCGCGGAGGTCCCGGCCGTCGGCCAGGAGGGCCACGGCGTCGCTGGCGGTCAAAATCCCCCGGGGCCGGTCGTCTTCGGCCACCACCAGGCCGCCGACGCCGGAGCGGACCATGCGGCCAAGGGCCAGGGACAAGGGTTCGCCGGCCGCAGCCGTGACCACGGTCCGGGTCATGAGGCTGGCCGCCGGCCGGCCGAGAAGCTCATCAAACCCGTTGCAGAGCCGGCCGACGTGGGCCGGGGCCAGAAGTCCCACGGCCCGGCCCGTGGCGTCCACCACGGCCAGCCGCCGGGAGGGCGCGGCCAGCAGGTGGCGCAGGGCCGCCGGCAGCAGGTCCGTATCCGGGGAAACGGCCACCGGGTCCATGCAGTCGCGGACCGCCAAGTGGGCGGCCTTGTCCGGATCCTGGTCCAGAATCCGGACCAGCCCCCGGGCCGTGACCACGCCCAGGGGGCGGCCGCCGTCCAGGACCAGGGCCTGGCCCACGGCCGCGTCGCGCAGCAGGCCGGCGACCTGGGCGGCCGTGGCCCACTGTCCGAACGTCAACAGGCTCGTCGGAGAGGCGGGGGGAAGGTCACGCAGCCGTGTGTCGCAGCAGTGGGACATGGACAGACTCCAAATCCTCCCGGCTCACAACGGCCCGATGCCGAAAGAATTTTCGGTACACAGAAAAGGCAATATCAGATTATGCAATGATCCATTCTAGCATGAAGGCCGGGGCCCAGGCCAGAAACAATTTCAGCCCTCCCCGGCCAGCCGGCGCAGGGCCGTGGCCACGACGCCGTAGTTGCGGTACCGGTCGTGGTTTTCCCGGACCGAGGCGGCCGCCGCCTCGCCCATGGACCGCCGCAGTTCCCGGTCGCCGAGGAGCCTGGCCAGGGCACGGCGGTGGGCCGCGTCGTCCCCGGGCGGGGTGAGGAGGCCCGTCTCGCCCGAGGCCACCACCTCGGGCACCCCGCCGTCGGCCAGGGCCACCACGGGCAGGCCGGCGGCCTGGGCCTCGAGATAGACCATGCCAAGCGACTCCCGGATGCCCGGAAAGGCGAACAGGTCCCCGGCCGCGTACACGGCCGCCAGTTCCTCCCGGGGCACGAGCCCCAGGAACCGGTGCCGGCCGGGCAGCTCTTGCGCGGCCAGGCCGGCCAGGAACTCCCGCATCTCGCCGTCGCCGGCCAGAACCAGGAAAAAGGACAGCCCTTCCCTGGCCAGCTCGCCAAGGCGCGCCAGCAGGTAGACGAGGCTTTTGACCTTCACGTCGTTTCGGAACATGGCCGCCGTGACCACCACCGGCGCGTCGCCCACGCCCCAGGCCTGGCGCAGCCGCCGCCGGGCCGGACCGTCAAAGGCGAAGGCCGCCGGATCGATGCCCGGCCGGACATAGGCGATCCTGTCGGCCGGCAGCAGCCGGCCCAGGTTTTCCTGGTCCAGGCGGCGGTTGGTGAAGACCAGGCGGGCGGCCAGGAGGGCGCGGCGGTTGAGCTCGTAGCCGAGTCGGGTCTTGAGGCTCCGGCGCTGCTTGGTGGAAAAGATCCCCTGAAAGACGACATAGGGGATGCCCAGGGTCCGGGCCACGTACGGGCCGATCACGTCCGGGGACTTGTAGTAGGCGTGGTAGGTGAGCCAGGCCCGGACCCCGGCCCGGCGGGCGGCCGCAAGGGCCTGGCGGCGGGCGGCCCAGGCGGCCAGCCACAGGGCCGGCCGGGCCGAGAGCCAGCGGGACCGGAACCGGCTCGGCACGGCCAGGTCCAGGCCAGAGGCTTCCAGCACGGCGGCCAGTTCCCGGCCGATGGTCCTGTCGCCGGACGGCGCGGGGTGGTCCAGGGGCTTAAACGGCGCGTACAGGGCGACGTTCACGCACCCTCGCGCACCGGCTCGAAGGCTCCGGCCGGACGGCCGGCGTGGCTGGCGAAGACAGCGGCCAGCCGCCGGGTGTTGGCCGCGTTGTCGAAGTCCCGGGCCACGGCTTCGCGCCCGGCCGCGACCAGCCGCTCCCGCAGCGGCCCGTCCTCGAGCAGGCGGCGGATGTTTTCGGCCAGGGCGGCCGGATCGTCGGGCGGGCACAACAGCCCTGTCTCCTCGTGGCGGACCAGTTCCGGCAGGGCCGAGACGGCGGTGGCGGCCACGGGCAGGCCCATGGCCATGGCCTCGACCAGGACGTTGGGCACGCCGTCGCGGTCGCCGTTTGGCAGCACGCGGCAGCCGAGGACAAAGACGTGGGCCTGGCGGTAGAGGTCCAGCACCCGCTCGTGGGGCATGGCCCCGTGAAACGTGACCCGGTCCGCGATGCCGCATTTCCGGGCCTTGGCGGCCAGGGCCGCCCGGTCCTCGCCCTCCCCGACCAGGTCGTAGGTGAAGGCCACGCCCGCGGCGGCCAGGCGGCCCAGGGCCGAGAGCACCGTGTCCAGCCCCTTTTTGGCCGTCAGCCGGGCCACGGTCAGGATGCGCCAGGGCGGGGCCGGCTCGGGCCGGGCCCCCGCGCCGTCGAACAGGGCCAGGTCGATGCCGTGGTAGACCGCGAAGACCGGGGTGCGGTTGCCCGCCAGGCGGCGCAGGTACTCGGCGTTGGCCTTGGTGCAGGTGACCACGAAGGCGGCCCGGCCGATCTTCTCGGCCAGCCGGACCGGGTCCTGGGTCCAGACGTCCTTGGCGTGGCCGGTGAAGCTGACCGGCAGGCCGCTGATGAGCCCGGCATAGACGGCCACGGAGGTGGGCGAATGGGCGAAGTGGGCGTGCAGGTGGGCCGGCTCGCCCGGGGCCAGGGCCCGGCGGCACAGGAAGCCGGCCTGGAGCAGGTGCTTGATGGTGGCGGACTTGCCGGTCTGGCGGAAGTGGCGGAACATGAGCCGGGCGGCCCGCAGGTAGCCGGCCGGCGCGGCCAGGGCGGCCCGGACGTTCTCGTAGAGGAGCTCGGCCAGGGCCGGCCGGATGTACTCCGGCAGATAGACCACGTCGGCCTTGATCCTGTAGATGGAGGCGTGGCGCAGGGCCTCGCGGGGATCGCGCATGGACACGACGCGGACCTTGAAGCCCATGGCCTCGAGGAGCAGGATCTCGTTGGAAATAAAGGTCTCGGAGATGCGGGGATAGCCCTTGAGGACCATCACCAGCACCGGAGCCTTGACGGCTGCCGACATGGTATCGCCTTTCGGAGAATTAGGAGTTGATGCCTTCGGCGACCAAAAGGACTTGCCCCTGTGAAACACAAACGGGGAAAATAACCCCCAGCGAAGGGGGGAGGGGGTCCGGGGCGGCGCCCCGGTCTTCTCTTATCCCCCCCGGTAGCCGAACACCAGCCCCAGGACGCGGCGGACGAAGGGCGAGAAAAGCCTGGCTTCGAGCCGCCGGCCGGCGGCCCGCTTGCTGGTTTCGGACAGGGTCGGATAGGGGTGGATTGCGCCGGCCAGGGTTCCGAGGCCCACTGTTCCGGCCATGGCGGCCACCCATTCGGACAGAAGCTCGCCCGCGCCCGGGCCGACGATGCCGACGCCGAGGGGCCGGCCGCGCCGGTCCAGGACCAGCTTGACCAGGCCCTCGGTCTCGCCCTCGGCCCTGGCCCGGTCGTTGCCGGAAAACGGCTCGGCCACCACGGAATGGGCCAGGCCGGCCTGCCGGGCCTGGGTTTCGGTCATGCCGACCACGGCCAGTTCGGGTTCGGTGTAGGTGCAGCGCGGCAGCAGCCGGTAGTCGGCCTTTTTGGGCAGCCGGAAGACCGCGTTGGCCACCACCACCCCGCCCTCGTAGCCGGCGGCGTGGGTGAAGAGGTGGTCCCCGGTCACGTCCCCGGCCCCGAAGATGTGGGGCGCGGTGGTGCGCAGGCGCTCGTCGAGGACCAGCCCCTTGGGCGTGCGCGCCACGCCGGCCGCCTCCAGCCCCAGATCGTCCAGGTTGGGCGTCCGGCCCAGGGCCACCAGGATCGCCTCGGCCTCGACCCGCTCCTCCCGGCCCTCCCGGACCAGGGTCACGGACTTGAGCCCCCCGGGAGCCGGCGCGCCGGCCACGGCCGTGACCGCGCACCCGAGCCGCAGGTCCAGGCCCTCGGCCGCGAGCCTCTCCGCCACCACGGCCGCCAGGTCCGGGTCCTCGCGGGACAGGAGCCGGGCGCCGCGCTGGACCACCGTCACCCGGCTGCCCAGCCGGGCAAAGGCCTGGCCCATCTCCACGGCGATGGCGCCGCCGCCGAGGACGACCAGGGAGGCCGGCAGCCTGTCCAGGGAAAAGATGTCGCGGTTGGTGAGATAGCCGGCCCCGGCCAGGCCAGGAATGTCCGGGACCGCCGCCCGGGAGCCGGTGGCGATGACCCACCGGTCGGCGGTCACCCGCCGGCCGTCGAGGGCGATGGCGTGGGGATCGAGAAACCGGGCTTGGCCGAACCGGACCGTGGCCCCGAGGCCTTGGAACCGCTCGGGCGAGTCGTGGGCCTGGATGCCGGCGATGACCGCTTCGATGCGACGGCGCACGGCAGCGAAATCCACGGGCGGCAGGGCGGCGTCCGGCAGGCCGAAGTCCCGGGACCGGGCGAGCAGGCGGCGCACCCGGGCCGTGCGGATCAGGGTCTTGCTCGGCACGCAGCCGAAGTGCAGGCAGTCGCCGCCCAGGCGTCCCTCGCGCTCCACGAGCAGGACCCTGACCCCGAGCCGGGCCGCGCCGGCCGCCACGGTCAGGCCGGCCGAGCCGCCGCCGAGGACCGCCAGATCGAAATCATGCCGCGCACCCATGCCTGCCTCCTTTTTTCCGGCCGGCCTCGCCGCCCTTTGGCTGTGGCCTGTTTCATGGTAGCCTAATCCGACCAAAAGCCAAGGTCCGGGCGCGACGCCCGGCGCGAGGGAGGCGACATGACCGAGGCGTACGACCTGATCGTGCTCGGCGGCGGCCCGGGGTGCGGCCCGGCGGCGCGGCTGTGCCGCGAAGCCGGCTGGTCCGTGGCCGTGGTCGAGGAGGGGCGGCTCGGCGGGGTCTGCCCCAACGTGGGCTGCAATCCGAAAAAGGTGCTCCTGGCCGCGCCCGAGGGCCTGACCCAGGTCCGGCACCTGGCCGGCAAGGGGCTCGTGGGCGAGCCACGCCCGGACTGGCCGGCGCTCATGGCCTTCAAGCGGACCTTCACCGAGCCCGTGGACGCCCGGGTGGAGACTTCCTTCCGGGAGGCCGGCATCGCCATCTGGCGCGGCCGGGGCGTGTTCACGGGCCGGCGGACCGTGGCCGTCGGCGGCACGGAGCTTTCGGCCAAAAAGATCCTTATTGCAGTGGGGGCCACGGCCAGCCGCTTCGCCTTTCCCGGGGCCGAACACCTGTCCACCAGCGACGATTTCCTGGACCTGGAGGCCCTGCCCGAACGGATCGTCTTTCTCGGCGGCGGGTTCATCGCCTTCGAACTGGCCCACATCGCCGCGGCCTGCGGGGCCAGGGCCACCATCGTCACCCACGGCGACCGGGTCCTGCGCCGCTTCGACCAGGACCTGGTCGCCCGCCTTCTGGACGCGACCCGGGAACTGGGCATCGAGGTCAGGCTGCGCGCGCCGGTGGCGGGCCTGGAAAAAGACGGCCAGGGCCTGAGGGTCCTGGTTCCGAGCGAGTCGGTCCGGGCCGACATGGTGGTCAATGCCGCCGGCCGGCCGCCGCGCCTGGAGGGCCTGGGCCTTGAGGCGGCGGACGTGGCCCACGGCAAGGCCGGCATCACGGTCAACGACTACCTGCAGAGCCCGACCAATCCCGACGTCTACGCCGCCGGCGACTGCCTGGACGCGCCCTACGCCCTGACCCCCACGGCCGACCTCGAAAGCCGCCTGGCCGGGGAGAACATGCTGACCGGCAACGCCCGGCGCATCGACCGCACCGGCACGCCGAGCGTGCTGTTCACCCTGCCGCCCCTGGCCATGGCCGGCCTGACCGAGGCCGACTGCCGGGACCGAAACATCCAGTTCCTGAAAAAGGAATACGACCTGGCCGCCTCCTTTCCCTGGAAACGGCTCGGCGAGACAGTGGGGTTTTCCAAGACCCTGGTGTCGCCCGAGGACGGCAGGATCCTCGGCGCCCACATCCTGGGCCACGGCGCGGAAGAGGCGATCAACGTCGTGGCCCTGGCCATGCGCCAGGGCATCCCGGCCAAGGCCTTCCGGGAAGCGGTCTGGGCCTACCCGACCTGCGGCTATTACCTGCGCTACATGTTCTAGCGGGCCTCTACGTCAATATATTGACATAGAGGCCCGCTACTCTCCGTCCAGAAGTTGACGGGCCTCGGCCTCGGTCAGCGGTTCCCAGGCCCACGGGAAAAGCAGCATCACGGCGGCGAAAAAGACGAACGCCCCGGCGACAAGCGCGTCCTTCATGGCGGTCTCCCCCTTGTTCCCGGCATCGGCCCGGGCTCCCTGGATGCCACCTTTCGTTCTACCGTTTTTTCCGGGGCCGGCAACAGAAACTGGCCGTTTCGCCTTCCTTTGTTTGCGTCTTGCCACGGCTTCGGCTACACAATGGAGCATCCTCGGAAAACGACCAAAGGAGCGGCGCCATGGCCCTTTTCGGCAGCGAGAAGACCCCGGAGAAAAAAAAGCATCCCAAGGCCGAACCCGCCGCACCCAAGCGGCTCATTCCCGAAGACAACGTGGCCGAGCTCAAGAAGTTTTTCGAGGCCATGCAGGAGCCCGTGGAGCTGGTGGTTTTCACCGACCCCAAGCAGAACGCGCCCTACAACGCCTTCATGGAATCCCTGTGCCGGGAACTGGCCGAACTCGCGCCCAAGATCACGGTCCGGTTCGAAAAACTGGACGGCCAGGCGGCCAAGGACCAGGGCGTGGACTTCTCCCCCACCCTGCTTCTGGCCCCGGACCGGTGCAAGATCCGCTATCTCGGCGCGCCGCTCGGCGAAGAGGCCAGGACCCTGATCGAGACCATCATGCGCCTGTCGCTCGGCCAGAGCGGCCTTGGCCAGATATCCAAGCAGCTCCTGCAGGAACTGGAAGAGAAGCGCGACGTCATGGTCTTCGTCAACCCGTCCTGCCCCTACTGCCCGGGCCAGGTGGCCCACGCCTTCCACTGCGCCCTGGAGCGGCCGGACCTGGTTTCCGCCGTGTGCGTGGACAGCTCCCAGCACCCGGCCCTGGCCGACCGCCACCACGTCGGGTCCGTGCCCCACACGGTCATCAACGAGACCTTCACCAGCCTCGGGCTCCTGCCCGAGGAGCGGTTCGTGGTGGAGCTGGTGACGCTCAAAAGCGCGGAGGACATCCTGGCCGAGCAGCGGGCCGCCGGCATCATCCCGGCCGAGGGGCTCGACGTGCGCCAGGTGGACATCGTGGTGGCCGGGGCCGGCGCGGCCGGGCTGACCGCCGCCATGTACGCCGTGCGCAGCGGCCTTTCGGCCGTGGTGCTGGAGAAAAACGTCATCGGCGGCCAGGTGGCCCTGACCCCGGTGGTCGAGAACTATCCGGGATTCGCCAACGTGGCCGGCAAGCGGCTCATGGAGATGATCGCCGAGCAGGCCCGGGCCTACGCCGAGATCCATGAGGGCGAGGGCATCGAGGAGGTCAAGATCGGCAAGCACGTGGAAGTCTACACCGACCGGGCGGTGTACGTGGCCAAGGCCCTGATCCTGGCCACGGGCGCGGCCTGGAAAAAGCTCGGCGCGCCGGGCGAGGACCGCTATTTCGGCTTCGGCGTCAGCTACTGCTCCACCTGCGACGGCTACCTCTACCGGGACAAGAAGGCCGTGGTGGTCGGCGGCGGCAACACCGCCCTGACCGACGCCCTGCACCTCAGGAACCTGGGCGTGGACGTGACCGTCATCCACCGCCGCGACGCCTTCCGGGCCGAAAAGCACCTGCAGGACGCCCTGGCCAAGGAAGGCGTGCCCACGATCCTCAGCGCCGTGGTCACGGAGATCAAGGGCGACGACAACAAGGTCACGTCCGTCACGGTCAAGGACCTGGCCGACGGGTCGGAACGGGAGATCCCGGTCGACGCGGTGTTCGTGGCCGTGGGGCTCCACCCCAACACCGAACTGGCCGAGGAGCTGGGGCTGACCCTTGACAGCGACGGCTTCATCCAGACCGACCGGGCCAAGCGGACCTCCATCCCCCGCATCTACGCGGCCGGCGACGTGACCGGCGGGGCGCGCCAGATCGCCACGGCCGTTGGCGACGGCTCCACCGCCGCCCTGTCCGCCTTCGAGGACCTGGCCCACCCGTACTGGAAGAAGATGAAAAGCGCCTGAGACGGCGCGGTTGCGTGACGGAGAGATGCCTCCGGCGGCCAAAGGGCTGCGCCCTTTGGAAACCCTTTTCAGGGACCCGTGGGTGAGGGTTCCGTGCGACGGCCGGGGGGAAGCGGGCTAGAGGGAGGCGTAGAATTCCACGGGGGCCAGTTCCGTGGACTCGAACCAGCCGCGCTCGGACAGGTGGCGGCGGATGTCCTGGCACAGTTCGCACTTGTCCACGTAGCCTTCCGGCCGCGCGGCGTATTCCTCGAGGCCGGCCGCGTAGTCGTAAAGGCCCCGGACGCCGGTGGCGGCCAGGGTGGCCAGGATCGGATACTGGTCGGGATCGAGGGGTCCGCCCAGGGCCGTGGCCGGGAAGGCCAGGCCGGCGCACAGGCCCGGCAGGTAATCGCCGTAGAGGTCCAGGTGGAAATGGCTGGCATCGGCCAGCTCCCCCCGGCAGTCCGGCGAGGCCTCGGCCAGAATGGCGTCAACAGGATGCCGCCCCAGGACCGGGGCGAAAAGGTCGAAGGCCCGGCCGCCGAGCCGGATCCAGGTCCGCCGCAGGATCGCCGCCGGGTAGTCCGGCCCGAACTTTTCCAGGTATTCCCCGAACGGATGGACCGTGTCCGGGTCCAAGGCCCGCAGGTCCTCCAGGAAATGCTCCTGCCACGGCAGGACCGCCACCCCGGCCTGGTGCGCCGCTTCCATGACGCCAAGCGTCTTTCGCAGGGGAATGAACCCGTTGTGCATGGGGCTCACCGACACCAGGAGCCGGGCAAGGCCCATGTCCCGGAGTTCGGCCAGCAGTTCCCGGGCCTCGTCCGGGTCGTCGAACCAGGACCCGCTCGTTTCCACGTAGTCGATGGCCATGCCGGTTTCGGCCGCCGCGGCCAGCACTCCGGCCAGGCCCAGGGGGTCGGCCAGGGGCTCGCCGCCGCCCACGTGCATGGAGGCCGCCCCGTGGCCCAGGGCCGTGGCGAACAGACGGCCGGCCGTGTCCTGGTCGATGTATTCGGGCGCGCGGGCCGGTCCGCCCCGGTAGAGGCAGTGCGGACAGGCGCTCTGGCACCGGTAGGTGGGGATCAGTCCGCCGGAGCGCAGGCGGGTGACGGCGAGCGGCATCGGCTAGTCCCCGGCCGGCCGCCCCTGGGCGGCGAGGACGGCCCCGGCGCTGCCCGCCGCCAGGGGATGTATCGGGTCGCCGGCGGCCGGGACCCTGCCCGAAGCCCTCTCGCCGGCAAAGGGCCGGGAGGCGTCGGTCACCGTTTCACCGCGGCGGCCGGACGGATGTCGTTGTCGGCGGTCAGCTTCTGGTGGATCACGCCGATGCCCTCCTCGGGATAGCGCAGGCGCAGGAAGAAATACCGGTCCACGACCTTGAGCACATAATCCTTGGTCTCGTCAAATGGGGGCACGCCGCCGTGCTTGGCCACGGCCCCGGGGCCGGCGTTGTAGGCGGCCAGGGCCTGGACCTCGGTCTGGAACTTGTCCATCATGGCTTTGAGGTATTTGGTGCCCGCCGCGATGTTGCGCTCCGGATCGAAGGGTTCGGTCAGGCCCAGGAGCTTCTGGGTGTCGGGCATGATCTGCATCAGGCCCTGCGCCCCCTTGGGCGAGACGGCGGTCGGGTTGAACCGCGATTCCTGCTCGATCAGGGCATAGACGAGCCGGGGGTCCAGGCCGTTTTTGCGGCTGTAGGCATTGACCCACTTGATGAACTTGCCGTCCTCGATGACGGCCGGATAGCGGCAGCCCACGGCCTTTTTGTCGGCGAACTTGTACCCAGCCTGGTGGAGCGAGGCGTCGCGCTTGGCCGCGGCCACGGGATCGGGCAGGCTGATGCCGTGGATTTCGGTCATCGGCATGGGAGAGGAAACCATTTTGGGTCCGGCGGCCAGGACCGATCCGGCGAGCAGGCCGAAAAAAAACGCGGCCACGACCGGAAACAGGATACGCATGCGTCAGGCTCCTTGGGGGCGGGTTTTGCGCCCATACCGTAAGCCCCGTACCCCGTTCGTCAAGGCTTGACAAGAAAGCTCAACGGATTTGGCGACGCCACCGGTCGATTGTGTCGGCAATGAACGCCTTGTCGTTACAGGGCGTGGTCCAGACGTCGGAAAAGCGGGCCGTGTCGCTGCGCGGCCGCTCGTCGTCGCCGAGATCGCGCAGCCGGATGCGCATGGGCACGGGCACGCCCTCCCCCACCACCACCGCCTCCTGGGTCCGCAGGGCCGGCAGGGCCGCCAGCAGGCCGGCGGCGTTTTCCGGCATGGCCCGGCGCACGAAGAGCTGGTCCTGCTCGTTGCTCATGCGCAGCGACACCAGGGTGTTGACCTGGGACAGGACGGTTTCGGAGATCTCGGACGGCCGCTGGGTCACGAGCCCGAGCGACACGCCGTACTTGCGGCCCTCCTTGGCGATGCGCGACAGGGCCCGCCGGGTCGGGGCAAAGGACGCGGCCGTGTCCTTGGGCACGTAGCGGTGGGCCTCCTCGCAGACCAGGAGCACCGGCACCCCGCGTCCCCGCTCGGTCCAGAGGGCGAAATCGAAGATCAGCCGGCACAGGACAGAGACGACCACATCCACGATCTCCGCCGGCACCCCGGCCAGGTTGAAGACGGTCAGCGGCTTGCCCTCGGCCGGCAGGCGCAAATAGCGGGCCAGGACTCCGGCCATGCTGTCCTCGATGGTCAACTGGCCGAACATGAAGGCAAACCGCCGGTCCCGGCGCAGGGCGTCCATGCGCGCGGTCAGGCGCAAAAACGGCACCGAGCTCTCGGGCTTGTCGAGCTTGCCCATGCCGATCTTGAGGAGCTCGATCACCCGGGCCAGCCGGTAGGGCGTGGGCGTGTCGATGGTCAACGCCGCGTCGTCCCCGCCCGCGCCGCGCAGAAACTCGGCCTTGGCCGCGATCACGCACTCCTTGAGGATGTTGGCCTCCACCTCCCGGTAGGGCTGCTCGCCGCTGCAAAAGACCTGCACCATCTCCTCGAAGTCCAGGAGCCAGTAGGGCAGGGCCAGGGTGTCCGGGGTGATGGATTCGGCCAGGTCGCCGAAGGCCTGGGCGTATTCGTCGTGGGGATCAAGCAGCACGATGTGGCCGTGGGCGTGGGCGGCAAGCACGGAGCGCAGGAGCACGGCCACGGTGCAGGACTTGCCCGAGCCGGTCGTGCCGAGCACCGCGAAATGCTTGCCCAGGAAATCGTCCACCACCATGTAGGCCGGCACGGCCGCGTCCTGGTGCAGCGCGCCGATCCGGACGCTCGACTTGGTCGGCTTGGCGTAGATGCGGGAGAGGTCCTCGGTGACCGCCTGGCGCACCACGGCCCCGAGCCGGGGACTGACGGACACGCCGCGCTGGAACACGAAAGCCTCGGTCTCCGGCCCCAGGCTCTCGCCGAGCAGGGCCAGCCGGGCCAGATGACCGCCGTTCCCGTCGGTCCCGGACCGGAACAAAGCCTGGATCAGCCCGAACACCATGGACCGCTCCGACGGAATCACCACCATGTCGCCGACGCCGGCCTCCCCGGCCGCGGCCGCGTCCAGCACCACCGTCACTTCCGCGCCCTCCACGGACGCCACATAGCCTATGGGATTGCGCTCGGTCATGGGAAGATGCCTCCGGCGGCCGGGGGGGATCATCCCCCCCGGACCCCCTGGACGATTGATAAATAATGTGGGTGCTCTCTCGTCGTTTGCCGAAAAGTTCTTTATGCGGCGCTTCGCCGCTGGCGCACCTTGCGGCCGGATTCGCGGACGGCGCTTCGCCGTC
>CAZIJE010000021.1:0-38075 GCA_964539435.1 uncultured Desulfovibrio sp.
GGGGTGACCCCCTCCCAGCCGCCGGAGGCCTCTTCGACTACCTGAGCGCCCCGTCGGCGGCCAACCTGTCGAGGACCTGCCGGCACAGGAGATCGTAGCCGGTCATGGTCATGTGGACCCCGTCCTTGCCGCGCAGGGCCACGGTCCTGCCGTTGATGTCCTTGGCCTGGACGTAGTTGCCCGATGCGTCGGTGAAAAGGTCCGAGGCCTCCATGTAGGCGCAGCCGGGGACGGCGGCGCAGGCCTTTTGGGCGGCGGCGTTCACGGCCGCGACCCGCTTGTTGTACTCCGGGTCGCGCATGGCCGGCAGCCCGACCCACAGGACGCGGACGCCGGCGGAGGCGGCGATGCGCAAAAAGCTTTCGGCCTTCTGCCGGTAGGCCGCATCCCATTCGGGGGTGCCGGCCGCCTTGCCGGCGATGCGGTTGTCGGCGTCGTTGCCGCCGAGCATCACCACCACGGCCGCGAGCTTTTCCGTGGCCACTAGCTCGGACAGCCGCTTTTCCCAATCGTAGAACTTCTTGGAAATGAGCCCGGTCGAAATCTTGCCCAAGGGTTGGCAACCCATGCCCTCGTAGCCGCGCAGGCGCTCGGCCATGGTCATGCCGATGCCGACGGCCAGGGAATCGCCGACCACGGCCACGGACGGGCCGGTCGTCTTGGCCTGGCCGGCCGGTGCTTCCTGGGAGACGGCCTTGGGAGGCGAGGGCCTGTCGGCGGACTGGCTCTTGGGCTGGGGCAGGGAGGCCGAGGGGGTGACCTTGGGCTCCAGGGTCTCCTTGGTCTGGGCCGGGGGGGGGGCGGACGGGGCCGCGGCCTGCGGGGGGTGGGTCGCGGGGGGGGGCGGGGCCGGGGGCGCGGCCGCCGGAGGGGCCTTTCCTGGTTCGGGCTTGACCAGGGCCTCGGCATCGGCCGTGGTTTCGGACACGACGCCCGACTTGGGCGCGCAGCCGGGCAGGGCGGCACAGGCCAGGAGCAGGGCGAGGGCGAGGGAGGGAACGGGGCGCATCAGGCGTCTCCTGGATGGCTGTGGGAGGGCGCATGGTCGTGGGCATGGCCGTGGCCGGGATCGGGGGCGGCCCGGTCGAAGGACCGGCCCAGGGCGAAGACGGCCCCGTTGGGCACGCCGGGCACGGTCCTGTTGCCGTAGGCCCGGACGTGGCGGTCGAGGACCAGGGCCGGCCAGGGGCCGAAGGTCGCGCCAAGGGCCTTGAGCACGGCCACGGCCGTGGGGGTCACGGTCTCGCCGCTGCTCTCGATGCCGTAGACCGGGATGCCGGCCAGCAGGCGCAGCACGGCCGGGGCGGGCGTGGCCAGGAGGCCGTGGGCGCACCGGACCGCGCCGTCGCAGACCGGAAGCGGCGAGCAGACGAACCGGTCCGGGGCCAGGCGGGCGAACAGTTCGCAGGCCAGGCAGACGTCGAGGATGCTGTCCAGGGCCCCGACCTCGTGAAAATGGACTTCCTCGGGCGAGGCCCCGTGCACGGCCGCCTCGGCCTCGGCCAGGAGCTCGAAGGCGCGCAGGGCCGCGTCCTTGGCCGATTGCGCCAATCCACCGGCCTGGATGACGGCCCGGATGTCGGCCAGATGCCGGTGTTCGTGGGCCTGGGGCAGGGTGACGCGCAAGCCGAGGCCGGCGATGCCGTCCACGCTTTTGGGGACGACGGCGGCCGCGCCGACGAGTTCGGGCAGGCCCACGGCGGCCAGGGCGTCGGCGAAGCCAGCCGCGTCCAGCCCGGCCAGGCCGGCCAGGCCGGCAACCAGCATATCGCCGCTGAGGCCCGAGGGCGTGCGCAGGACCAGGATGCGCTCAGCCATGGAGCAGCCCCACGATGCGGGCGGCGGCGCAGGCCGCGCCGTAGCCGTTGTCGATGTTTTGCACGCACACGCCCGGGGCGCAGCTCGAGAGCATGGCGGCCAGGGCGGCGTTGCCGGCCGTGGCCACGCCGTAGCCGACCGAGGTCGGCACGGCCACCACGGGCTTCGGGGTCAGCCCGCCGAGGACCGTGGCCAGGGCCGCGTCCATGCCGGCGGCAATGATCACCACCTCGTGGCCGTTAATCTCCTCCAGCCGTCCGGCCAGCCGCCACAGGCCGGCCACGCCGCTGTCCTCGTAGAGGGTGTGGTCGATGCCGAGGTAGGCGAGGGTCCGGGCCGCCTCCCAGGCCACGGGGCCGTCGCAGGTGCCGGCCGAGACCACGGCCACCCGGCCCGGGCCCCGGCGGGGCAGGACGCCGCCAAAGGCCGTGCAGGAAAGCGGATGATAGTCCAGGGCGTTTTGGGCGTCCTCGGGGAAGGCCTCGTACACGTCCGGGGCCAGTCGGGTGAAAAGGAGCGGGGACGCGCCCGGGGCGGCCTGGTCGCGGACCAGGCGGATGAGGGTGTCGCAGGGCTTGCCCTGGCAGAAGACCGTTTCCGGAAGGCCGATGCGCTCCCTGCGGCTGTGGTCGAACAGGACATCCATGGGAGAGTGGTCGGAAGAGACTGCCATGCTTACGTTCTCGTGAAGGCCCGGCCGCGCGCGTAGCCCCTGGGGTCCAGGGACACCCCGGACAGGCAGGCGTAGCGGGCCGGCAGTTCGTGTTGCAGGGAGGCCAGGACCGGGGCCACGGCGGCCATGGCGGCGGGATCGGCCAGGACGTCCGGGTCGAGCTCCACCCGCATGGCCGCGCCCTGGATGCGGCAGCGGACCACGGTCAGGCCGGCCTCGCGCCTGAGCCTCGCCTCGGCCTCGGCCACGGCGGCCAGCCGTTCGGCCGTGACCGGCGTGCCGGTGAAGATGCGGCTCGACAGGCAGGGCGAGGCCGGGAGCTCGGCAAAGGGCAGGCCGAGTTCCCGGGCCACGGCCCGGACGTCGGCCTTGGCCATGCCGGCCTCGACCATGGGGTGGCGGACGCCGAATCTGCCGGCCGCCTCCATGCCGGGCCGGTAGTCGGACAGGTCGTCGACATTGGCCCCGGACAGGACGGCGACGGTCCGGCCGGGAAAGGCTTCGGCCGCCAGGTCGCCAAGGGCGGCATAGAGCCGGCTTTTGCAGAAAAAACAGCGGTCCACGGGGTTGCGGACATAGTCGGGGTCGCCCAGTTCGCCGGCAACGATTTCGCGCAGGTCCCAGCCTTCGGACGCGGCCGTGGCCCGGACCCGGCCGGTGTCGTCCGGCGGCACGGCCGGGCCGATCCCATGGGCCATGACCACCCGGTCGCCGAGGGTCCGTCCGGCCACCACGGCCAGAAGCAGGCTGTCCACGCCGCCCGAGACGGCGACCACGCATGGGGCCAGGGAGCGAAGCAGCGCCGGCAGGGAGGCGCCGGCGGGGTGTGCGATCATCATGGCCAAGCTTATGACCCAACGCGGATTTCCGGTCAAACGGCAAATGGGAAGGGGCCGAAAACCCACGCCATGGGGGACTTCCCGGGACCTCGGCGCGAGGTCCCGGGGGGACGGCGGGAAACGGTCAGTCGCGGGTCCAGTAGAGGATCCGGGCGGCGGCTTCGAGCACGGAACGCAGCGCGCGCTCCTTGGTCTCGGGCAGTCCCTGGATGCGGATGGACACGTCGCGCCGGTTGGCGTCGGACCGGTCGTAGGACGACAGGATGCTGATGATGCGGGCCTCATGGTGCCGCAGGGCGTCGAGGACGGGCTTGAGGCTCCCCTCGGCCGTGGCCAGACGCACGCCGATCTGGATGCCGCCCTGGTCGATGCCGGTAATGGAGACGAACAACCGGAAGATGTCGGTGTCCGTGATGATGCCGGCCACCTTGCCGGCCTCGTCCACCACGGGCAGGCTCCCAATTTTGCGGTCGCGCATGATAAGCGCCGCCCGCTCCACCGTGTCGGTCCGCCGGATGGAAAGCGGGTCCTTGGTCATGATGCCTTTGATCTTCAGTTCCGAAAGCAGGTAGGTCATCTCGTACATGTCGAGAGTCGTGGCCGAGGACGGCGAGGCGGCCTTGAGGTCGCGCTCGGACACGATGCCGATGAGCCTGCCTTCCCTGTCCACCACGGGCAGGCGGCGGATCTTCTTGTCGCGCATGATCCGGCCGGCCTTGATCATGGAGACGTCCTCGGTCACCGTGGCCACGTCCTTCGACATCCAATCGCCAACAAGCATGGGTTCGCTCCTGGGCTGATGGTGTTGGGGCCGGGCCGGCCTACAGCCCGGCTTCGGGGTTGGGAACGCCGGCGGCCGACCAGTTGCGCAACCGATAGTAGTCGGCCAGCATCGTCTCCATGTCCGCTTCCGGCAGGCAGCGGCCGTCGGGCAGGGCCTCCCGGTGGAGGCGGGCCGGCAGGCGGTCGTCGGCCGGGGTCAGGCCCTCGCGCAGGTTGAACATCCGGGTCATGTCCGTGATGGCCGCGGCCGTGCGCCGCAGGGCTTCGACCGAGGCGTCCAGGCCCGTGGCCAGGGAAACGACCCTGGTCAGCTCTTCCCAGGTGTAGAGGTCGCGGAAAAACCGGCACAGGATCAGCGTGTCGAAGATGGTCAGCCGGTCCTCGAAGTCGACCAGCATGGCCGCCTTGCCTGCGACCGCGTCGGGCGGGATCATGCCGGAGAGCTCGGGCTTGTAAAACGTGGTGCGCAGGTGGCAGGCCCCCCGGGCCGAAGTGCCGTAGGCCAGGCCCATGCCCTTGAGGACCCGGGGATCGTAGCCCGGCGGCTCCATGCCCTTGACGTGGACGGCCAGGTCGGAAAGGCCCCAGGCCTTGGCCGCGACCTTGATGCCTTGGCCGAGGACCGCTCCGATGCCCCGGCCGGCGGCGATGTCCTCGATGAGGCGGGCCGCGCCGTCCGGGTCGTTGTAGGCGATGGGGTAGGAAACCCGGCCGCGTTTGACGGCCTCCACGGTGAAGGCGCAGAGGTTGCCGGCGGTGATGGTGTCAAGTCCCAGGCGGTCGCACAAGTCGTTTAGATACACGATTTCGGCCATGTCCTCGATCATGCACAGGCCGCCGAAGGCGTAGATGGTCTCGTATTCCGGTCCTTCCAAGGTCAGGCCCTGGTGGCGGCCCGAGGCCAGGGTGGCCATGCGGCCGCAGGACATGAAGCACTTGGCGCAGGCGTGGGCCTTGACCGCGTGTTCCGCATGAAAGGTCTCGCCGGAGATCTTTTTCCAGTGGTCGCAGGTCCCCTGGGACCAGTACCTGGCCGGAAAGGCCCCGGCCGTGTTCATGAGCGCCACCATCATGGTGGTGCCCATGGCCCGATACGCCTTGACGCCCTTGTTCTCCCTGCCGGCCTTGGCAAAGGCGGCGGCATAGGCGGCGAGCCCGGCAGGATCGGCCGCCACGCGCTGGCGGTCGCCCTGGAAGACGATGGCCTTAAGCTTCTTGCTGCCCATGACCGCGCCGACGCCGGCCCGGCCGGCGCACCGCCACCGTTCGTTGGCGATCATGGCCAGGCGCGACAGGTTTTCCCCGGCCGGGCCGATGACCACGGCCCCGACCCGCTTGGCGTCGTCGCGGGGCAGGGTGAAAGCCTGCCGGGCCATGACGTCGGCGGCGTAGACGTCCCGGCCCCAGAGCGCGGTTGCGTCGTGGAAGGCGCACCCGTCGGGGTGGATGGTCAGGGCCACGGGCGTGTCGGACGCGCCGGTGACGACAAGGGCGTCGTACCCGGCCGCGTCCACGGCCTGGGGCGTGCGGCCGCCGGCGTAAGACTCGGCGTAAAAGCCGGTCTGGGGGGACTTGGTAAACACGCCGAACCGGCTGGCCCCCCAGGTGACGCCGCCGCACAGCGGCCCGGTGGCGAAGACGAGGCGGTTGTCCGGGGCGAGTGGATCGACGCCGGCCGGGTTGCGGTCGAGGAGCAGCCGCGTGGCCAGGCCCTTGCCGCCGAGATAGGCGGTAAGGTGGGCTTGGTTGGCCGGCTCGATGGCGGCCTGCCGGCGTGTCAGGTCGATGGAGAGGATGCGTCCGTAGAATCCGTGCATGGTTGGTTCCTGGGAAAGATGCCTCCGGCGGCCGGGGGGATCATCCCCCCGGACCCCCTGGACTGTTTAAATGCCGAGGTACGCTGATTTGATATGAGGGTTTTCGAGGAGTTGCCCGGCCTGCCCTTCCAGGGCCACCCGGCCGTGCTCCAGCACGTAGCCGCGGTCGGACAGCTTCAGCGAATGGTTGACGTCCTGTTCGACCAGCAAAACGGTGGTGCCGGTGTCCGCGATCTTGCGCAGGGTGTCGAAGATGGATTTGACCAGGATGGGGGCCAGGCCAAGCGACGGCTCGTCGAGCATCAGGATGCCCGGCAGGGCCATGAGCCCCCGGCCGATGGCCACCATCTGCTGCTCGCCGCCGGAAAGGGTCATGGCCACCTGGGCCTGGCGTTCCAGCAGCCTCGGCAGGAGCTCGTAGACCTGGCGGATGGTCTTGGCCCGGACCTTGTGGGCCCGGGGTGCGTAGGCCCCGATTTCGAGATTCTCGGCCACGGTCATCAGCGAAAAGAGCCGGCGTCCCTCGGGCACGTGGACAATGCCGCGCTCCACGATCCGTTCGGCAGGCAGGGCCTGAATGGGTTCGCCCCTGAACCGGATGACGCCGGAAGTCGGGGGCAGGAGCCCGGAAATGGCCTTCAAAAGGCTCGACTTGCCCGCGCCGTTGCCGCCGATGATGCTGACGACCTCCCCTTCCTCCACGGTCAGGGACAGGTCGTGGATGACCTGGACGTCGCCGTAGGCCACGTCGATATGCTCCACGCTAAGCAGCGCCATATTCCCCTCCCAGGTAGGCCTTGATGACGTTTTCGTCCCTGGTGACGTCCTGGGGCGCGCCTTCGGCGATCTTCTGGCCGAAGTGGATGACCGCCACCCGGTCGGACAGGGCCATGACGGCCCGCATGATGTGTTCGATGACGAATACGGTCACCCCACGGTCCCGCAGGGTCTTGATGACCGCGATCATGTCGTCGACCTCGGTGGGACGCAGGCCGGCCATGACTTCGTCCAGGAGCAGCAGTTCCGGGTCCGTGGCCAGGGCCTTGCCGATCTCCAGGCGCTTGCGGTCGGCGATGGTCAGGTTGCCGGCCAGACGGTCGCGCAGGTGGTCGAGGCCAAGGGTGGCCATGACCTCTTCGGCCCGCTCCCGGGCCTTGTGCGTGGAGTTGGTGTGCAAGAACGCCCCGACCATGACGTTGTAGAGCACGGTCTTGCCGGCAAAGGGCTTGACGATCTGGAAGGTCCGGGCCAGGCCGAGGCGGCACAGGTCCCAGGGCTTCTGGCCGTGGATCTCCCGGCCCTTGAAGCGGATGGTTCCTTCCGACGGGCCGTAGACGCCGGCCACCAGGTTGAAGACCGTGGACTTGCCCGCGCCGTTGGGGCCGATCAGGGCCAGAATCTCGCCCTTTTGTATGTGCAGGTCCAGGGAACTGACAGCGGTCAGGCCCCCGAAATGCTTGGTCAGGCCTTGTATTTCAAGGATGTTGCTCATTGGGCTGCTCCCTTGGCGGCTTCCGTGACGGCTCCCGGGGCGGGGCTTGCGGCTTCTGGCTCCCGGGTGATCCTGCGGGCCAGCCGGTCGTAGGCGGCGGCCAGGGGGGCGGTCAGGCCCTGGGGCTTGTAGAGCATGACCAGGATGAGGATCAGTCCGAAGATGACCAGGTGCAGGCCCGGCAGCATGTCGCTCAGATAGATGCGGGTGAACTCGTTGACCGGCCGCAGGACCAGGGCGCCGATGACCGGGCCGGCAATGGTGCCGCGTCCGCCGATAAGCGCGATGAAGGCGATCTCAAAGGACAGGTCCAGGCCCATCAGGCCCTTGGGATAGAAGTAGAGCATGAGTTGGGCGTAAAACGTGCCGGCCAGGGCGGTCAGGAAACAGGACAAGGCCATGGCCAACAGCTTGCAGTTGGCCACGTTGACGCCAAGGGCGGCCGCGGCTTCGGGCTCCTCGCCGCCGGCGGCCAGGTAGTAGCCGATCTTGGACCGGGAGATGAACCAGGTCAGGGCCAGGACCAGGACGAGCATGACCAGGATGATGTAGTAGTAGGGCTCCTTGGACATGAACTGGTAGTCCCAGAAGGAGGTCTGCTTGAGGGGGATGAGGAGGCCCCGGGGACCGTTTATGCGCAACGGGCCCAGGGTGTCGATGTTTTCCACCATGACCCGGAGGCCTTCGGCAAAGGCGATGGTGCACAGGCAGAAGTAGGCCCCGCGCATCCGGAAGGTGGGCAGTCCGATGACGACCCCGAAAAGGGCGGCCAAAAGTCCCCCGGCCAGCATGCCGATCCAGGGAGAGACGCCGTACTGGAGCGTCAGGATGGTCGAGGTGTAGGCCCCGATGCCGACGAACAGGGAGTGCCCCAGGGGCAGGACCCCGGCGAAGCCGCCGACCAGGTTCCAGGCCGTGGTCAGATAGGCGTAGAAAAAGAGCAAGATGAGGAGTTGCAGATAGGTGGGGCTTTTGACCGCCAGGGGCAGCCCGAAGGCGATCAGGGCGGCCAGGCCAAGCAGTGTGGAATCGAGTTGTTTTCGGCTCACGATGCGCCTCCTACCAGTCCTGTTTGTGGCCGAAAAAGCCCGAGGGTTTGACAAAGAGGATGATCAGGAAAATGGCGTAGATGATGGCTTCGGTCCAGGTCGAGGCCATGAATTGCGAAAAGACCGATTCAATGACGCCGATGACCAGTCCGCCTAAAAGCGCGCCCGGGATGCTGCCGAGGCCGCCGAGGACCACGATGATGAAGGCCCGGATGTCGAAGACCACGCCCACGGACGGGTAGACGTAGTAAAAGGGGATGAGCACGCAGCCGGCGATGCCGGCGATGGCCGTGCCGAGGCCGAAGGCGATGTTGTAGACCTTGTACTGGTCGATGCCCATCAGGTTGGCGGCCTCGCGGTCGAGGCTGGTGGCGCGAAGGGCCATGCCGATCTTGGTCTTGCGCATGAAAAGGGCCAGGCCCACGGCCGTCAGCACGGCCACCACGAAGCCGGAAAATTTCGGCACGGAAACGATCAGGTCGCCCAGGGCGAAGGATTTGTTGGAAATGGCCGTGCGCACGGTGCGGTATTCGGCCCCAAAGAGCATCAGCGCCAGGTTGTCGAGCACGTACCAGACGCCGGTGGTGACGATGATGACGGTCAGCGGTTCACGGACCTGGCGTTCGGCCTTGAACACGGGTTTGATGACCACGTCCTGCAGGTAGTAGCCGAAGACATACAGGACGGGCGGGACGATGAAGAGGGCCAGGTACGGGTGGATGCCCGTGAGTTTGATCAGCCAATAGGCGCTGAACATGCCGACCATGAGCAGGGAACCGTGGGCGAAGTTGACCACCTTCATCACCCCGAAGATCAGGGTGAGTCCAAGGGCCGTCAGCCCGTACATGGCTCCCATCATGATGCCGCCAAGCGTCGCCTGAATCACCGCGGTCATGAGGCCTCTCCGGACGTTTGGCCCCGGGCCGCCAGGGCGCGGTCCGGGGCGTTGACGGGAACGTAGCGGTTATTTGTTGGCCGGGAAGACAGGGGTGTAGCCGGCGCGGCGGGCGGCCTTCGGCCACACGGTCACGCGCTCGGGCTTGCCGTCGACCTTGGCCACCTGGACGATGACGATGCCGGCGTTCTTGTTCTGGCCGGCCTCGTCGAACTGCACGCCGTCGTAGGAGACGATCATGGCCGGTCCGGTGGTCAGGTTGGTGGCGGCCAGGGCGTCGCGGACCTTGGCCGGATCGGTGGAGGCGGCCCGCTCCAGGGCGTCGGCGATGACGTACATGGCGACGTAGGCGTCCACGGACTCGCCGGTCATGTCGTACCCGTACTTTTTCTTGAACTTGGCGTTGGTTTCCTTGGCGCCCGGCTTGTTCACGTCGGTGTTCCACTCGACTTCGTCGAAGAGGCCGAGGGCGTTGGTGTCGGTGTTTTCCAGGAACTTGGGATCGGCATGGCCGCCGCCGCTGGCCAGGACGACCTTGGGCCTGACCTGCATCTCGGCCATGTTGTTGGTCAAAAGGATGGCGTCGGCCGCGTTGGACACGAGCATGACGATGTCTGGATTGGCGGTCTTGAGCTTGGTCACCACGGGCGTCAGGTCCGTGGCCGTGCTGGGGTAAGGCTCGTCCAGGACGATCTGGTAGCCGTCTTTTTTGGCCAGTTCGCGCCACTTCTCGGCAAAACCGGTGCCCCAGTCGCCGTTTTCGAAGACAAAGGCGATGGTCTTGAGCTTGACCCCGGTTTCCTCCTGCATGTCTTTCAGGAACCGGAACTGGTCGCGGACCCACCAGGAGTCCTTGGCGGCCACCCGGAAGACGTTTTTAAACCCGCGCTCGGTGATGGTGTCGCGAACGGCCACGGGCACCACAAAGGGGATGCCGTAGCGCTCGGAGACCTGCGTGGCCGGGTAGGTCACGGCCGAGTTCCAGCAGCCGGTCATGAGGTTGACCTTTTCGGTGTTGATCAGGCGTTCGGTTTCCGAGACGCCGACGGTCGGGTCGGATTTGCTGTCGGCATAGACCAGTTCGAGCTTGGCCCCGCCCTGGGATTTGATGCCGCCGGCGGCATTGATTTCCTCGACAGCCATTTCCCGAGCCTGTTTGCCCTGGACGCCGACCGAGGCCGACGGACCGGACAGCGGCTCCACGTTGCCGATCTTGATGGTCTTGTCCGCGGCCGCGGCCGGCGAAATGGCCAGGACGGCGCAGATGGCCGCGCCGAGGACGCCGGTCAGTAACGATCCCCTATACCCCGTGTTCATGCCATACCCCTTGGTTGTCGGTTGGTGTCGGTCGGGCCTTGCCTATTTGCCGAGGGTCTTGGTCACCTCGCGAATGCCGTCTTCCATGATGTCCAGGCCGCGCTTGAGTTGGTCGCTGGTGATGACCAGCGGCATGAGCACCCGGATGCAGTTGCCGAAGTTGCCGCAGGACAGCACGAGCAGGCCGTTTTCCTGGCAGTACTTGGCCACGCCCTTGGCGGCTTCGGGGCAGGGGGTCTTGGCGGCGCGGTCGGAAACGAACTCGATGGCCCGCATGGCCCCGAGTCCGCGTTCGTCGCCGACAAGCGCGTAGTTCTTTTTAAACGAGGCGAACCGGCGTTTGACGGCGTTGCCCAGGCGTTCGGCCTTGGCCAGCAGGTTGTCCTGCTCGAAGGCGTCGAACACGGCCAGACCGGCGCGGCAGGCCAGGGGATTGCCGCCGTAGGTGCCGCCGATGCCGCCGGGGGGCACGGAATCCATGATGTCCGCCCTGCCGACCACGCCGGCCAGGGGCAGGCCGCCGCCCATGCTCTTGGCCACGGTCGTGAGGTCGGCGGCCACGCCGAAGTGCTCCATGGCGAACATCTTGGAGGTGCGGCCGAAACCGGACTGGATCTCGTCGGCCACGAACACGATGCCGGTCTCGTCGCAGATGGCGCGCAGCTTGGTGAAAAATTCCGCCGGCGGAACGATGAAACCGCCTTCGCCCTGGACCGGTTCGGCCACGATGCAGGCGATCTGCTCGGCCGCGACGGTTCCGGTGAAAAACTCCCGCAGCTTGTCGGCGCAGGCCGCGCCGCATTTTTGCGGGGTGAGCCCCAGGGGACAGCGGTAGCAGTAGGCGTAATAGGGGAACTGGTAGATTTCCGGAGCCATGGGGCCAAAACCGTATTTGTAGGGCTTGACCTTGCTGGTCATGGACATGGCCAGAAGCGTGCGGCCATGGAAGGCGTTTTTCATGGTCACGACGCCGGCGCGGCCGGTGTGGCTGCGGGCGATCTTGACGGCGTTTTCCACGGCTTCGGAGCCGCTGTTGACGAAAATGGCCTTTTTCGCAAAGTCGCCCGGGGCGGCCTCGCTGAGGCGTTTGGCCAACTGGAGATACGGCTCGTACATGGTGACCATGGAGCAGGTGTGGAGGTAGCGTCCGGCCTGGTCCTTGATCGCCGCCACGACCTTGGGATTGCAGTGGCCGACATTCAAGACGCCGATGCCGCCGACGAAATCGATGAACTCGCGTCCGGTGACGTCGCGAAGCAAAGCGCCCTTGGCGGATTCGACGAAAAAGGGCGTGGCGTTGGGATGTCCCTTGGGGACATAGCGTTCGCGCAGGGCTTGCAGTTCTTGCGTCTTGTCGGTGGTGTTCACGGAGCATCCTCGGGGTTGTCTGTTCGTGGCAAAAGCGCCTCGTACCAAAATGAACCGCAGCGGGAGAAGACGGATTGAGCAAGAACTACGCCAGGATGAATTTTCAATATTTTATTAATTGTTTTATATGGTTATAGAATAATGGCCAACGGCGTGCAGAAATTTTGATCCAAGAATGGATCAGCAATTTTGTAAATCATCAAGAAAAAAATAGGGATATGTTCGATTCATTACTGAATCAAATGGTTGCTGCGCGGAGCGGGTCGCCGGAATCTGGGTCGGTCCCGGAGACAGCGGCTGCGGCGGCGGCAACGAACAAAATAAAGATAAAAAATTCGAGATGGATAAGAAATACGACACCACGGGCCGCCTGCCGACGCCGCAGCGGCGCGGGCGGCCGCGTCCGACAGCCGTGATTCATATGCGAATCACAGCGGCTGCAGCGGCCCGGCCCAATCCGCTCGGCCCGCGCCGGGCGTCCGGCCGCCGGCCTGTCCGGGGCGCCAAGGGCGGCATGTCCGGGGCCGGCGTGGGCCCGGGGGCTTCGGGTCGGTCAGGGCCGGGTCAGAGCGTAGCGTTTGAGCTTTCGCACCACGGTCGACTGGCTGACGCCGAGGTAGGCCGCCATCTGGCGCGTGGTCCGGCAGGCGGCCATGGCCTCGCGCAGGCGGCGCAGGCTGGTCTGGTCCGTGGACTCGACCAGTCGCCGCGGCCCGGGCCGCGAGTTCTCCAGGGGGCCGTCGCCGGTCAGGGCCTCGGCCAGGGCTTCGGTCAGGTCGTCGTCGTCGCTCATGACAAAGGCCTTCTGGATCAGGTTGACCAGTTCGCGGACATTGCCTGGAAAGTCGTAGGCCTCCAGGAACCGCATGGCCTTGGGGGAGAGGCGCTTGGCCTTGCCGTGGCGGGCGTTTTGCTGGGAGAGGTAGAATTCGGCCAGGCCGAAGATGTCGTCGCGGCGTTCGCGCAGGGGGGCGATGCGCACGATGAAGGTGTTGAGCCGGTAATAGAGGTCCTTGCGGAACTGCCGCGCCTCGACGAGCCCTTCCAGATCGCAGTTGGTGGCGGCCACCACGCGGCACTCCACGGTCCGGGCTTCGCCGCCGCCCAGGCGGCGCAGTTCGTGGTCGTCGAGGTACTTGAGCAGCTTGGCCTGGACCGGCAGCGGGATGTCGCCCACCTCGTCGAGAAACAGTGTCCCGCCCATGGCCAGTTCGATGAGCCCGGCCTTGCCGCCCTCCCTGGCCCCGGTGAACGCGCCCCGCTCGTAGCCGAACAGTTCCGCCTCGAACAGGTTCTCGGGCACGGCCGGGCAGTTGATCTGGATAAACGGTTTCTGGGCCCGGGGACTGACCTGGTGCAGGAACTTGGCCAACAGTCCCTTGCCGGTGCCGGATTCGCCCAGGAGCAGGACCCGGGTCGCGTCCATCTGGGCGAGCTTGAGCAGGGTGCGCAGCGTCCGCTGCATCTGCGGACTCTGGGCCACGATGTCTTTCTGGGACAGCTCGAAAAGCGACAACTCGGCCAGTTCGCTGCGGTAGCGCTCCTCCACGGTCCGGGCGTTTTGCAGGCTCTGGCGCAGGTTCGTCAGTTCCGTCACGTCCCGCTCGTTGACCACCACCAGGGCCACCTCGCCCCGGGCGTCGAGGACCGGGGTGCCCGTGACCAGGAGTTGTTTTCCCGTGCGGGTGATGTGCTGGATCATGCTGGCCTGGCGGCGGGTGGCGATGACGTCCAGGGTGGCCGACCGGTCGACCATGCGTTCGGCCACGATGCACTGGACGTTTTTCCCGATGTAGTCGGCGGCCCGGATGGAGTTGAGCCGCTGGGAGGCGGCGTTGATCTCCAGGATGGTGCCGTCGCCGTCGCAGATCCAGATGCCGTCGGACACGGAATCCAGGATCGGGCGCAACCGGCCGTCCAGGCCGTGGCCGCCGTCCGGGGCGTCGCCGAGGATGGTCGCGCCCACGGTCCGGCCGTCCCGGACAATGGGCGCGAGGCTGAAGTCCAGGTCTTTTTCCCCGGCCTCGATCCGGGCCCGGCCCGGCCTGCCTTCCGCCAGGCACCGGGCCACCGGCCGCCACAGATCCGGCCGGGCCAGGGGCAAGGCGGCGCCGGGGCCTGCCGCTTCGGAGCCCAAAAGCGCCACGGCCGCCGGGTTGGAGGCGGCCACCCGGCCGTCTCCGTCCACGGCCAGAAGCGGCCGGGACAGAGACCGCGCGATGTCGGCGTCGGTGAAAGGGGCTCCCATGCCGCTTGGCTCCGTCGCAAGAGGGTGCGCGGACAGGGAACCCTGTTCGCCCCGGAAAAATGGCATGGAAGCCGGGGCCGGGGCAACGGGAAAAAACGGGCCGCTGGCGTGGGTCGGGAAGCCGCGGCTTCTTTCGCCGGGCGGCAGAAATCGGGCTGGCTCGGAACCGGGGTCGCGTTCCGGGGGGGGCGAGGCATTGCCTGGGATGGCCGGGCCTGTTTCCCGCCCGGGAACCAGGCCCGGCCATCCGGAGGGCGGCCGCGCCGAAGGGGGGACGGCCGGTGCGGCAGGGGGGCCGCCTTGCCGTCTGGCGGGGACGCGGCGGCGCAAGGGCGTCAGGAGTGGCCGGCCCGCCTTAGCGGCAGTTGTTCCGGATCGTCTCGCAATTGCTGAGACACTGGGGCAGGGTGTGGGCCGTGCTCCGGGACACCCCGCGGCAGGCTTCGACGCACCGCTGGTACTGGCTGGCGCAGGATTCGCCCGACATGGCCGGATAGCCGGTCTGGTAGCCGGCCTGCGGATAATAGGTCTGCGGATAGCCGGGCTGCTGGTACCCGGGGCGCGGGGAGTCCGGCACGGTGTAGTAGAGGCCCGGTCCACTTTGGGGCGAGGCATAATAGCCCGGATGGTACCCGGGCTGGGGATAGACGCCGGACGGTCCGGACGGCTGGATGGTCTTGACCTCGTCGATGTAGAAGATGCCGCCGGTCGGCTCCCGGTAGTAGAGCCGCTGGCTCTCGTCGATGTAGTAGGGCCTGGCGTCGTTTTCGATGTAGTAGACCATGCCGCCGGTCGGCTGGGTCACCTCGCGCACGATGTGGTGCATCCGGCCCTGGCTGTCCACGTAATAGCGCTGCTGGGTTTCGGTGACCACGAACCGCCGGACATTGGGCTGGGCCGCATACGCGCTGGCCGGTTGCGCCGTGGTCGTCGGCGGGACGTAGGCCGCGGGCGGCGGCGTGCGGCGGACGCAGCCGGTCAGGCCAAGGATGAGGAGCGAACCGATGAGCATCCCCTGCGCGAGCCTTTGAAGGCGTGTGGTGGTCATGATGGTCCTCCTGGTCGGATGAAAAGTTCTGTCCCATTCTTGCAGCATTCGGACGCGGGGCGTCAAGCGCGAACAGGAGAACGGGCAACGGGGCGGGCCGCCGCTTGCGGCCGGATTGCCAGGGAGGCGCGGGGTGGCGTACAAGGCCGAGGGTGGATCGGTGCAAACGTCCAGGCCGCCTTGCGGCGGCGCAACCAACCGCGAGGATCGCCATGCCCGACACGAACCATGCCGCCGCGCCCCTGTCCCCGGCCGCGCTGCTCGGGATTTCCGGCGGCTACTGGAAGACCTGCGCCCTGCACGCCGGGGTGATGCTCGACGTCTTCACCCCCCTCGGCGACGGGGCCATGACCCCGGAGGACCTGGCCCCGCGCCTGGGCTGCGACGCCCGGGCCCTGGGCATGCTCCTGCGGGCCCTGGACGCCATGGGCCTGCTGGACACGTCGGGACCGGCCTACGGCCTGACGGACACGGCCCGGGAGTTCCTGGATTCCCGGTCGCCGCGCACCGTGTGCCACATCATCCGCCACCACTGCCGGCTCATGCCTTCCTGGACCCGGCTGCCGGAGGCGGTCCGCACCGGCCGGGCCGTGCGGGCGCACATGAGCCCGGAATCCGAGGCCGGGGACCGGGCGGACTTCCTCATGGGCATGTTCGACCTGGCCCTGGCCATCGCGCCGGGGCTGGCCAGGGACATCGACCTCGCGGGACGCAGGCGGCTGCTCGACCTCGGCGGCGGACCGGGCACCTATGCCGTCCATTTCTGCCTGGCCAATCCGGGGCTGCGGGCCACGGTGTACGATCTGGAGACGTCGCGGGAGTTCGCGCAATCGGTCAGCCGGCGTTTCGGCGTGGCGGACCGGGTGGATTTCGCGGCCGGGGACTACCTGCGCGATCCGGTGCCGGGCGGCTACGACGTGGCCTGGCTGTCCCAGATCCTCCACGCCGAGGACCCGGAAGGCTGCGCCGCCATCCTCGGCAAGGCGGCTCGGGCGCTTTCGCCCGGCGGCCTGCTCTTCGTGCACGAATTCATGCTGGACGACGCCGCGGCCGGGCCGGAATTCGCCGCCCTGTTCGCCCTCAACATGCTCCTCGGCACGGACCGGGGCCAGTCCTACAGCCAGGGGGAGATCAAGGCCATGCTGGAGCGGGCCGGCCTGCGGGACGTGCGGCTCCTCGATTTCACCGGTCCCAACGGCTCGCGGATCCTGGCCGCCAGGGCGGCCTAGGCCTCTGGGCTGGCCTGGCCGCTGCGCCATGTCCGGCGTGCGGCGGCTTGGTGGCATCGACAGGAGGCCTTGGGCGGTCGCTACGTTGGAAGCGCAGTCGTCCGGGCAGTGGCCGCGGGGACAGCCGCCAATATCCACGCGGGCAGTGTCGCGCAGGGCACCAAGAGAAACCCACGGTCTGCAGGAGGACCTGTCTGGGGCAAGCTCCGGCACCCTGAGTTTTTGCCGCGGTTCAGGTCAGTATCTACGGATCAGGCCTGGAATGGCTTTCCTTGGGCGAAGTGGGAGGCAATGCACTACGGCGGCTTGCCGGGGAACAGCAAGGCAATGCCTGGCCAGCAGCGGCATTCGCGGTCAGGCTGAAGCGCATGGGGTTTTCCGCCGCAAAGGCGGCTGAAGCCCTTGGCATCACAAGGCGGACCGTCATCTATTACAAGACGGGGAGCAAGATGATTCCCAAGAGCGTCATGCTCGCGAGCCGGGCCTTGGAGATGGAACGCGAGAAGCGGCAAGCCGTCTAACCGTCGCAGGCAAGGGAGAAGCGGCAGGGGAGAGGAGCAGGCGCCTCATCGGTTGTCGCACTTGTCGGTAGGCCCCACGAAGAACGGGGAATGACGGATGAAACGGGCTAGGGAGGTTCTCCGGCGATTCGCTTTTTCGGGGAAGGAAGGAGCGGGCCGAATAACAGGACGAGGAGGTTCCTCCGGCCAAGCGTCGACGAATAGCTATTTCACGAGCGCCAGCAACTTTTCAGCTACCGGGCTGAAAAAGGCGACTGCAAGCGCGGTCAAGCCGATCAGCACCTTTACATGAACCTCAAGGCGTTTGATTTCGCCTTCCAGCCTGACAATATCGGCCTTTGTCGCCACTTCGGCCCGCAGATCGGCAAGCGTTCTGGCGTCAACAGTATTGATGGCCTCAATGATCGGCTTGGCCGCTTCCTCGCCGAGGGCCTTCTCGATAGCCTTGGATTGGTCGAACAAGAGCGTCATGGATTTTCTATGCGCTGCGGCCTGCCTAACGTCAAGCGACCGGACATTGCCACGTCATAGCCACCAGACCCGCTTTCAGCAAATTGGATGGTTAAACAGTAGGTTAGCTGAAAATTTGTTGGTTTGTTGTTCATGTAACTGGAAATGATATGCAGGATTGTTGTGTCAGTCATATTGTGGCTCATTTCATTGTTGTGGTGTTATTATTAATATACGGGGGTTTTTGACAATTCTGATTGTGACACTCCAAATGAATACCCGTATTTTTGGGTGAGATTAATAACTAAATCTGCAAACCACGCTGGAGCAGCTGGGGAAATATGGACAGATTCTATTAGTTCGCCTGGATCAATAGAGACAGATTCTCCGCGTTGAGAATTAGACTTTTCGACGCTTATGCTTTTGTCTGACGCGGGGAGGTCTGAAATAATGGCGCGAAGTTCGTGTTCGTGTTCGAAAGATTTCCTCTTATGGACGAATGGCCAAAATGCATTTCCTTCAGGAAGCCAATCCTTTTCGTAATCAATATAATTTACAGTTCCAATAAATACTTTGTCAGGTAAAGCTTTTCTAAGCGTGGCGTAGGAAGTCTGTATGGCGATGGATTCATTTGTTGTGCAGTAAAGCTTCCACATTGCAGCTGACTCGTACTGATTCATGTGCCAACAACTTATGTATGTCCATTGACGAACCCATTCTGTAAATTGTGACAGCTGCTTTATTACTTCTTCAGGAAGAGGATTTCCTTCGTATATTGTGTCTCTAAGCTTTTCATTCGCATGGGATGTGGCCCCCTCGTATGGGTCTTCAAATAGGTCGCTGCGACAAAAGAATAGACATTTTGTTTGAAGAATGCTTACATATTTTGTAAAATCCATGTAGCGCCAAATCTTGCAGTTTTCGTCTTCAGGTCTTGTAAAGCATGGATGATCTACCATGGGTTCTCCTTTATTTCTTTTCTTAGCCTACAGCTAACTTAACATAGAAATTATCTGTTCTTGGCGGTGGTATTGCCTCCATTTTACTTCCTAAGCAAAGGTCGCCGTTTTAAGATGAGAAAGTTTTTGTGTCAGACAATATGCATATCTCTATTTTTCTTCGAACATTTTTAACCGGAAAGTCAAGGGCTTCCGCAATAGTCACTAAGGTATCGAGGGTACATCTCCCGATCATGGGTCTCTGGCGCGCATGATAGTTTCAAGGGCGAGCCCTGCTTTTTCTGCCAGAGATAAGAACGACATTTGCCGCGACCCCTACTTCCTGGCAGACAAAGTTCACGCCCGGGAATCCTTCACGGCCGAGATGCTGAAATTCTATCCCAACGCTTTGACCGAGCTTGATGCTACCGCCGTGTGGTTCATCTTGGAGGACATCGTGGCCGACGCCAAGAGGTTGATGGAGACCGTAGACCAGAAGGGCACTCCTTGCGGGGAGGTGTGTTCATGAGCGTCAAGAGCATGGTGCGTAAGGCGGCCTTCAAAACCATGGTCTAGCCATCGACAACCGAATTATGGGTGGTCTGCTTCCCTGGTGGAGGTGGGCCGCTTTCGCTTTGTGGGACCAAGTGGAACTAGTGGGACCAACAGCCGGGGAGGGTTGTTGATTTTCCCGCTCCTGCCCATGTCTTCCCGAGATAGTTGGACCACCGTGAGACCAAAATGGAGTGGGACCAAAGAAAAAGGCCCTAGCTTTCTGAGCTAAGGCCTTGATTTCTTTATTGGTGCGCCCGGCAGGATTCGAACCTGCGACCTACGGATTCGTAGTCCGGCACTCTATCCAGCTGAGCTACGGGCGCACGCGAGAAGAGGATATCTACGCGCCTCCCTCGGGACCGTCAACACCTTTTTGCGGGATCGGCGCAATTTCCCGACGTCCGGTTCCCGGGGGAACGGCGATGCTGCGCAACGGGCAAGAAAAAGGCCGCTCCGGTTGTCCCGGGGCGGCCTTTCGGGGCGGGCGGCGCAGCGGCTACTCGCTGACCACTTCGGCCTTTTCGATGATGACCGGAACGACCGGCACGTTCTCGTGAAACCCCTTGGTCATGGTCGGCACGGCCTTGATCGCCTCCACCACGTCCTGGCCCTGGGTCACCTTGCCGAACACGGCGTAGCCCCAGCCCTGCGGGTTTTTCGCGGTGTGGTCCAGGAAGCCGTTGTCGGCCACGTTGATGAAAAACTGGGCCGTGGCCGAATGCGGGTCCGCGGTGCGGGCCATGGCGATGGTGTAGGCCTTGTTTTTGAGGCCGTTGTCGGCCTCGTTCTGGATCGGGGCCTCGGTGCCGCGTTCCTTCATGGACTTGTCCATGCCGCCGCCCTGGATCATGAAGCCGTTGATGACCCGGTGGAAGACCGTGCCGTCGTAGTGGCCGGCCTTGACGTACTTGAGGAAGTTCTCGACCGTGATCGGGGCCTTTTCCTTGTCCAGTTCGATGACGATGTCGCCTTTGCTGGTCGTCAGCTTGACCATGGGTTTTCCTCCCTGAGCCCGGGCGGCGCTGACGCCTCCCAGGGTTGCGGCCAGAACGCAGCACAGCGCGACAAGCGCCCGCAGCCAGGAAATCCGGCCTTTTGCCACCATAACGTCAACCTCCGGAAAAAAGTTTTATCGCCCTATGGGAAATTTTCAATTTCGTCGAGCAAAAAAATTAACGGCCCCGCCGCATTGCCTCCGGGAGACGAACACGGCACAGTCCGGTCCAATCGTTTATCCTCTTCCCGGGAAGGTGTCATGACCGAGTCGAAACAAGGCCAAAACCGCGTCGTCGTCTATCCCGACTGGTGCAAAGGCTGCGGCATCTGTGTCGCATTCTGCCCGAAACAGGTACTCGCGCTCGGCCCGGATGGCAAGGCCAGGGTGGTTTCCGAGGAGGCCTGCGTCAACTGCGGCTTCTGCGAACCCCACTGCCCGGATTTCGCCATCCTGGTGGCCCCGCGAAACGGCAACGGCTGCAACGGGAGGAAAATCGCCAAGACGGCCGATCCGGCGTCCGAAACGGACGCGGCCGCCAACGACGACAAGGAGGGCAGGCCGTGACTTCGCAAGTCCGCAGGAAACGGCGCGAGGCCTTCGTGCTCGGCAACGAGGCCGTGGTCGAGGGGGCCCTGGCCGCCGGGTGCACCTTCTACGCCGGCTATCCCATCACCCCGTCCACGGAAATCATGGAGACCATGGCCCGCCGCCTGCCCCATGTGCCGGACGGCGTCTTTTTGCAGATGGAGGACGAGATCGCCTCCATGGGGGCCGTGATCGGCGGGTCCCTGGCCGGCCGCAAGGCCATGACCGCCACCTCCGGGCCGGGCTTTTCCCTTATGCAGGAGCAGATCGGCTACGCCGCCATGACCGAGACGCCGCTGGTGATCGTGGACGTCATGCGCGGCGGGGCCAGCACCGGGCTGCCGACCAGCCCCGGCCAGGGCGACGTGCAGCAGGCCCGGTGGGGGACCCACGGCGACCATCCCATCATCGTCCTGTCCGCGGCCGACGTGCCCGAGTGCCTGGAGATGACGGTCACGGCCTTTAATTTCGCGGAAAAGTACCGGACCCCGGTGATCCTGCTCCTGGACGAGATCACGGCCCACACCCGGGAGAAGATCGAGTTGCCCGAGGCCGGGGATTTCGAGATCTTCTCCCGGCTCGTCCCGACCATGCCGCCGGAGTGGTACAAGCCCTACGAGGAGACCCTGCGCGGCGTGCCGCCCATGCCGCCGCTCGGCGCGGGCTACCGGTTCCACGTCACCGGCCTGACCCACGATCCCCTCGGCTTTCCCACGGCCCGGCCCGAGGAGGTGCGGGCCCTGGTCGAGCGGCAGTTCCGCAAGATCGATCGGTTCTACCACGACGTCCAGCTCGTGACCCACCTGGACACGGACGACGCCGAGGTCCTGGTCGTGGCCTACGGCTGCGTGGCCCGCTCGGCCCGGCTGGCCGTCCGGCAGGCCCGGGAGGCCGGGGTCAGGGCGGGACTCTTGGAACTGCGGACCCTGTACCCGTTCCCCCGGACCCATGTGGAAAAGCTGATGCGGACCTGCCGGCTGGTGGTCGTGCCCGAGCTCAACGTCGGCCAGATCTCCCGGGAGGTCAAACGGGTCAACGAGGGCCTGACCACGGTGCGGACCATCAACCGCATCGACGGCCAGATCATAACGCCGTCCCAGATCCTCAAGGAGATCGCCTGACATGGCCGAAGTCACCCAGCTCATCCACCAGTACCTGCGCCACAACAAGAAGTTTCCGCTGGTCTTCTGCCCGGGCTGCGGCCACGGCATCGTGCTCGGGTCCCTGGTCAGGAGCGTCCACGCCCTGGGCCTGTCCAAGGACGAGGTGGTCATCGTGGCCGGCATCGGCTGCTCCGGCCGGATCGCCGCCTACGTGGACTTCAACACGGTCCACGCCACCCACGGCCGGGCGCTCACCATCGCCACGGGCATCAAGATGGCCAGCCCCCACCTGACCGTCATCGCGGTCATGGGCGACGGGGACGCCTTTTCCATCGGCGGCAACCATCTCATCCACGCGGCCCGGCGCAACATCGGCGTCACGGCCCTTGTGCTCAACAACTTCATCTACGGCATGACCGGCGGCCAGTGCTCCTCCACCACGCCCGAAGGCGCGTATTCCCACACCAGCCCCATGGGCCAGTTGGAAAGCGCCTTCGACATCGTGGAGCTGACCCGCGCGGCCGGGGCCGGCGGCGTGGCCCGGGGCACGGTCTACCACGTCAAGGCCCTGGACGGCCTGATCACCGCCGCCCTGTCCCAGCCGGGGTTCAATCTCGTCGAGGCCCTGACCCCGTGCTTCACCCAGTACGGCCGGGGCAATGGATTCAAAAGCGCGGTCGAGATGTTCCGGTGGCTGAAAGACCGGTGCGTCCCGATCGAGGCCTATGAGAAACTGGAGAAAAAGGACGGCAGGATTCCGCTTGGTGTCTTTGTCAAGCGCGACGCGCCCGGGCTTGAGACCCGCTACGCAACCATGTGCCGCTCGGTCCGGGAAAAAAAGGGAGGCGCGGCGTGAACGGCAAGGACCTGCACACCCTTTCGCGCTACGAGATTCGGCTCTCGGGCCTCGGCGGCCAGGGCATCCTGACCATGGGCAAGTGGCTCGGCCAGGCCCTGGCCCTTTCCCACGGCTACCATGTGACCCAGACCCAGAGCTACGGCCCGGAGGCCCGGGGCGGGGCCAGCCGGTCGGACCTGGTGGTCAGTTCCGAGCCCATCAGCTACCCCAAGACCGAATACCTGGACCTGCTGGTCGCCCTGTCCCAGGAGGCGGTCGGCAGCTACTACCATTACCTCAAGCCCCGGGGCACGCTCCTGGTGGACACGGGACTCGTCAAACAGACCCCGTCCAACGTCTTTCTCGGGCTGCCGTTCACGGCCCTGGCCCGGGACCAGGTGGGCGTGCCCCAGGCCACCAACATGGTGGCCCTCGGCGCGGTGGCCTATCTGCTCCCCTTCGCCAGGCCCGAGGCCATGCGCAAAAGCCTCAAGGTCGCGCTGCCGGAAAAAATCCGGGCCGCCAACCTGCGCGCCTTCAATCTCGGCTACCAGGAGGCGAAAAAAAAGCTCGGCCAGCCCATCGCCCTGTCCGATCCCACGGGAGAGGGGGGAGAGGACGAGGAGCGCATGGACCTGACCGACATCATGGTCGAGGACTGAGGGCGGCAACGTCTGGATTGTTCAGGGAAAAAAAGGATAGGGAAGTCCTGGCGGCGCCGGCGGGCGGTCGCCAGGGCTTTCTCCCTGTCCCATCGTCCGGTTGCACCCAAGGAGCTTCGGCCATGCTACTGACCGAACACGCCGGCAAGGCCTTGCTCGCCGAGGCCGGCATCGAGACGCCGCCGGGCGTCGTCATCGGCCCTGGCGAGGCGGCAGGGCTCATTCCGCCCTTTGCCGCGCCCTGGTACCTCAAGGCCCAGACCCTGTCCGGCGGCCGGGGCAAGGCCGGCGGCGTGGTCCGGCTGGACGACCCGGCCGAGCTGGCCGACGCGGCCGCCCGGCTCTTCGACCTTTCCCTGGGCGGCCAGACGCCGCCCTTTTTGCGCCTGGAGCCGGCCGTGGCCTTTGAGCGGGCCGTCTACCTGTCCCTGGGGGTCTCCAGGGAGCGCAAGGCCCTGTGCCTGACCGTGGCCCGGCAGGGCGGCGGGGACGTGGAGGGGCTGGCCGGGTCGCCGGACCTCCTGGTCCTCGACGTGCCGCCGCCCTATGCCCCCACGCCCCGGCTGGTCCGGGCGGCTTTTTTCCACCTGGACCTGCCCTCGGCCCGGTTCGAGGCCTTTGCCGATCTGCTCGGCCGCCTTTTCCAGGCCGTAGCGGAAAACGGCCTGCTCCTGGCCGAGATCAATCCCCTGGCCGTGACCCCGGACGGGCGGTTCGTCGCCCTGGACGCCAAGGTGGTCGTGGACGACCACGCCCTGTGCGTGGCGCCCTCCCTGGCCCGGTTCGGCGACGACCGGTTCCGCACTCCGGCCGAAAAGCGCGCCGGCGGCCACGGCCTGTCGTTCGTGAGCCTGTCCGGCCGCATCGGGCTTCTGGCCAACGGCGCGGGCCTGGCCATGGCCACCATGGACGCCCTGGACGCGGCCGGCCTGACTGCGGCCAATTTCCTCGATTTCGGCGGCACGGCCGACGCGCCCCGCATCAAGGCGGCCTTTGACCTGATCTTCGCCGACCCCCATGTCGCGGCCTGCTGCGTCAACATGTACGGCGGCATCCTGTCCTGCCTGGACGTGGCCGAGGCCCTGGCCGCGACCCTCGGCGACGCGCCGCCGCCCCGGCCGGTGGTGGTCCGGTTCGCGGGCAACGGCGCGGCCGAGGGCGCGGCCCGGCTGCGGGGGCTTGGCCTGCCGTCGCTTCTGGTGGCCGAGGACATGGACGAGGCCATGGCCCTCCTGTCCGAGCTGGTTCCGGTGGGGGCCCGGCGGTCCCTGGCCGTGCCCGGACCGGAAATCTGCCGCGACCGGCCGCCTGCCACGGCCGCGCCCAACAAGATCGGCCGCGGGCCTTCGTTGCCGTCGCTCCTCGACCTTGACGCAACCTCGGGCATTCTGGTCCAGGGGATGACCGGCCGGGCCGGCCGGTTCCACTCCGGCCGGATGCGGGCCGGCGGGGCCAACGTGGTCTGCGGGGTCACGCCGTTTCGGGGCGGAACCGCGGTGGACGGGGTCCCGGTCTACAACACCGTGGCCCAGGCCGTCGCGGCCCACGACATCGCCCTCTCCGTCATCTTCGTGCCCGCCCCGGGCGCGGCCGACGCCGTGCTGGAGGCGGCCGAGGCCGGCATTCCCCGGATCGTCTGCATCACCGACGGCGTGCCCCAAAAGGACATGCTGGCCGTCCGGTCCGCTCTCGCCGGCCGCAACATCCTGCTGCTCGGCCCCAACACCCCGGGCCTGTGCCTGCCCGGCCGCATGCGGGCCGGCATCATGCCGGACGGGCCGTTTACGCCCGGGCCGGTGGCGGTTTTCTCCCGAAGCGGCACCCTGGCCTACGAGGTCTGCTCCAGGCTGACCGCGGCCGGCATCGGCCAGGCCGTGGCCGCCGGCATCGGCGGCGATCCGTTCGGCGGGGCGGGGTTCGTGGAGCTGTGCGAGATGGTGCGCCATGACGACCGGGTCCGGGCCGTGGTGGTCATCGGCGAGGTCGGCGGCTATGCCGAGGAGGAACTGGCCGCCCATGTGACGGCCACGGGCTATGAAAAACCGGTGGCCGCCTTCGTGGCCGGCCTGACCGCGCCGCCCGGCCGCACCCTCGGCCATGCCGGGGCGCTGCTGGACCGGCCGGGCGGGATCGCGGAGAAGCTGTCCTGCCTGACCAGGGCCGGCATTGCGGTCTGTCCGGAACTCGGCGACGTGGCCGGGGTCATGGCCGCCGCCCTGTGCGGTTCATGAGGGAGTGACGGACCGGCGTCCGGCTCCGGAGGGGCGGCCGACGGCGCGCCGGAGGGTCAGTTGGCCTTGGCGGAGGCCGGGGCGGCCTTGGCGTCCTTGGGGTCCCGCTTGGGCCGGACGTAGCCCTTGTACTTGTCTTCTATCTTCGACTTTTCCTTGGCGAATTCCGCGTTGTCCCGGGCGTGTTCCCGGTCCACCCAGGCCCGGTACCGGGCCTCGGCCGCTTCCGAGCGGGGCGTGGACGGCCGGGGCGTGGCCGGGGCGGCCTTGCCGTCGGGGACTGCTGGCCGGGATCGGCCGCCATGGCCGCGAACGGTGAAGTCAGGAGAAGGGCGGAAACCGCGACGGGCAGCAGAACCTTGTGCATGAACACTCCCTGGCGGCCGGTGGGACCGCGAAAACGTCGGCTGGAACCTAACCACATTTTTCCGGCCCCGGCAATGGCGGGCGCGCCTTGACAAAGGCCCCGCGCCCCCGGACCCTGGTCAAGAAATGGGAGTTCGCGTATGCCATGCCCATGACGGAAATTGGTTCTCCGTGGGATGATCCGGCCCTGGTCGGGGCCATGATGGACGCTTCGCCGGACCTCTTTTTCATCAAGGATCTCCGCGGCGTCTACCGCTATGCCAACAGGTCCTTTTGCGACCTGTTCGGCCTTCCCCGGGAGGCCGTGGTCGGCCGGGCCGACGCCGAGATCTTTACCGGCGAGACGGCCGAGCGCAACCGGCGGGCCGACCTGGCGGTCCTGGCCTCGGGCCGCTTCGACGCCTTCGAATACGTGGTGGAGCACGGCGGGCGGGCGGTCTGGCTGCAGGTGTTCAAGACGCCGGTGCGCGACGCCTCCGGGGAGGTGGCCGGCATCTTCTGCACCGGCCGCAACATCACTTTGCAAAAGCAGCGGGAGGAGGCGGCCAGGCTGGCCCGCAACGAACTGGAAAGGGACGCGAGCGAGCGGGCCGAGGACCTGCGTCTGGCCAACGAGGAGCTCAGGCGGCAGATCGTGGAGCGGCGCAGGGTGGAGCAGGCCCTGGAGGAATCCCTGCGCGCCGTCAACCTGATCCTGGAAAACAGCCCCATCGGCATCGCCTTCGTGTCCGATCGGGTGGTGCGCCGGGCCAATCCGCGCTTCCACGAACTGTTCGCCCGGCCCCAGGGCTCCATCGTCGGCCTGTCCACGGCGGCCTTTTATCCCGACCAGGAGGCCTTCGAGGCGTTCGGCAGGGAGTTCTATCCGGTCCTTGGGCGCGGCGAGCGGGTGGACACGGTGCGGATCATGCGCCGGGCCGACGGCACGGACTTCTGGTGCCGCATCATCGGCCAGGTCCAGTTCCCGGATCGGCCCCAGGCCGGGTCCATCTGGCTCATGGAGGACGTGACGGAACGGCGGATGGCCGAGGAGGCCACCCTGGCCGCCGAGCGGCTCAAGCGGGAATTCATGGACAACATGTCCCACGAGATCCGCACGCCCTTAAACGGCATCCTGGGCATGGCCGAACTGCTCCAGGCCACGGACCTGACCGGGGAGCAGCGCGGCCTGGTGGAAACCCTGCAGGAGTCGGCCCGGACGCTGACGGAACTGCTGGAGAGCGTGCTCGATTTTTCGCGTCTCGACGCCGGCGGCGCCGAGGCCCAGCGCACGCCGTTTAGCCTCAACAACATCATCCAGGGGGCCGTCAACTCCTTCGGCTCCACGGCCCTGCAAAAGGGCCTGTCCCTGCGCTGGCGGATCAGCCCGGACGCGCCGGACACCGTCGTCGGCGACGGCGCGGGCCTGCGCCAGGTCCTGGCGGCGCTGTTAAGCAACGCCATCAAGTTCACGTCCCAGGGAGAGGTGGAGGTGGCGGTGGCCCGGGGGCCGGGATGCGGGGAGGCGGTCGGGGAGGGCGGGGACGGGACCGTGCTGCTGTCGTTTGCCGTCAGCGACACGGGCATCGGCCTGGCCCCGGACCAGTTGGAAACCATTTTCGAGCCCTTCCGACAGGCCGACGGCAGCGTGACCCGGCGGTTCGGCGGCGCGGGGCTGGGGCTGGCCATCGCCCGCAAGGTGGCCGAGGCCATGGGCGGGACCTTGCGGGCGTCCAGCGAGCCGGACAAGGGCAGCCTTTTTTGCTTCACCGCCCCGTTCGAATCGGTTGCGGCGGAAGAGATCTCCAGCGGCCGGGGGGAATGATTCCTCCGGACACTCGCGTCGGGGAGGGAGAGGCCTGGAAGTGGGGAGGCCGTCAATGCGCCGGGCGCGCCTGGCGCTCAGGCCGCGGCGGCCGCCGCCTGTTCGGTCAGGGCCTCCATGACCGGGCCGTGGTCCAGGCCGGCCAGGTGCAGGAAACCGTGGGCCAGCAGCCGGGCCAGGTGGGTCGTGGGGTCCTGGCCGTAGAGAAAGGCCTCCCTGGCCACGGTATCGAGGCTGATGGCCATCTCGCCCAGGTAGTCGGGCCGGGCCGGGTCCTCGGCCGGAAAACTCAGCACGTTGGTCGGACCGCCAAGGCCCAGGTAGGCCCGGTTGAGGGCCGCCATTTCCGCGTCTCCCACCACCCGCAGGTCGAACTCCCGGCCGTCCAGGTCCAGGGCGGCCAGGACCCGTTCGCACAGTTGGTCGATCTCGAACCGGGTGGCCGGAAGTCCGGGGGCAACCAGGCCCCGCGCCACGCCGATCATGCCGCGTGTTCCGCCGCGCCCTTGGGGTCAACGGCGCAGACCGGCTCCTCGCGGGGCTTGCCGTTTTTGGCCTCCGCCGCCTTGGCGCTCGGGTACTCGATGCGCTGGTGGAAGATGCCGGTCAGGATGCGGTGGAAGGTGTCGGTTAAAAGCGTCAGGTCCTTGAGCGTCAGCTGGGACTCGTCGAGCTCGCCCTCGGTGTAGATCTTGCGCACGATGTTCTGGATGTGGCCCTTGATGCGGCTCGGCGTCGGATCGACCAGGGTGCGGCTCGACGCCTCGATGGCGTCGGCGAGGAGGATCAGGCCGGCCTCCTTGCTCTGGGGCTTGGGGCCGGGATAGCGGTAGTCCTCCTCGCGGATCGGATCGTCGCCCTTGGACTCGGCCAGTTCCTTGGCCTTGTGGTGGAAATAGGCAATGAGCGTGGTGCCGTGGTGCTGGCCGATCAGGTCCGTGATCTGCTGGCCGAGCCGGTGCTCGCGGGCCAGTTCCACGCCCTTTTTCACGTGGGCGATCAGGATCAGCGCGCTCATGGACGGGGCCAGCTTGTTGTGGCGGTTTTCCTTGCAGGAGATGTTTTCGATGAAATAGTGCGGGTTTTTCAGCTTGCCGATGTCGTGGTACAGGGCCGCCACCTTGGCCAGCAGCGGGTTGGCCCCGATGGCCCGGGCCCCGGCCTCGACCATGTTGGAGACGATGAGCGAGTGGTGGTAGGTGCCCGGGGCCTTGACCATCAGTTCCTGGAGCAGGGGCTGTTCCAGGTTTAGGAGCTCCATCAGGCGGAACCGCGAGGTGTAGCCGAAGATCAGTTCCATGATCGGGGCGATGCCGACCACGGCCAGAAGCGACAGGAACGAGGACAGGCCCACAAAGGCCAGGCCCGCGGCCATCACGGCCGGATCGTTGAGCTCCATGAGGTTGACCGACAGCCACATGGCGGTCAGGGCGGCCAGCAGCGGCAGCACGCTTTTAAGGACCTGGGACCGGGTCTCGGACCGCTTCATGAGGTAGATGTAGATCATGGAGCCGACGAAATAGTAGCAGAAGATGCCGATGCCGCCGTAGACCATGTTGGCGGCCAGAAACGACAGGATGAGGCTGACCAGGATGCACAGCCGCTTGGCGAAAAAAAGCGCCAGGATGCCGGCCGCGCCGGCCATGGGCAGGCTGAAGGCGAAGTAGATGGACCGGGTGGCCTCGGGCAGCCCGCCGCCGCCCGGCAGGGTGACCACGTCGGCCACCTTGGCCAGCATGCCGAAAATGAGCAGGATCACGCCCAAAAAGACCCAGTCCGTGCTGCGGATGCGCCGGATGCCCGTGCGTTCCAGGGAGGCGTAGAGCACGGCCAGAAACATCAGGCACATGCCGAACACGCCGCAGGCCCGCAGCAGGTTGTAGGAGCCCTTGCGGTGGGAGTAGAGGGCCTGGAGCTTGAGTTGCTGGATCGGGCCCACGCGCTCGCCCTGGCGCACGATGACCTCGCCCTTCTTGATGATGTAGTACAGCGGCTCGACGGCCCGGGTGATCTCGCGCTTGCGGTTCTGGGTCACGTCCTGGTTGAAGGTCATGTTCGGGGCGAGCAGGGGATAGACCAGGGTGTAGACGGCCTTTCGCAGACGGAAGGGCTTGTTCATGGACACCTTGAGCTTGTGCTCCAGGTCGTCCTTGATCTGCTTGAGGTCCCGGACGTCGCGGGTGTCCACCCGCAGCGTCTCCATCATGGACGGCAGGTCGCGCATCAGGATGCCGTTTCTATACGGCGCGAGCAGGGCGGTGGAGGCCACCACCCCGGGCTCGTAGGTCTGCTTGAGCCAGGGCAGGACGTCCTGCTGGAGCAGGGCCTTGAACTCGTCCTGGCGCCAGACCTCGATGGTGTCGCTGCCGACCTCGGTGTTGAGGTTCTCGGCGATCTGCCACCGGAGCTTCTCCAGGTCGTCGCCCGAGGCGGCGCGCACCGAGGCCAGGATGTCCTCGGCCCCCTTGGCCAGGGCCTCGTAGGGCAGGGGGCTGACATCGAAGACCGGCGGCTGGGATTCGGCCACCTGGTCGCGCTTGCGGTTGGTGGCCTCCACGTCCTCGATCTGGAGGTTCTGGTCGGCGGCCACGTCCTGGGTCGCGATCTCGCCGGCCGTGAACAGCCGGACCGAATTGTCGAGCCCCAGACGGGCCACGAAGCTCAAGGCGAAAACGGCGGCCAGAAAGAAGACGAACCCGGGCAGGCCGTGGGGCGCATTGGCGCAGCACCGGCTGGGCTGGGAGGCCTGGGACGGCTGCTGGCCCTTAATTTTCCGTTTTACCTTGTCTACTATCTCGCTCATAAGCCTGTACGATCCTTCCCACGAGGGGATGGCGGATGACGTCCGCGTCGGTAAAAGAGACGAAATCGATGCCGCGAACGCCCTGCAGCACCCGCCGGGCTTCCACCAGGCCGGAAACCGAGCGCGGCGGCAGGTCGATCTGGGTCACGTCGCCCGTGACCACGGCCTTGGAGGCGAGCCCGAGCCGGGTCAGGAACATCTTCATCTGTTCGGGCGTGGTGTTCTGGGCCTCGTCCAGGATGATCAGGGCGTCGTTTAAGGTCCGGCCGCGCATGAACGCCAGCGGGGCCACCTCGATCACGCCGTTGTCGAGCATTTCCCGGACTTTTCGGAAATCGAGCATGTCGTTTAAGGCGTCGTAGAGGGGACGCAGATAGGGATTGACCTTCTCCACCATGTCCCCGGGCAGAAATCCCAGCTTTTCGCCGGCCTCCACCGCCGGCCGGGTCAGGATCAGGCGCTTGACCCGGCGCTCGAGCAGAAACCCCACGCCCATGGCCACGGCCAGGTAGGTCTTGCCCGTGCCGGCCGGCCCGATGCCGAAGACCAGGTCGTGGTTGCGGATCGAGGCCAGGTACTGGCGCTGGGTGGCGGTCTTGGGGATGACGGTCTTTTTCGGCGAGACGGCCAGGCTCTCCTCGCGGTAGACGCGCTGGAGGCTGGCCTCGGGCTCGCGGGCCAGGACGCTCAGGGCCTGCTCCACGTCGGCCGGATAGACCGGCTTGCCCTGGCGCAACAGCCCGTAGAGCTGGACCAGCACGTTGGCCACGTGGGAGACCGTCTCCTCGGACGCGGCGCGCACGATCACCGCGCTGCCCCGGGTGTCGAGACGCGCCCCGGATTTCCCGGCGATCAGGGCGATGTTTTCGTTATGGGGACCGAACAGGTCCCGGGCCAGTTCGGAGTCGTCGAACTCGAGCCGTCGTTCGTGGCCTAAGGTTTCCATCATAATTTCATAACGCCGTCCCGGTACGGTGCTTCTCGTACGGTCCGGTTACGCAAGTAATACAACCCGGCGGCAACTACAAGCGAATCAGGCCGCTCAACCGGGTACCCGCAATTCTTCCAGCTTCGGGTCGGCCGCCACCCGAAGCGTCTCCATGGCCGCCACCGACACCAGGCCCGTGGCCGCGCCCTTGATGCGGCGCACGTCGGCCACCCGCGCCGTCATGACTTCCACGGTCCCGGCCGCGGCCGCGAAGCTGGCCAGGGCGGCCAGGCCGGCGGCCTCGACCAGGCTTTGCCGGGGAACCTCCCGGCCCGGGTGGTCCCGGCGCAGGACCACATGGGCTCCGGGGCCGCCCGCCACGTGGAACCAGAGGTCGAACGGGCTGGCCCGGCGCAAAAGCTGGTCTCCGGCCTTGGCGTTCTTGCCGCGCAGGACCTGGAAGCCGTCCGTGGTGCGGTAGACGTGGACCGCCACCCCGGCCAGGGGGGCGGGCGTGTTGCGGGCGGGCGTCTGCTGGATGCCGTCGGTTTGTTTCCGACCTTTTAAGTCTTTTTTTCCGTCTTGCAAGTCCTGGCGACGCCTGGCGATGACGCAAAGCCCCCGTTCGCCCTTGGCCGCCAAATGATAGAGCTTTTGCATGTTCTGGACCACGGTCAGGGCCGGATCCAGGGCCAGTTCCGCCTCGTCCCCCTTTCCGTCCGGCAGGGAAATCTTGGAAATCCTGGCCTGTTTGTCCAGGCGGTGGAGGTTGGCGGCCAAGCGGTCGGCGTCGGCCCGGCGACTGATGAAGGCCCGCATCCGGGCCTCGTCCGCGTCGAGCCTGGCCAGGGCCCGGGCCAGGCGGCGTCTGGTCGCGGCTTCGGCCGTCAGGGCCGGCGCGGCTTCCCGTCCCGTCACCTCGCCGAAGGCCAGGGGCTCGCCAAAGGCGGCCGCCGCTTCCAGGGCCGTGGCAAAGGCCCGGATTTCGCGGCCGGGATGCGCCTTGCCGGACGGGGCGGGCCAGGCGATGGGCCAGACCGCCTCGGGCTCGCCCTTGGCGTACTCCACGAAAAATTCCCGGGCCTGCCCGAGCCGCAGGGCGGCGTAACAGGCCTCGGCCTCGGGCCGGGGCAGGGCGGCCAGGCGGCGGCGCAGGGCCGGAGAGAGCTGGGGGTGGGCCTGCCAGACCTCCGGGTCGCCGAGCACGGTCTCCAGGGGCGGCCAGGCGACGGCGTCGGCCCCCTCGGGGCCGGGCGGAGGCGGGGTGGCGGCCAGGGCCGGAAAGGAACGGGGATCGAGGACCAGGGACGGGCCTTCCCCGGCCAGGACCAGGGTCAGCCGGCGGCGCGGCCAGTCGGCCGTGACGCCCATGATCCGGCGTCCGCGCAGGTGCTTGCGCAGGCGCATGGCCGGCTCCGGGGCCCGGTCGGGCTGGACGGTTTTCAGGGGCGAAAGAAACAGGAAGAAACGGCCGGTGCCGTAGCGGGCGTGGAGGTAGAGGGTCTTTTTGCCGGCGCAGCCCGGGATGTCGCGGCCCGGCGGCAGGTACAGGGCCAGGGAAAGGACGTTTGGCGCCGGCAGGAAGACCTTTTCCACCCGGCCGCCAGGCAGGACCCCGGCCAGTTCACGGGCCAGGAATCGAAAAAAAACGGCTTCCATGCGGATCGGAGGGGAACGGGTCAGCGCCCGGTGCGGCCAGAGGAGGCTGGCCGGGCGGGCCGGCGGCGGGGGCTGCGGGAACGAAACATGGCGACGCCGGCGTTGGCGGCGCTATTCCCCCCGCAGGTTTTCGTCGACTTCCTGGCGGCTTTTGCACTTGATGCACAGCGTGGTCACGGGCCGGGCCTTCATGCGGGCGACGCTGATGTCTTCGCCGCACTCCACGCATTCGCCGTACGTGCCTTCGTCGATGCGGTCCAAGGCCTCCTTGATCTTCTTGATCAGCCGGCGCTCGCGGTCGCGCAGGCGCAGGGTGAAGGCGCGGTCGGACTCGGCCGTGGCCCGGTCCGCCGGATCGGCATACACTTCGACGGTGTCGGTCATGTCCTCGATGGTTTCCTCGCCCTTCTTGAGGATATCTTGGAGCATGCCGTTTAGGAGTTCGCGGAAAAACTCGACATCCTTGGAATCCATGCAGTCCTCCTCGGTCACCGGCCAGAACGATCCGCCTTGGGAATTGACTCCTCTAATGCAAACTCGGCCGGACGTAAAGAGGGGCCGGCCGGGAAAGCGGGCGGGGCCAGGCCCCGACCGTTCCGGGGGCTGCCCCCGGGGACGTCGCCCCCTCCGGGCTCGGGCCTGAAAAAAGACGGGGCGGCTTGCGCGTGGCCGATAACCGGGTATAGTGGGGCGAACTCGGCATCAGCTCCAACCGGCCCGCTCCAAAGGACACCTCCATGGTCGATACGTTCCGGGAAAACGCCTGCGGCATCCGCAACCTGTGCGGGGATCTCCACAAGATCGGCTGCGGCGAGGACCCGGCCTGGCTGGCCCTGCTCCTTTTCGTGCGCGATCTGGTGCGGCGGTTTTCCATGTTCAACGACATGCAGAAAAAGGCCATGCAGCGGTATGTGTTCGGCGAGCTGGCCCGTCGCGATCCGTCCGACGGCCACCTGCGCCGGATCATCGAGGACCTGGAGGGCTTTCTGGTGGAAAACGCCAGGACCGCCGCCCTGGAGGAGGCCCTCGTGGCCGAAAAGGCGGCCACCCACTCCCTGGCCCAGTCGGTCAGCGACTTTTTGCGGGAATCCCTGGCCTCGGAGCGGGAGCGGGACAAGCTCCTGCACCGCTTCGGCCGCGACGCCGTGGGCACCCTGGAGGACGGGTCGGAGCCGGCGGCCATGGCCGGCCGGCTGCGGGGCCTGGTCACGGACATGCTCACCCACTACCGCGAGGAGGCCCTGGCCTGGGAGCACAAGGCCAACCAGCTCGAACAGACCGTGCTGGTCGATCCGCTCCTGGCTCCCCTGCGCAACCGCCGGGCCCTGGACATCCACCTGGATCGGGCCCTGGCCGCGGCCGCGGCCGGGGAGGCCCGGCTGACCGTGCTCATGATCGACGTGGACAATTTCAAGACCAGGATCAACGATGTCCACGGACACGCCGTGGGCGACGACGTCCTGCGCGCCCTGGCCACGATCATCGACCGGCACGCCTCGAAAAACGGCTGGTTCGCGGCCCGGTACGGGGGGGACGAGCTGGTCCTGGCCTGCGACCTGGACGGCGAGACGGCCGCCTTTCATGCCGACGCCATCCGCCTGGCCGTGCAGCGCTACGAGTTCCGTCCGCGCCTGGACGGCAAACTGTCCGAACAGCCCATCCGGTTCACGATCTCCATCGGCATCGCCTCGTACCGGCCCGGCATGACGGCCGCCGACCTGGTGGCCGCGGCCGACAAGGCCATGTACCGGGTCAAGGGAGCCGGCCGCAACAACGTGGCCCGGCACCGCGAGCCGGAGCCGGCCTGACGCATCACGGTTTCCCCCTCTTGCGGTCCTTTTCATTTCCGGCAATAGCGGTATGGTGCCATGGGATCGGCACATGCCCGCGTCATCATTGGGACGTCTCGCCTCTTCCGGTCCGGGCGCGTCCCGGACCGGAAGTTCCAACCATCTCCTGAAGGAGGGAACCATGAGCGAAAAGGAATGCGCGTACTACCGCACCCTGTATGAAGTGGCCAAGGGCATCAACTCGAGCCTGGAGCCCGTCACCGTGCTCCAGGCCATTGTGGAGCAGGTGGCCAAGGCCCTGGGAGCCAAGGCCTGCTCCATCCGGCTGCTGGATAAGCAGGGCAAAAAGCTCCTGGCCAGCGCGTCCTATGGCCTGAGCAAAGGCTACCTGCGCAAGGGCCCCATCGAGGTGGAAAAAAGCCGCATCGACCAGCAGACCCTGGGCGGCGAGATCGTGCAGATCCGGGACGCGGGCGACGATGCCCGTTTCCAGTACCCGGAGGCGGCCAAGGAGGAGGGCATCGCCTCGGTCATGGCCCTGCCCCTGACCGTGGAGGACCGGTCCATCGGCGTGCTGCGCCTTTATTCGGACAGGGTCCGGGAGTTCGACCAGTCGGAAAAGGATTTCGCCACGGCCATCGCCAACTTGAGCGCCATCGCCATCGAGAACGCCCGGCTGCACCAGGCGCTCAAGACCGACTACGAACTGCTGACGGCCTACGATTACATGTTCCACGAATAGCGGAGGCACGGATATGGAAAAACTTCGCATCGCCATCAACGGTTTCGGCCGCATCGGCCGCCAGGTCCTCAAGGCCATGCTGGCCCTCCACGAGGACGCCATGGAGGTCGTGGCCATAAACGACCTGTTCGACGTCAACACCAACCTCCACCTGCTCCAGTACGACACCAACTACGGGCAGCTGAGCGTGGACTCCAGCGTCGCGGACGACATCATGGTGGTCGGGGACTGGCGCATCCAGAACTTTGCCGAACGCGATCCGCGCAACCTGCCCTGGGGCGAACTGGGCGTGGACGTGGTCATCGAATCCACGGGCATTTTCCGCACCGGCCCCAAGTGCCAGGCCCACATCGACGCCGGCGCGAAAAAGGTCGTCATCACCGCGCCGGCCAAGGAAGAGGACCTGACCGTGGTGCTCGGGGTCAACGAGCAGGCCTATGACCCGCATAAGCACCACATCCTGTCCAACGCCTCGTGCACCACCAACTGCCTGGCCCCGGTGGCCAAGGTGATCCACGACAACTTCGGCATCGTCAAAGGCATGATGACCACCATCCACTCCTACACCAACGACCAGCGGATCCTGGACCTGCCCCACAAGGACCTGCGCCGGGCCCGGGCTGCGGCCCTGAACATGATTCCCACCTCCACGGGCGCGGCCCAGGCCGTGTCCCTGGTCATCCCGGAACTCAAGGGCAAGTTCTCGGGCCTGTCCGTGCGCGTGCCGACCCCGACCGTCTCCCTGGTCGATTTCGTGGTCCAGCTCGAGAAGCCGACCGACACCGAAGGGCTGCGGGCCAAACTCAAGGAAGCGGCCGCGGGACCGTTGTCCGGCATCCTCAACTATTGCGAAAAGCCGCTCGTGTCCTCGGACTTCAAGGCCGACGCCCACTCGAGCATCGTGGACGCGGAATACACCACGGTCCAGGGCGGGGACATGGCCAAGGTCCTGTCCTGGTACGACAACGAATGGGGCTACTCCTGCCGGGTGGCCGATCTGTGCGCCTTCATGGCTGAAAAGGGGCTGTAGAAGAGATGCCTCCGGCGGCCGGGGGGGATCATCCCCCCCGGACCCCCGGAAAGGGCGGGCTGGATTTTTCTGGCCCGCTTTTTTGTGGATCAAGTTATTTGACATTCAAAATATCATGTACTAGAGAATCTTCGTCGTCAAATCGTATGACGAGGAGTGCCCATGATCGGACGATTCTCCAGCCTCGGGGCCTACCGGGGCCTTTTTTCCTGGCGCGAGTTCGCTGCCTGCCTGGCCGGCGGCGGGTTGGTCCTGGCCGCCTTTTTCGTGGACCGGCCCGGGGCGGCCCACTGGCTGGCCCTGGCCCTGGGTCTGGGGGCCGTGGCCGTAAACGGCCTGCCCATCGTCATCGAGGCGGTCAAGGGCCTGGTCGAGCGCCGGGTCAACGTGGACGAGCTGGTGAGCCTGGCCATCGTGGCCTCGCTCCTGCAGGGCGAGGTCCTGACGGCCGCAATCATCAGCTTCATCATGACGCTTGGCTCCCTGGTCGAGGAGGCGGTCAGCGACGGGGCCAGGCGGTCCATCGAGGCGCTGGTGGGCCTGGCCCCCCAGGAGGCCGTGGTCCTTGGGGAGGACGGGGCCGAGCGGACCGTGCCCGTGGCCGCGGTCCGGGTCGGAGACCGGGTGCTGGTTCGGCCGGGCGAGCGGATTCCGGTGGATGCGGTGGTCCTGTCCGGGGTGACGGCCGTGGACGAGTCGGCCATCACCGGCGAGTCGCTCCCCCGGGAGCGCCGGCCCGGGGATACGATCCTGGCCGGAACCCTCAATTTCGACGGCCGGGTCGAGACCCGGGCCGTCAAGGTCGGGCAGGACACCACCTTCGGCAAGGTGGTGTCCCTGGTGGTCGCGGCCGAGGCCGGCAAGCCCCGGGCGGCCCGGATCGTCGACCGCTACGCCGCCTGGTTCACGCCCACGGTCCTGGTCCTGGCCAGCCTTGCCTGGATCGTCACCGGCAACGCGGACCGGGCCGTGGCCGTGCTCGTGGCCGGGTGCCCGTGCGCCCTGCTCATGGCCGCGCCCACGGCCACGGTGGCGGCCATCGGCCGGGCCGCCCGGCGCGGCATCCTGGTCAAGGGCGGCCAGTTCCTGGAGGAGGCGGCCCGGGCCGACGTGGTCCTTTTCGACAAGACCGGCACCCTGACGCGGGGCCGGCCGTCCGTGACCGGCGTGAACCCCGCCCCCGGCGAGACCGAGGCCGGGGTCATCGCCTGCGCCGCCTGCCTGGAAAAGGACTGTTCCCACCCCCTGGCCACGGCCGTGGTGGCCGCGGCCGAGGCGGCCGGCATTGCCGTGGCCGCGCCCGACGCCATGGCCACCGTGGTCGGGCTCGGGGTCAAGGGCACGGTGGCCGGCGCGCGGGTGGAAGTCGGCAGCCCGGAACTGGCCGGCGGCGAGGAGGCCCTGTCGCCGGAACTGCGGCAGTGCCTGGCCGACATTCGGCAGCGCGGAGCCACCGGCCTGGTGGTGCGACGGGAGGGGACGGTCATCGGCGTCATC
>CAZIJE010000021.1:38085-38917 GCA_964539435.1 uncultured Desulfovibrio sp.
GCGTGGCCGACACGACAAGGGACGCGGCGGACGAGGCCGTGGCCGCACTGCGCGGGCTCGGCGTGGCCACGGTCGGCATCCTGTCCGGCGACCACGAAAAGGCCGTGGCCACCCTGGCCGGTCGCGTCGGTGTCACGGACTTCTGGTCCGGCCTCAAACCTCAGGGCAAGCTCGACATCCTGGCCCGGTTCCAGGAGCGGGGCCGGCGGGTGCTGTTCGTCGGCGACGGCGTCAACGACGCCCCGGCCCTGGCCCGGGCCAACGTCGGCGTGGCCATGGGCGCGGCCGGCTCGGACGTGGCCCTGGAGACGGCCGACGTCGCGCTCACCAACGACGACATTGGCCGGTTGCCGTTTCTGGTGTATCTGGGCCGCAGGATGGTCAGCATGATCGGCATCAATATCGGGCTGGGGCTTTTTTTCAACGCCGTGGCCATCTTCGGCGGGGCCTACGGGTTTTTGAGCCCCATTGCGGCGGCCGTGTTCCACAATGTGGGCTCCATCGTGGTGGTCCTGTCCTCGGCCAGCCTGGCGTTCACCTCCGAACCGGCCGCCCCGGCCAGGGCGGTCTGACGCGTCCATGGAAACCGAAGGCCTGACCCGGCTCCTGATCGAGTTCTACGAGAAGTTCTCCTCCTGGGAGCACGGCGTGGTCAAGGAGAGCGGCCTGACCCTGCCCCAGATGCACACCCTGGAGATCCTCGGCACGGCCGGGGATCTCCGCATGACCGAGCTGGCGGCCAAGATGGGGGTGACCACGGGATCGCTCACGGTCCTGGTCGACCGTTTGGAGCGGGGCGGATTCGTGTCTCGCAGGCCCCACGAGACCGACC
>CAZIJE010000022.1:0-38427 GCA_964539435.1 uncultured Desulfovibrio sp.
GCGTCACGCCCCCCGGCCGCCGGAGGCTTCCCCCTTCTCTGCCGCGAACAAGGCCGCGCCTTGCTCCTGGCCGGCAAACCGGGTCCTGCTGCACCATGCCGGCATACTTTCTCAAAGGGCTGGCCATCGGGGCCATCATCGCCATGCCCTTCGGGGCTGTCGGCATGCTGTGCCTGGGCCGGGCCATCACCATGGGCCTGCGGGTGGGGCTCTTGTCGGGCATGGGCGCGGCCGCGGCCGACGCCTTCTACGGCGCCGTGGCCGCCTTCGGCCTGACCTTTATTTCCGATTTCCTGGCCGAGCACGCGAAGATTCTCCAGATCGCGGGCGGCCTGTTCCTGATCGGCATGGGCCTGCGCCTGGCCCTGTCCAAGGCCGCGCCCAAGCCCCTGGAAGCGCCCAAGCGCCGGTACGCCGGGGCCTTTGTCTCGGTGTTTCTCCTGACCCTGACCAACCCCATGACCATGGTCGGGTTCCTGGCCATTTTCGCCGGCTTCGGCCTGGGCCAGGCCGAGGCCCGGGCGGCCGAGGCAACGTCCGTGGTGGCCGGGGTCTTTTTCGGGTCCATGGTCTGGTGGGCGGCCATCGCCTTTGGCGGCAAGCTCCTGCGCTACCGGCTCCTGGCCCACATGCGGACCATCAAGCGGGTCTCGGGCTGGCTGATCGCGGCCTTCGGCCTGTGGGCGGTGTTTTTCGCGCGCTGACGGCCGCGCGGAAGGCTTTTCCGATCACGCCGGTGACAACGGCGGGGCGATCGGAGCGCGCTCCGGCCGGGGGGACGGTCAGGAGGCCGTGGCCGGAGCCTTCGGTTCGGGCGGCGGGCAGTGGCTCTTGTCCGTGCGGCACAGTTCCCGGCGGAAGGTGGCCAGGCGGTCGGAGATGACCGACAGGCCGGTGAAGGGAAAGCCGGCCATGGCCTGACGGTAGGGTTCGCCGTCGCCAAGGAGCCGTTCGAGCTTGGCGCGAAGCCCGGCCGCGTTGAGCGCCTCCCAGGGCAGGTACTCGATCAGCCCCCGCTCGCTCATGACTTCGGCCCGGATCCGCTGTTCCAGGCGCGGCACCTCCCGGGGGACCACCAGGCACGGCTTGCCCTGGGACAGGATCTCGCAGGTGGTGTTGTACCCGCCCATGGTGACCACCACGTCGGCCAGGCCCATGAGCGTCTCCATCCGGCGGTAGAAGTGGTAGAACCGGGCCTTCAGCCGCCCCGCCCGCCGGGCCACGGCCTCGCGCTCGGGCTTGGGCATGAACGGGCCCGAGACGAAAATCACCCGGTGCTCCGGCGCGCCGCCCTCTTCCAGCATGGTCAGGTAGGCGTCCATGAGCGGATAGCCGTCCCCGCCGCCGCCCGTGGTCACCACCACCAGCTTCTCCCCCGGGACCAACCGCTCCTCGCGGCGGGTCCGGGCCATGGCCTGATGGGTCGGCACGTGGCGCGGGATGTAGCCGGTGAAGACCATCTTGCGGCTGATGCCGTCGGGGATGGCGTATTCGGCAATGGGATCGTAGAGGTCCTGGTTGCCGTAGACCCAGATCTCGGAATAGTACTGGTCCAGGACCTCGTAGACGCCCTTTTCGCACCACTCCCGGCTGGTGGAGGCGGCGTCGTCCATGATGTCGCGCAGCCCGAGGATGGTCCGGGTGCCGGGCAGGCGGCGCTTGAGCCACTTGAGGGTGGGGATGACCTCCCGCCTGAGGCCCATGGGGGCCTTGTCCACGATGAAAAGGTGGGGCTGGAAGGCCTTGGCCGTGGCCACGATGATGTTGCGCCGGATGTTCAGGGCGTGGCGGGCGTTGATCTTGATGGAAAGGGGCAGGTACTCCTCGTTGGTCTTCTTGATCATGCCCGGGATGCGCACGAAGTCCACGCCTTCCGGGGTCTCGTAGCGGCCGGCCAGGGGCGAGCCGGTCAGGATCAGGATATTGACCCCGCGCTGGCGCAGGTGCTCGGCAATGGCCATGGTGCGGCGCAGATGTCCCAGACCGTAGGTGTCGTGGGAATACATCAGGATGTTGTAGGTGGTGGGCGCGGCCATGGCGGATCAGGGAACGTCGATGCCGAGCTTGCGGTATTCGTTGAGCTTGTTGCGCAGGGTGCGCACCGAGATGCCGAGGAGCTGGGCGGCCTGGGTCCGGTTGCCCTCGGTCTTGTCCAGACTCTTGATGATCATCCGCCGTTCCATGACGTCAAGCGGCAACAGGTCGCCCTCGCCGGCGCCGGCCGCCCGGTCGAACAGGCGGTCCGCCGCCGGAACGCCCCCCTCTCCGGCGTCTCCGGCCGGTTCGGCGTCCGGGTCCTGCCCCTCGGCCGGATCGCCGGCCGCGCCGGGCGTTTCCGCGTCCGGCTCCCCTTCCTGCCAGTTTTCGCCGTCGAGCAGAAAGTGGGCCTTGCGGATGGGGCCTTCCCCGGCCAGGAGCACGGCCCGCTCCATGAGGTTTTGCAGTTCCCGGACGTTGCCGGGCCAGTCGTAGGCCAGGAGCCACTGCCTGGCGTCGGCGGAAAAGGCCAGGGGCGGCAGACCGTAGGCCTTGCGGAACTTGTCCACGAAAAAAAGGGCCAGCCGGGGCACGTCCTCGCCGCGCTCGCGAAGGGGCGGGAGCTTGAGCGGGATGACGTTCAGGCGATAGTACAGGTCCTGGCGGAACTTGCCTTCGGCCACGGACTCTTCCAGGCGGCGGTTGGTGGTGGCCAGAACCCGGACGTCCACGGCCACGGTCTCGGTGCCGCCGACCCGGTCGAACTCGCTCTCCTGGAGCACCCGCAGGAGCTTGGCCTGCAGGCCCAGGTCCATTTCGGAAATTTCGTCGAGCAGGATGGTGCCGCCCGAGGCCATCTCGAACTTGCCGAGCTTGCGGGCGATGGCCCCGGTAAAGGCCCCCTTCTCGTGGCCGAAGAGTTCGGATTCGAGCAGGTGCTCGGGCAGGGCCGCGCAGTTGATGGCGACAAACGGGCCCTCGGCCCGGTCGGAACTGGCGTGGAGGTAGCGGGCGAACATCTCCTTGCCCGTGCCGGATTCGCCGGAAATGAGGACCGTGGCCTTGGACTTGGCCACCTGCCGGGCCAGGGCCAGGACCCGGCGAATGAGCGGATGCTCGCCCACGATGGAAAATTTCTTGCCAGAGATGTCGGCCACAGGCTCGGGCCGGCGGGGGGGGACGGCCGGCGACGCGACCGGGACGGCCGGGGCCTGGGCCGGCGCGGCCGGCAGCACGGCCTGGATCTTCTCCCAGGACAGGGGTTCGAGCCAGTAGTCCCTGGCCCCGAGTTCGAGGCACTTGGAGGCCTCGGCGGCCGTGCCCCGGTCGGAGAAGACGATGACCGGCGGGAAGGATGGGTCTTGCTGGCCTTCGGCCAGCAGGCTTTCGGCGGTGTAGACCCCGATCTTGGCCTGGGTGAAGACCAGGACGGGCGGCGATTTGCGGATGGCGGCCAGGGCGGCGGGCAGGGAGTCGGCGATGCCGGCGGCGACTCCCGCCTCCTTGAAGAAGGGGAAGAATCGGGTCACCGCCTGGGCCGGGGCGACAAAAAGGATCGTCTTTTCCGCCATCCGCGACCTATTAGCCCGAAGTCAAACGGTTTTCAATCGCTTCGGCGGCAATTCTCCGCAAACGGCGCAATTGCGGGTCAGGCCAGGCCGCATTCCCGCAGAAGGCCCGTCAGGACCTTGTCGCTGTCGAAGTATTCTTGGGCAATGGCATAGGCCGCGTTTCCGGCCCGGACCGGGTCGGCTTCCACGGCCAGGAGGGCGGCGGCGGCCGCGTCCGGCCCTTCGAAGGGGAAAAGCCCCTCCCCCACCGGCAGGTAGGCCCCGAAGCCCGTGTCCTCGACCACGGCCGGCCGGCCGGCGGCCAGGTAGGTGGCCGTGCGGTCGGAAAACCAGCCGCTTTTGAGGACCACGTTCTGGTCCTTGGCGATGGTGAATTCGCCCCGCGAGCCCCGGATGTAGTCGCGGTAGGCGTCGGGATCGCGGGAGAGTTCCAGCCCGTCGCGCACGGCCCAGCCGGCCGCTGTATAGCGTCGGGCGTCGTCCCCCATGCCGCTCATGGCCATGCCGAGGGGCAGGCCGGGCAGGGTCGCGGGCAGGTCGCGGATGGCCTCGTATTTGACGTTCTTGCGCCAGGAGAGTTTGCGGCCCGCCACTTCCACGTCCCGGTCCCTGGCCTCCCAGGTGCCGATGGTGGTGTAGGCCTCGCCTTGCCCCTGCCCGCGCGGCCACAGGTCGAGGATGACCGGCGGCAAAAGCGGTTTCCAGTCGATGCCCGACAGCGGCACCTCGGTGGTTCCGGCCGGCAGGTTGCAGCCGTAGGTGAAGCAGACGTCGTGGGCCTGGTAGTACTCGCGGGTCCAGGGGTCGGTGGCCACCTTGACCTGGGTGAAGACCGGGTCCGTGTCGATGACGGCCTTGACCGGCGCTTGCAGGTACTCTTCCTTGGGCGGCAGGACGCCGGAGACGTTGAGGAAAAAGTCGGCCCGGGCAAGGTGGCGGTCCAGGGTTGGCCGGTCCATGCCGTAGATTCTGTCCTCTATCTCGCTGACATAGGCCCAGCGGCCCGACAGGCCGGCCCGGTCGAACAGGCGGCCGACGGTCTCCCGGCCCCGGGCGGAGTCGGCCACCGGGTGGCCGAGGACCGGATCAAAGGGATAGGCCCAGTTGGAGGTGTCCTCCAGGAACACGACCTCGTGGCCGAGCCGGGCCAGGCCGGCGGCGAAGTGCAGCATCATCCACAACTGGCCGCCCAGGGGAAACCCCACGGCAAAGCCGGCGACAACAATCCGAAGCGGCCGTTTCATGCCTGTCCTTTGCTTAAATGCCCGGCTTTCCCTTGCCGTCGACCCAGATCTTCACGCCCTGGTCGATGGTGACCACGGGCACGGCCTTTTTTTTCAGGAACTGGGCCAGTTGGGCCAGCTTGGCCGCGTCCCACGGTTCCCAGCCCAGGTCCGAGCCGATGCCGTGCAGGCAGAAGATGACCCAGCCGTTCTCGCGGATGGCGTGTTCCTTGACCAGGCCGATGATGGCCTCGGCCGGATCGTTGGCATGGACCACGAAGCGCTTGAGCCAGTAGCGGTCGGTGGCGCCCTTGCGGTTGAAGGTGTCCCCGCCGTTGGCCACCTGGGAGTAGAACCGCTTGGACAGGTCGCTCATCTCGGGCGTCCAGTAGTTGTGGGGGGTGATGTAGGTGGAGACCCTAAACCCCTTCTCCGTCAGTTCCTTTTTGGACTCTTCCAGCTCGCGCTCGTAGGAGATGGCCCGGATCTGCTGCTTCTCTCCGCTGTCCGGATCAAAGGGATGGACAATGATCTCGCCGATCAGTTCGTCGAAATAGTAGCTGCCCGGCTCCCCCTTGACGCTCCTGCCGCTTGTCCGCTCCTTGAGCAGCCGGCCGTTCTCCATGAGCCCGGCCAGTTCCTCGTACTTGTACTTGGCCTCGTACAGCTGCCGCTCCCCCTGAATGGGCTTCAGGTTCAGGCACTTCTCCTCGGCGTAGAATTTGGGGATGTCGATGGGCCGTTTGTGGGTCAGGCTGTGGGAGGCCACCTCCCAGCCGGCTTGTTGCAACTCCCGGACCTGGTCCTCGTTCATGAAGTCCGGATCGCCGGAATCGACCCGGTTGGCGATGATGCCGACAGTGGCCGGCAGGCCCAGGTGGGACAGGACGGGAAAGGCGTACTGGTAGACGCTGGACAGGCCGTCGTCGAAGACCAGCGACACCATGCCGGCCCGGCCTGCGCCGCTTAGAGGTTGCAGCAATAATACCGCCACAAGGGCGGCGACGCGGACGAGGCGACTGTTTATCATGGCGAGTCCGGATGGCGAGACCGCAGGGTGCAGGGGGCGTTGTAAAGTCTACAGCAAAAGGGCCCAAAGTCAATGTCGTGGCCGGTTGCGGGGCGATGGGACCCGGTCCGGACACTCCTGGCGCGCCAGCGGAGATAACCATCCCCCGGGCCGTGGCAAGCCCCGGTCCGGCCCGCGCTTTGACGGCCGGTCAAAAACTGGTATGTGGCGCTTGCCGTGCGGAGCGTTCCTTCCGCGACCGGCCCTGCAGCAACGGAGCCCTCATGCGCATGAAATTGTCGTCCTCCTGCGCCCTGTGCCTGGCCTTTCTCCTGGCGGCCGCCTCCCAGACCCTGGCCGCGTCCAAGCACTTCCGCGTTTCCTACGAACACTTCAACGAATACGCCGGCAAGGCCGCGGACCTGTACTTCAAGGCCGCGCTGCCCGGCGAAAAAAACGTCCTGTCCCACCTGACCGCCATTTCCGCCATCTACGCCGAAAAGACGGCCCTGGTGATGCACATGGTCGACGTGCTGGAGCACATGCGGGCCAAGCGCGACCAGATCTACGTCCAGGAGCGGCTGCGCGAGGTCAAGCGGCTGACCCTGGCCAGCCTCCCCCAGGACATCAAGCTGCTGGCCGATCTGGTGGAAGGCCACGAGAACGAGGACCTGCGGGCCATCGGCAATCAGGTGGTCAACGAGATGCGGGTCTTCGAGCGCAACACCGAAAACCTGTGATCAACGGCCGAGCCCGACCGCGAGCCCGAGCCGCCTGGGATCGGGCGCGCCGGTGGCGGCCTGGGGCAGGAAGGTCCTGTCCGGGACCAGATAGACCGACCGGGCCCGGCCCTGGCCCGCGTCCGGCAGGACATAGCGCCGGGTCACGGGCGAAACGCCAAGGCGCACCACATCCAGCGGCCCGGCGTCGGTGAAGAGCGCGGCCGTGGCCGGCCCGGTGGCGGCCAGGGTCAGGACGACCTCGCCCGGGGGCACGAGCATGGCGGCGTCCCCGGCGCTCCACCGAAAGACCTCGCCATCCCGCGTCTCGGCCGGGTAAAACCCCTCGAAAACCGCCTGCCCGCCCGGAGGCAGCCACTCGGAAAGCCCGAGTCGCGCGGCCGTGCGGGAAAGGCCGGCATCGGCCGCATAGGCCGCCGTCCCCGCGACAACCAGCCCCCAGACCAGGGCCCTTGCCCAGGGAACCCGTCCTTTCCTTCGTGCTTCCCCCGCATCCGCGCCCGCGCCGCCCTCCAGGGCCATGGCCCGGGCCAGGGGCGGGAAGAGCAGGAACAGGACCGGCGGCACGTAGAACATCTCCTGGAAAAAGGCGTAGACGTGGAAGGCGGCCAGGGACAGGAGCAGCGTCGCGTCGAGGAGGCTGGCGTAGTCCCGGACCCGCCGCCACAGGACCAGCCCGGCCCGGCCGGCCATGGCCAGCCACAGCCCCAGCCCGGCCAGGCCCAGGCCCGAAACCAGCTGCACGTACATGTTGTGCGAGGTCTCGAAGACCTCGGCCCTGGGGTCGCCGTAGCGGTTGAGCCAGGCCCCGGGGGTGTTCAGGAGCACGGGATAGTTGCGGGCGTAGGTTTCGAACCCCAGGCCGAAGACCGGCCCCTCGGCCGCGATGCAAAGCCCGGCCCGGAAAAGGCCCGGCCGGGGCGATTCCGTGAAGTTGCCCACCCGCTCGGCCAAAAGCGCGTTGATGGGCCGGCTGATGGCCGTCAGCCCGCGCCCGGCCCCCCAGACGGAAAGGCCCACGGCCAGGAGCCCGGCCGCGGCCAGGGTCGGCAGGTGGCCGAGGGGCCGGTCGAACCGGACCAGGCGGTTGGGGCGGAAATAGAGCCACGCGGCCGCGCCGCAGGTCAGGCCGCCCGCGATCCAGCCGGCCCGGGCCAGGGTCAGGACCAGGGCCACGCCGCAAAGGGCCAGGCCGGCGGCGGCCAGCGTCCGTCGGGACCGGGCCCGCTGCCGCAAGGGCAGCAGCAGAACCGGCGCGGCAATGGCCGCGTATTCCGCGAACCAGCCCGGGTTGGCGAAAAGCGACGTGAACCGGTAATGGAGCAGGTACCGGTCGCCCTGAAAGTGCTCGTAAAGGCCGAAGACGATGGCCGTCAGGAGCCCGCCGGCCACGGCCCGGGCCAGGAGGCCGAACCGGTCCGGCAGGTCCAGCCTTGCCAGCTCCCGGGCGAAGACCGCGAACACGGCCAGGCGCCAGGCCGAGGCCAGGGCATAGGCCGGGGCGTCGGCCGGGGAAAAGGCCATGGCCGCGAAAAAGCCGGTCGGACCGAAAAGCGTCAGCTCCCGCCAAAACCGGCCCCAGGGCAGCAGGAGCGTGGAGGCCAGGCACAAAACGGTCCAGCCGGCCAAAAACAGCCCGGCGAGGCCGCTCCCCTCCCCCCTTCCGGCCTGTCCGGCGTTGCGCCAGGCCAGGGCCAGGGTCGCGGCGTCCACGGCCAGGCCGAAGGCCACGGCCGGATAGACATAGGACTGGAAACCGAACAGGAAAAGCCCGAAGCCCAGGAGCGCCAGCCCCAGGCGCAGTCCCTGGCGGGAAAAGGCCATGGCCGCGCCCCACAGGATCACCAGGGCCGTGAACGCCAGGGCCGGGTGGCCCGCCCCGGCCAGGGCCACGGCGCTCAGGCCGCCATGGGCGGCCACGAGGCCGATGCCGCAGGTCCGGGCGGCCTGGCCCGCGACCTTTTCCAGAGCCGGAAACACGCCCGCCACCGCCCTACTTGGCGCACCAGGCATTGGGCACGGCCGCCGCGATGTCGTCGCCGTCCCCGGCCAGGCCGTTTTGTCCGGCCGAGTCGAACGTGTCCGGCACGCACGGCAGGTCCGGGCTCTCGGCCTCGTTTTCGTTGAGCAGGTACGGCGCGCCGAACGGGTCCCGGGCCAGCCGCGCCAGTGTCTTGTCCGAAGCACCGGCCGCCTGCCCGATCCTGGCCAGGGCGGCGTCCCACTGGCGGACGCAGACGTCGCCGGCGGGCGCGTCGCGCAGGTCCCGGCCCGCGCAGCCGCACCGGGTGCAGTTGCGGCCCGTGACCTCGAAAAGCGGCTTGCCCGTCGCCCGCTTGGCCCGGGACGCGAGCTTGGCCAGCTCGGCCAGGGCGTCGGCCGCCTGCATCCGCTTTTCTTCCAGGGCGATGCGGGCGGCGAATTCCCGGTTTTTCCGGGCCATGGCGTCGCCGAAGAGGATGCCGCCGGCCACCAGGACCACGGCCGCGATCAGGACGGCCCGGGCCCGGCCCACGGCCCTGGCCTGGAACCGGTCGGCCGGGGTGCGCCAGTCCCGGGCGAGGCGGCGGGAAAAGACGGACCGCAGCCCAAGCAGCCGTTTCTCGGCCCGGCCGGCAAAGGCGGCCAGGGCCTCGGGACCGGGCAGCGGACCGAGGCCGGCCCGGTCCAGGGTGGCGGAAAAAGGGGCGCCCGGCTCCAGGTCCGCGCCGGCCGCGTCCAGGTCCTCGGCCAGGAGCGTGGCGACCAGGGCGGCGTCGCGGCCGTCGGCGGTCTCGAGCAGGGCGGCCAGGCCGTCCAGGCGGGCCTGGGCCCGGTCCAGCCGGTCCTCGACCCTGGCCCGGGCCGCCAGGACGGCCGCCTCCCCGGCCCGGGGCACGGGACGGCGCTCGCCGGGCAGAAACAGGGCGAAAAAATCCATGCCGCCCTATTCCTCGCCCGGAGCCGGCCGGGCCGCGTCCCGGCGCGGCAGGGGATGTTCGGAAAAAAGCACGGTCATGGCCTGGACGGCGTCGCCCCGGGCCTTGGCCGGCCCGAGGACGGCCGCCAGCACATGGCCGCCCTGCCGGCGGTCGGCGGACCGGAAGTGGAAGTGCCAGCCCGGCGACGACAGGGCCGGCGTGCCGGGCGGGGAATAGAATCTGACCAGGGTCCCCTGGACGCGCGACAGGGGAAAGACCGACTGGCCCTTGAGGGCCGCGGCCAGGGTCGGCCAGGGTTGCGCCTGGGCCGGGACGCTGCGCACGGACAGGGTCTCGAAGGAGCCGTCCACACGCACGGCGTAAAACCGGGAGGGATCGGGCAGCCGGGCGGCCAGGGCCTTGTCCAGGCCGGCCAGGTCCAGGCCGTCCACCCGGCCGAGGTCCAGGCCGCCCTTGAAAAAGACGACCTGGGCAAAGGGCGTGGTCAGGCGCGGCGGCACGGGACGCACGGTCCCGTCGCTTGTCACCTGGAAAAAGCGGCCGTCCAGGGCCACCATTTCGCCGTCGAGGCCGGCGAAGGTGCCCAGGCCGAAATCGCCGTGCCGGGCCAGGACGGTAACTGCCTGCCGGCCGGCATAGTCTCCGGCGGACAGGGCCTCGATGGTGCCGACCTGATGGAGGGTCGCGGCCGAACAGAAGGCGGCGGACAGGGCCAGGAGCGCGCCGGCCAGGGCCAGGGCGCGCCACAGGGGCGGCAGACGTCGCATGGGAGGCCTCCTTGTCAGTCGGCGTCGGGCGGGCTGTCGGCGACCAGGGGCTCCGGCTCGCCGGCCAGAAACCGCCGCACCACCGGATCGGCGCAGTCGTTGATGGCGGACGGTTCACCTTCCCAGACGATGCGGCCGCCGTCGAGCATGGCCACGTGGCCGGCCACGCCGAACACGTCCGGGATGTCGTGGCTGACCAGCACGGCCGTGAATCCGAACTGCTTGCGCGACTGGTCGATGAGCGCCAGCACCGAGGCCTTGCGGATGGGGTCCAGGCCCGTGGTCGGCTCGTCAAAGAGGACGAGCCTGGGCTCGGTAATGAGCGCCCGGGCCAGGGCGACCCGCTTCTGCATGCCGCCGGAGATCTGGGACGGGAACTTGGCCAGGATGCCGGACAGCTCGAGCCTGGCGGCCATGGCCCGGACCCGCGCGTCCACCTCGGGCTCGGGCAGGCGGGCGGTCTCGCGCAGGGGCAGGGCCAGGTTGTCGTACACGGTCATGGAGTCGAAAAGGGCCATGTTCTGGAACATGTAGCTGCAGCCGCGCCGGAAGGCCCGGCGGTCGGCCTTGGACGCCTCGGACAGCGGCGCGCCATGGACCAGGATGTCCCCGGCGTCGGGTTTGAGCAGGCCCACGATGTGCTTGAGCAGCACGCTCTTGCCCTCGCCCGACTTGCCGATCACGGCCGTGACCACGCCCTCGGGCACGGTCATGTCCACGCCGCGCAGCACCGGCTGTCCCTGGAAGGTCTTTTTCAGACCACGGATTTCGATCATGGGTCGCGTCATGGTCGTCAGGAAATAAGGTTTGCCCGCCCAAACGAGCGGGCACACTGTGAACGCAATCGCCGCCAATGGCAAGGGTCCGGCATACCGGCACAGGGATTGCAAAAATCGCCACGGCCGGCAATTTCCGCCCCCTGTTCCGACCCGGCTTGTGGAACCGGGTTTTCGTGGCTAGAATACAGAACAACGGCCCTCTGCGCCGTCCGGAGACACACCCCCCATGCCAACCGCCGCCCCCTGCATCCGCCTGCGCCACGGCCGGTCCATCGGACCGGGCTGCCCGGCCTTTCTGGTGGCCGAAATCGGCAACAACCACCAGGGGAGCCTGGAGACGGCCAAGGCCATGGTCCGGGCCGCCGCCGCCAGCGGGGCCTGCGCCGTCAAGTTCCAGAAGCGCGACCTGGGGGCCCTTTTCACCAAGGCCGGGCTGGACGCCCCCTACGGGGGCAGGCACAGCTTCGGCGACACCTACGGCCGCCACCGGGCCGCCCTGGAACTTGACGGCGAGGCCCTGGCCGCACTCAAGGCCCTGGCCGAATCCCTGGACCTGACCTTTTTCGCCTCGGCCTGGGACGCGCCGAGCCTGCGCCTGCTGGTGTCCCTCGGCGTCGAGATCCTGAAGATCCCGTCCGCCGACCTGGTCAACCTGCCGCTGTTGCGCCTGGCCGGGGACACGGGCCTGCCGCTTATCGTGTCCACGGGCATGAGCGTCCTGGCCGACGTGGACGCGGCCGTGACCGAGCTGCGCCGCTTCCACGACCGCATCGTGCTCATGCACTGCAACAGCTCCTATCCCTGCCCGGACGATCAGATCGGCCTGCCGGTGCTCGACATCCTGCGCCGCCGCTACGGCCTGCCGGTGGGATATTCCGGCCACGAGCGGGGCCTTGGGCCGACCATCGCCTCGGTGGCCTTCGGTCCGGCCGTGATCGAGCGCCACTTCACCCTGGACCGGGACCTGCCCGGCACGGACCACCAGGCGTCGCTCACGCCAAGCGAATTCGCGGCCATGGCGACCATGGTGCGCGAGGCCGAGGCGGCCATGCGCGTGACCCGCAAGCGGGTCTTTCCGGCCGAGGCGGCCGCGGCCGCCAAACTCCGCAAATCCCTGGTCTTCGCCCGGGACCTGCCGGCCGGACACGTTCTCGGCCCCGAGGACCTGGCCGCCAAGTGTCCGGGCACGGGCCTCTCCCCGGTTCTCGGCGAGGCCGTGGCCGGCTGCCGGCTCCTGGCCAAGGTCCGCCAGGACGAGCCCGTGTCCTGGGACCTGCTGGCCGCGCCCGAGGCCGCCACCCGGGAGCCGGGCCTCGGCAAGGCCCTGTCCGGCTTCTAGGGCCGCTTTCCGAGTTCCCATGGCCACGGCCACCATCGTCATCCCGACCTTCAACCAGATGCCGTATCTGCCGGCCTGCGTGGACCGGTGCCTGTTCCAGACCCACCCGGACCTGGAAATCATCATCGTGGACGGCGGCTCCACCGACGGCACCAAGGCCTACCTGGCCGGGCTCCCGGAACGGATCGCCACGGCCGCGGCCACGCCCGTGGTCCGCCTGGGGCCGGACGGGGAGATCGCGCGCGAGACGGTGCTGGCCTACCCCCAGGACCGGCGGCTGACCGTCGTCACCTTTGACCAGGACATCGGCCCGACCCGGACCTACAACGAGGGATTTTCCCGGGCCACGGGGGAATACTGCACCTACGTGCCGGGCGACGACCTGCCCTACCCGCACATGGTCGAGGAGTTGGCCGCCGCCCTGGAGGCCACGGGCGCGGACTTCGCCTACGCCGACCAGGACGTGGTGGAGGACGACGGCCGGGTGTTCCGGCGCATGGCCTTTCCGGACTTCGACTTCGCGTCCTGCCTGGCCGACTGGTTCCACCTGGGGGTCTGCAAGCTCTACCGGACCCGGCTCCACCGGACGGTCGGACTCATGGACGAGGCCTACCAGAGCGCCAACGACTACGACCACTACCTGCGCTTCGCCATGGCCGGGGCCAGATTCACGCACCTGCCCCGGGTCCTCTACGGCGTCCGCCGCCACGGCCCGGTCCGGCAAACGGGCCAGCACGCGCCCGGCCGCTACGAGCGGCTGCTGGAAGAGTCGCGCCGCTGCGCCTTGCGGGCCAGGGAATTTCTGCAACAGCAGGCCGGGCCGACGCCGTGACGCCGGATCGTCCCGACGACGCGGCCCTTGTCCGCCTCCTGCCCGACACCCCGGCCGCCCACGCCGGGCTCAAGGCCGCCCGGGAGCGGGTCCGCGCTCACGACTTCCAGGCCGCCCTGGCCCTGCTCGCCGGTCCCGGCCTGCGGGAAACGCCGCTGGCCGATCTCCTGCGGGCCGACCTGCTCTTGGGCCTGGGACGCGTACCTGAGGCCGAGGCCCTGGTCCGGACCGTGAGCGAAGCCCACGGCGACACGGCCCAGGGGTGTCTGTGCGCCGGCCACGCCGCCCTGGCCCGGGGGGACCGGGAGGCGGCCGGAGACCTTTTCGCCCGGGCAGCGACCGCCAACCCCGGCCGCATCGCCGCCCGGATCAATGCCGCCGCCCTGGCCCCGCCGACCGCGCCGGACCACGCGACGGGCGCCCCCTCCCCGGTCGTTGCCGTCACCAGCCTGCCGCCTTCCGTTGACGACCGGCACCGGACGGCCGGGCACTCGTTTGTCGCGGCCGGCTTTGCGGCCGTCGGTTCGGTCAATGCGCCGGCGGAAATCGAGACGCTGCGGCGGGAGTTCCCGGAGGTGTCCTTTGTGGCCGGGTCGGACGCGGCGGTCCGGGACTTTGGCCGGCCCTACGCCGCCCTTCCCGATCTGCTCGAAGCCGGGCTCGCCGCCGGAGCCGGGACCGTGGCGGTCATAAACGCCGACATCGTCCTCGGGCCGTCCCAAGGACTGGCCAGCCGCCTTTGCCGGGCGGCGCGAGGCGGCGCGGTCCTGGCCTGCCGGGTGGACATGGACGATTTGTTGGCCCGAAGCGGCCAATACCATGATGTCGGGTTCGACCTGTGCGCCGTGGACGCGGCCGTGGCCGGCCGCCTGGATCTGGAAGGCTTTTTTCTCGGCCTGCCCTGGTGGGACTACGCCCTGCCCCTGGCGGTCCTGGCCGCCGGCGGCTCCCTCGGCTTTGCCGCCGCGCCCGTGCCGCGCCACCCGGTCCACGCCCAGGCCTGGTCCCACCGGCATTTTCTGACGCTCGGCCGGCGGTGCGTCAGGCGCTTTTACCCGGACGCGGCCCCGGTCCTTTTCCCGGCCGGCGAAACAGCGGCCGGCGGCGAGGCCGAGGCCTGCCTGGCCGGCATGGGGGCCCGAACGGCGGCATTCTTGCGCCGCAGCGCCCCGGCCGACCTCGGCCCGGTCCGGGCCTTCTGTCCCCACGATCCCGGCTACGCCGCCGCCGTGTTGCCGCTGACCCGCGTGGACTTCGATCCGGCCTAGGCCCGCGCTCCCGCCTCCGCGCCGTCGCCGGCCGCCAGGCCAAGGGGGGCGCGGCGGTCGCGGACGAACGAGTTGCCGGGCCGGGACTTGGCGTATTTCTTGACCGCCGCCGCCCGCTGGCCCAGCTCGTCCATGGTCACGGGCACGGCAAAGGCGCAGTCGATCGCGCCCATGGAAATGGTCAGCAGGTCGAACCGGCCGACCCGGCCGTCCCGGCCCTGGCCCTCGATGAAGCCGCGCTCCCGGTCTGCGGCGGCGTAGAGGCCGGGCGAGGCCGCGGCAAAGGCCCGGACCACGGCCTGGCAGACCGGCTCCACGGATGCGGCCCGGCACAGGAGCACGAAGTCGTCGCCGCCGACATGGCCCAGGAAGTCGTCGGGGCCGCCGTGGGCGGCCAGGGCCTCGCCCAGGATCCGGGCGGTCATGAGAATGGCCTTGTCCCCGTCCTGGAAGCCGTAGACGTCGTTGAAGACCTTGAAGTTGTCCAGGTCGGCGTAGACGAACGAGGTCGGCAGCGCGGCCTCGGCCCGCCTGGCGATCTCGCGCTCGATGGCCACGTTGCCCGGCAGCCCGGTCAGGGGATTGGCCCCCTTGGCCATCTCCACCTGGACGCTGGCCAGGGTGTCGAGGATTTTCTGCACCGAGACCATGCCGGACAGCCGTCCCCGGCAGGTGACCAGGATCGGATCGTAGAGTTTGTCCCGGTCCCGGGCCATGGCCGCCTGGGCCGCCACCTCCACGGCCGTGTCCCACTCCACGACCAGGGGCGCGGCGTCCATGATCCGGGACACGTCGCGGCGCAGGAAAAGGGCCAGGCCGTACTGGGAACTGAGCATCCGGTCCAGGTGGTGGCGCATGATCAGCCCCTCGGGCCGGCCGGCCCGGGCCACGGCCACGGCGTGGACCGCCTCGTTGCCGTCGAAAAACCGCTTCACTTCGCCGACCGTGGCCTCGGGCGACACCTGGCGCGGCGGCTCCACCAGGTCGCTGATGGGCAGCGAGCACTTGGAGCCGTCGGCGGCCTGGCTGGCGGCCCGGGCCACGGCTTGCCGGCCGGCCTCGGCCAGGGGGGCCGGGGCCGCCTGGGGCCGGCCCAGAAAGTAGCCCTGGCCGAAATGGACGCCCAACCGGACCAGGCAGGCCAGTTCCGCCTCGGTCTCGATGCCCTCGGCCACCATGCGGCAGCCGACCTTGTCGGCAAAGGTGAGCAGGGTCTCGATGAGCGCCCGCTTGACCGGATTGGCGTCGATGCCGCGCACCAGGGACATGTCGATCTTCATGAAGTCCGGCCGGATCTCGGCAATGGACGCCAGCCCGGAATAGCCCGTGCCCACGTCGTCCACGGCCACGCCGTAGCCGGCGTCCCGGTAGTGGGCCAGGGTCCGGTGGAACAGGTTGAAGTCCTTGACGCTGTGGCGCTCGGTGATCTCGAGCACCACCTCGCGCGGCTCCATGCCGTACTTGTCCAAAAGCCGCCTGGTCTCGCCCGGGGCGAAGGCCGGGTCGAGCAGCGTCCGGGGGTGGACGTTGCAAAAAAGCTTGGCCCCCTGGTCCCGGTGGGAAAATCCCTGGATGGCCGCCTCGCGGCAGGCCTTTTCCAGGGCGAAGATGGTTCCGGCCTCCTCGGCCACGTCGAAGAGCATGGCCGGCGAGGCCAGGGCGCTCTCGGCCGGCCCCCGGGCCAGGGCCTCCCAGGCGAAGACCGAGCCGGAGCGCAGGTTGACGATGGGCTGGTACACGGCCCGGACCCGGCCGAGCTCCAGGATCTCCCGCAGTTCCCGAAGGGCCGGGCCCAGTCCCTTGCCCGCGCCGCTCCCGGCCTGGCGCGAGGCCTCGGCCAGGGCCGCGATCAGGGCCGCGTCCAGGCCGGCCGCGCCGTGGCCGAGGACCTGGGCCGCGCCGCACCGGATGTCCAGGTCCTGGCCGGTCAGGCGCACCGCAGCCTCGCGCAGCCGGCCGCGCGCCTCCAGGCGCAGGGACGCGGCCGCGCGGTCGAGCTCGTCCGCGGCCACGGCCGGGCCGCCAAGGACCACCAGCACCCGCGACGGCTCCAGGGGCTCCAGGAAACAGACCGGCAGCCCGCCCAGACGCTCCCGGACCACCCGGCCCACGCCCTCGGCCAGGGCCTCGGCCAGGGCCTTGGCCGCCTCGTTGTGAAACAGGCGGCGCAGGAGGGCGAAATCGTGGATCTGGAGCAGGATCAGGCCGAGAAAGCCCCCCCTGTCCAGATGCCCGGACAGAAGCTCGCGGCGCTGGCCGCGCAGGAGCTCCGGAACCTGGCGACCGCGCGGCATCCGGACCTCGGGAATGAAACGCTGTTCGAAACGCGGGGAAAACTGCATATGCGTCCTTAACATGGCTGCCTCGGGCTGGAGGTGTCGGCGCTGCGGCCAAACCGGCTCCTCCTAGCCCGGCCACGGCCGGCCGTGGCCGCGCGGCTCCGTCATTCCCATGACGATTGCGTGACGGACCGGCCCTGACGCGCCGGGCGCGGCCGTGGCGGAGGAAGGGGACGGAGGTGGAGAAGACCGGGGCGCTGCCCCGGGCCCCGCCGGGGGGAATGATTCCCCCCGGGCCCCTGGGGGGGGGCCGGTTTTGGAAAATGGATTTCTATCGGCTTGACCGGAAACGGCATTTGGCTAGCATGGGCCGATGCGCACACATACCGTCATCGTCGGCGCGGGCATTCTCGGCCTGACCCTGGCCCGGGAACTGTTGGCCCGGGGCCAGGACGACATCCTGGTCCTCGACAAGGAGCCCGGCCCGGGCCGCCACGCCTCGGGGCGCAACAGCGGCGTGCTCCACGCCGGCATCTACTACGCCCCGGACACCCTGCGGGCCAAAACCTGCCTGGCCGGCAACCGCCTCATGCAGGCCTACTGCCGGGAGCGCGGCCTGCCCCTGTCCCCGTGCGGCAAGGTCATCGTCACCCGGAGCGCGGACGAGATTCCCGGCCTTTTCGCCCTGCGCGACCGGGCCGAGGCCAACGGCGCGCGGGTCCGGCTGGTGGACACCGGGGAGCTGGCCGACATCGAGCCCTTTGCCCGGACCGTGGACAAGGCCCTTTTTTCCCCGGAAACGGCCGTGGTCGATCCCAAGGCCATCCTGGCCGCCCTGGCCGAGGACGTGGCCGCCTCGGGCAAGGTCCGCATCCTGTGGAACACCCCGGCCATGGGCCCCAAGGGGCCGGGCGTGCTGGCCACCGGGGCCGGGGACATCGAGTACCAGCGGCTGGCCAACGTGGCCGGGGCCTATGCCGACCGGCTGGCCAAGGCCTACGGCCTGGGCCAGGGCTACCAGCTCGTGCCGTTCAAGGGGGTCTACCGCAAGCTCGCTCCCCAGGCCTCCCACCTGGTGCGCGGCAACATCTATCCCGTGCCCGACCCGCGAAACCCGTTTCTCGGCGTCCACTTCACCAAAAGCGTGGCCGGCGACGTGTACATCGGCCCCACCTCCATCCCGGCCTTTGGCCGGGAAAACTACGGCATCCTCAAGGGCCTGGACAATGAGGCCACCTCCATCCTCCTGCGGGACGCCATCCTCTTTGCCGTCAATCCCGGCTTCCGTTCCGTGGCCCTGTCCGAGCCGCGCAAATACCTGTTCAAACATTTCTTCGCCGACGCCTCGCGCCTTTTGCGGGGCCTGCGGCCCGAAGACGTGGCCCCCTCGGGCAAGGTCGGCATCCGTCCCCAGCTCGTGGACACCCGGGCCAACAAACTCGTGTCGGACTTCGTGCCGGAAACCGGCGAGCGCGAGCTCCACGTCCTCGGGGCCATCTCCCCGGCCTTCACCGCCTCCATGGCCTTCGCCCCCTGGCTGGCCGACCGCCTGGCCGCCCTGGCCGGCTGAGCCGGTCAGCCGGGCGAAACGGTTGCAAAAAAACCGGGGCCGGGTAGTATCGGTTGCAATTGGCCGAACCAGGACCGGTCGCAACCGCACGAAAAACCGGCTTCGCCGCGAGGGACCATGCCGCCCACGCCGTCCTACGCCCCACTGACCGCGCCCTTTTCCCCCTGGGAACCAGGAGCCCTGACGCTCCTCGTCTTTTTCGCGGTGGTGCTGGCGCTTCTGGCCGTGATCCTCTTTCTTTCCGGCTTCCTGGTCCGCCGCCAGCCCAACCCGGACAAGCAGCGGCCCTACGAGTGCGGCATCCTGCCGACCGGCCCGGCCCGGTTCCGCTATCCCGTGCCGTTTTTCCTCATGGCCGTCTTTTTCCTCATCTTCGACGTGGAAACCGCCTACATCCTGTCCTGGGCCGTGGCCTGGCCCGAACTCGGCCTGCCCGGCTACCTGCGCATGGCCGCCTTCATCGTCATCCTGGGCGTCGGCCTGGCCTACGCCTGGCGCAAGGGCGGCCTGGACTGGAACGAGGAGGAGGGCCTGTGACCGGAACCATGGACGCGGTCTTCCGGCCCACGGACGTCATCATCAACTGGGCCCGCAAAAACAGCCTGTGGCCCTTTTTCTTCGGCCTGTCCTGCTGCTTCGTGGAAGAGGCCACGGCCTGGGGCCCGCGCTACGACATCGCCCGGTTCGGCTCGGAAGTCTTCCGGGGCTCGCCCCGGCAGGCCGACCTGCTGATCATCTCGGGCACCATGTTCACCAAGGTCGCGCCGGTGGCGCTTCGCCTCTACGAGCAGATGAGCGAGCCCAAGTGGGTCATCTCCATGGGCTCGTGCAGCAATTCCGGCGGCATGTTCGACGTCTATTCCGTGGTCCAGGGGTCGGACCAGCTCCTGCCCGTGGACGTCTACATTCCGGGCTGCCCGCCCCGGCCCGAGGCCCTGTTCGACGGCCTGCTCCTGCTGCAGCAAAAGATCGCCGCCCGCGAGCAACCGACCCGGCCGGTCCTCCACCTGCCGGGCGGCAGCGAGGGCGGCCGCCGCGACATCCTGGTCGAGGATGTGACCAAGTCCATGGACACGCGCGGCCCGGGCTACGCCGGCATCCCCATCCGGGGCACGGCCGCCACGGAGCCGCGTTTCTGGGGCAACCGGGCCGGGATCATGTGGACCCCGCCCGCGCCCGAGGCCGCCCTGCGGCCGGACCAGGAGGTCGTGGCCCGGGACCTGGCCGCCGCCTTTGGCGAGGACGCGGTCCTGGTCGGCGGCGCCAGCGACATGCCGACCTACCGGGTGTCGCCGTCGCGGATTATCGAAGTCCTGGCCCACCTGAAAAAAAAGGGTCCGACCCGGTTCGAGCGCCTGGAGGACCTGACCGCCGTTGACGAACGGCTCCGGCGGGACCGGCCGGACCACGACGCCACCGTGGTCTACACCCTGACCTCCCTGTCCACGCCCGGCATGGTCCGCCTGACCTGTCCGCTGCCGGCCCTGGACGCGGCCATCGACTCGGCCACCACCGTGTGGCCCGCGGCCAACTGGTACGAGCGCGAGGCGGCCGAGATGTTCGGCCTGACCTTCACCGGCCACCCCGATCCGAGGCGGCTCCTGACCCACCGGGACTGGGAGGGCCACCCCCTGCGCAAGGACTACGAGGGCCGGGCCACGGCCAGAAAGCCCTTCACCCGCGAGGACTGCGTCCGCCTGGAGCCCGTGGACGCCCGCGAGATTCTGGGAGCCGGGGCCGACGCCGGGGACTATGTGCTCAATTTCGGGCCGCACCACTACGCCACCCACGGCGTCTTCCGCTACTGCATGTCCCTGCGCGGCGAGCGGATCAAGGCCCTGGGCATGGACATCGGCTACCACCACCGGGGCCAGGAAAAAATCGGCGAGCGCCAGACCTGGCACCAGTTCATCCCCTACACCGACCGGGTGGACTACCTGTCCGGCGTGGCCAACAACCTGTCCTACCTTTCCGCCGTGGAGGCCCTGGCCGGCATCGCGGTCCCGCCCCGGGCCGCCTACATCCGGGTCATGCTCTCGGAACTTTTCCGGATCTCGAACCACCTCATGTTCTTCGGCACGTTCCTGCAGGACCTGGGCATGATGAGCCCGATTTTTTACGCCCTGCGGGAACGCGAGCAGGTCCTCGACATCATCGAGACCATCACCGGCGGCCGGCTCCACCCCTCCTGGTTCCGGATCGGCGGCGTGGCCGCGGACCTGCCCGAGGGTTGGAAGGAGCGGGTGGACGCCTTTGTCAGGATCTTTCCCGGCCGGCTCAAGGAATACCACGCCGGGGTGACCAAAAATCCCATCGTCAAGGCCCGGTGCCAGGGCGTGGGGTGCATTGCCGCCGCCGACGCCGTGGACTGGGGCATGGGCGGGCCCAACCTGCGGGCCACGGGCGTGGCCTGGGACCGGCGCAAGACCCTGCCCTACGGCGCCTATTCGGATTTCGAGTTCGACGTGCCCACCCGGGACACGGGCGACTGCTACGCAAGATACCTGGTGCGCATGGACGAGATGCGAGAAAGCCTGCGCATCGTCGAGCAGGCCGCCAACCGGATGCCGGACGGCCGGTGGCTGTCCGAGGACGTCCGCTACAGCCTGCCCCACAAGCGCGAGGCCCTGACCGACATCGAAAGCCTCATCCACCACTTCGTCAACGTCACCCGGGGGCCGCGCCTGCCGGCCGGCCAGGCCTCCGTGGCCACGGAGTCGCCGCGCGGCGACCAGGGCTACCATGTGGTCTCCGACGGCGGCTGCAACGCCTACCGGATGCGGATCCGCACCCCCGGGTTCGCCAACATGCAGACCATGCCGCTCATTGCCGAGGGCCTTCGGGTGGCGGATTTCGTGGCCGTCCTGGCCTCCTTCGACTACATCCTTCCGGACATCGACCGATGACCTGCCAAACGTCACCCATTTCTCCCCTTCGCGGGGGTCCGGGGGGGATCATCCCCCCCGGCGGAGAGGTCCAGGAGAGGCGGCGCCTCTCCTGGCCGCCGGAGGCATAACTCCATGGCCCTTCCCCAGGAACTCATCGACGACATGCGGCGCATGATCGAAGGGGCCGAGCACCCCCGCGAGGCCGCCATCGACGTCATGTACGCCCTGCAGCGCCACTACGGCTATTTGTGCGACGAGGCCATGCACCACGCCTCCAGGCTCCTCGGCATCACCACCTACGAACTGGAGTCCCTGGCCACGTTCTACGACTTCCTCTACCGCCAGCCGGTGGGGCGCTACGTCATCCACGTCTGCGATTCCGTGGTCTGCTGGATGTTCCACCAGGACTCCATCTTCGACTACCTGTGCCGCACGCTTGGCGTGCCGCCGGGCGGCACCACCGACGACGGCATGTTCACGGTCCTGCCCTCGGCCTGCATCGGCAACTGCCACAACGCCCCGACCATGCTGATCAACGGCCAGTTCTACAACCGGCTGACGCCCGAACGCATCAACGCCATCCTGGCCGAACTGCGGGCCACGAACCGGGAGGAGGACATCCGATGCAAGTGAGTCCCCCCCTGGTGCTGTTCAAGAACCGCCACTACGGCCGGCCGACCACCTTCGAGGAGTACCGGGCCGGCGGCGGCTACGAGGCCCTGGAGGCGTCCATCGGCAAGCGCACCCCGGCCGAGGTCCTCCAGATGGTGGTGGACTCGGACCTGCGCGGCCGGGGCGGGGCCGGGTTTCCGGCCGGCCGCAAGTGGCAGGGCATCCCGGCCGGCTACGTCGGCCCGCGCTACGTGGTGGTCAACACCGACGAGATGGAGCCCGGCACCTTCAAGGACCGGGTGCTGGTCAACGTGGACCCGCACCTGGTCATCGAGGGCATCCTCCTGTGCGCCTACGCCGTGTCGGCCACGCTTGGCATCTGCTTCATCCGGCCGTCCTACGAGGCCGACGCCAGGCTCCTCGAACGCGAGACCCAGGTGGCCCGGGAAAAAGGGCTTTTGGGCAAGAACATCCTGGGCTCGGACTTCTCGTTCGACATCCACATCCACCGCAGCGCCGGCCGCTACATCTGCGGCGAGGCCTCGGCCCAGATCAAGGCCATCTCGGGCCTGCGGCCCAATCCGCGAAAGGGCGGCCCCCGCACCAGCGTCAAGGGCCTGTGGGACTGCCCGACCATTGTCAACAACCTGGAGACCCTGGCCAACCTGCCGGGCATCGTGAAAAACGGCGCGGCCTGGTTCAAGTCCCTGGCCCGGTCGGAAAGCGGGTCCGGCACCAAGCTTTTTTCCGTCTCTGGCCGGGTGGCCAGGCCCGACTGCTACGAACTGCCCATCGGCACGCCGCTTCGGGAGATCATCTTCGACCACGCCGGCGGCATGCCGCCGGGCCGGGTCATCAAGGCCGTCATTCCGGGCGGGGCCTCCACGCCGTTTATGCCCGAACGGTTCCTGGACCTGCAGATGGACTTCGAGCCCATGCGCAAGGCCGGCCAGCGGCTCGGCACGGCCTCGATCATGGTCTTCGACCAGAACACCTGCCTGGTCGGGGCCACCCTCAACCTGATGGAATTTTTCGCCCGGGAGTCCTGCGGCTGGTGCACTCCCTGCCGGGAAGGCCTGCCCTACGTCCGCGACCTCCTGCGCCTGATCGAGGCCGGAGAGGGCCGGGAAGAATACATCGGCATGATCAAGGACATGGGCAAGGCCATGCTCTCGGCCTACTGCGCCTTCGCCCCGGGCGCGGCCGAACCGCTGCTGAGCCTTTTCACCCACTTCGAGCCCGAGGTCCGCGAGCACCTGCGGCACAAAAAATGCCCCTACGGCAACCCGCCGCCGGCCCTGCGCGGCAAGGCCTGCGGCACCCGGCCCCCGAGCTTCGGACCGACGCTGTGCCCGGAGGACCAATGCCCGATCTGATCATCGACGGCCGGCCGGTCACCGTGGAAAAGGGGACGCCGGTCCTGGCGGCGGCCGAGAAGCTCGGCATCGTGATCCCGCGCTTCTGCTGGCACCCGGCCCTGGACGTGGCCGGGGCCTGCCGCATGTGCGCGGTCATGTTCCTGGACGGGCCGGTCAAGGGCCTGGAGATGAGCTGCATGACCCCGGCCGCCGACGGCATGGTAGTGCAGACCTACCACCCCGAGGCCATCGCCTTCCGCCGCCACATCGTCGAACTCCTGATGATCAGCCACCCGCACGACTGCCCGGTCTGCGACGAGGGCGGCCACTGCCTGCTCCAGGACGAGACCATTTCCGCCAACCACGCCCTGCGCCGCTGGCCCGGCCGCAAGCGGACCTACCTGGACCAGGACCTGGGGCCGTTTATCGCCCACGAGATGAACCGGTGCATCCACTGCTACCGGTGCGCCAGGCTCTACCAGGAATACTGCGGCTCCATGGACTTCGGGCCCATGCAAAACGCCAACCGGGTCTATTTCGGCCGTTTCGAGAGCGGCCGGCTGGAAAGCCCGTTTGCCGGCAACCTGGCCGACATCTGCCCGACCGGGGCCCTGACCGACAAGACCGCCCGCTACACGGCCAGGCGCTGGGACTGCGAGCGGGCCGCGTCCGTGTGCCTGCACTGCTCGCTCGGCTGCAACACCGTGCCGGCCTCGCGCTACCGGCGGATCGTGCGGATCGAGGGTCGGGAAAACCTTTCGGTCAACGGCTACTTCCTGTGCGACCGGGGCCGGTTCTCGGCCGGCTACGAATCCCGGCCCGACCGGCCCCGCGAGGCCCTGGTCGACGGCCGTCCCACGGACCTGCCCGAGGCCGTGCGCCAGGCGGCCGGCCGCCTGGCCGCCACCGCCGCCCGCCACGGCCCGGCATCGGTGGCCGTGGCCGGGTCCACACGGTCCTCCCTGGAGGGCCAGGCCGCCCTGGTCCGCCTGGCCAGGGCCGCCGGCTGGCTGTCTCCGGCCTTTTTCAGGACCCGGCAGGAACGCCGGGACACGGCCGCCACCCTGGCCGTGCTGACCCCGGCCCGGGCCCGGTCCATGACCGAGCTCAACCACGCCGACGCCATCGCCTGCCTCGGGGTCTCGCCGCTTTGCGACGCCCCCATGCTGGCCCTGGCCCTGCGCCAGGCCCATCGCAAGCATCATGCCCCGGTCATCGTGGCCGACCCCAGGCCCGTGTCCCTGCCCCTGGCCTTCGACCACCTGCCCGTGCCGCCGAAAAGCCTGGCCGCCGTGCTGTCCCTCCTGGCCGGCCCGGCCGACGCGGTCGAAAGCCAGGCCCAGAAGCGCCTGCCCCTGTCCCCGGAACTGTGGCCGGCTCTTGCGCAGGCGGCCAAGGCCCTGGCCGGAGCCACGCGGCCGGCCCTGGTCTTCGGCCCGGCCCTGGCCGGGGCCGTGGCCGCCCTGCCGGGCGACCGGTTCGGCCTCTTCCCGGTCCTTTCCGGCCCGAACGCCGCCGGCGCGGCCCTGGTTGCGGCCGACGACGCCCCGGGCTGGGACGATCTGGCCGAGGGCATCGAGGCCGGCCGCATCCGGGGGCTGGTCGTGGCCGAGGCCGACCTGTCCGCTATCGCGCCGCGCCTGGCCGGCCTCCTCGGGACCCTCGAAACCCTGGTCGTATGCGACTGCCTGCCCACGGCCTCGGTCCAGGCCGCCCACGTGTTTCTGCCCGGAACCACGGTTTTCGAAACCCACGGCCTCTACGTCAACAACGAAGGCCGGCTCCAGCGGGCCGACCGGGTCCAGGCCCCGGGCCTGCCCGTGCTCCAGGACGGCCGGGGCGACCATCCGACCCGGGACTACGCCCGACGGCTGCCAGGCACGGACCCGCGCCCCCTGCCGCTCCAGAGCGCCGCCCTGGCCCGGGAGCTGGGCCTGCCGGAACCTTCCGGCCACGTCCTGGCCGACATCCCCGGGCTGGCGGCAGTCGATTTCGCGGCCCTGCCCGAGGCGGGCCTGCGCCCGGATTACGGCCGGTTGGCGGTCTCCCCTGACGCGGGCGCGGCCGGGCCAGGGGCCGCCTTTCCGTCCGGGGAAGGACTGGCCGTGGTCTTCGAGGATTCCCTGTTCGGCGCGGACGAGCTTGGCCGCTATGCTCCTTTGGCCGCCTCCCTGGCCGATGAGGCGCGACAGGACGACGCCGTGCTCCTGCATGCCGACGACGCCGCGGCCCTGGGCCTGGCCGACGGCGACGCCGCCCTGGAGGCCGGGGACCGGCTGGTCCCGGTCCGGGTCCGGACCCGGCGGGACATGGCCCGGGGCGTGGCCATCGTGCCCCGGCGGCCGCAATTCGCGGCCCTGGCCGCCAACCTCGGCCCCTGCGGCCTGAGGAGGCGATAGCATGGACATGCTCCTCGGCGTCGGCGTCATGCTGGTCAAGATCGCGGTCGTTCTGGCCGTGGTCTTCGGCCTGGCCGCCTACATGATCCTCATCGAACGCAAGCTCCTGGGCCGGTTCCAGGTCCGCTACGGCCCCAACCGGGTCGGGCTCTTCGGCCTTTTCCAGCCCATTGCCGACGGCCTCAAGATGCTGCTCAAGGAGGACATCATCCCGGACGGGGTGGACCGCCGCATCTTTCTCGTGGCCCCGGCCGTGGTGGCCGGAGCCGCCCTCCTCGCCTTCGCCGTGGTCCCCTTCGGCCAGGGCCTGACCCTGTTCGGCCATGCCGTGCCCCAGGTCCTGGTGGACACGGACGTGGGGCTACTGGTCATCGTCGGCCTGTCGTCCCTGGCCGTCTACGGCATTGCGCTCGGCGGCTGGACCTCGGACAACAAGTACAGCCTCCTGGGCGGCATCCGGGGCGCGGCCCAGATGATCAGCTACGAGCTGGCCCTGGGGTTGTCGCTCGTGCCCGTGGTCATGCTGGCGCGGTCGCTCAACCTCTCGGCCATCGTGGCCGCCCAGGCCACGCTCCCCTTCGCGCTCCTCCAGCCCGTGGCCTTCGCCGTCTTCGTGGTCAGCGCCCTGGCCGAGACCAACCGCATCCCCTTCGACCTGCCCGAGGCGGAAAACGAGCTCCAGGCCGGCTACCACACCGAGTATTCGGGCATGCGCTTCGCGCTTTTCTATGTCGGCGAATACGTGAACATGATCCTTTTGGGCACGGTGACGGCCATCTTTTTCCTGGGCGGCTGGCACGGGCCGTTTCTGCCGCCCATCGTCTGGCTGGCCGTCAAGGTCCTGGCCGTGCCGGTCTTTCTCATCTGGACCCGGGCCTCGCTGCCGCGCCTGCGCTACGACCAGCTCATGGCCGTCGGCTGGAAGGTCCTCGTGCCCCTGGCCCTGGCCAACATCCTCGTCACCGGCGCGATCCTCGCGGCCGGGGCGTAAGGAGTCCGTATGGACGCGAAAAAAGACGATCCCGGGCCGGTCCGGGAATTCCTGGACGGGCTGGCCGGCCTGGCCGGCTCCTATGCCGCCACGCTGACCCACCTGTTCCGCAAGCCCGTCACCGAGCAGTACCCCGAGTACAAGCGGCCCCTGCCCGCCCGATCTCGCGGCCGCATCATCCTGACTCGCGCCCCGGACGGCCGGGAGCGGTGCGTGGCCTGCTACCTCTGCTCCGGGGTCTGCCCGGTCAACTGCATCTCCATGCAGTCCGAGGAGGCCCCTGACGGCCGCCGTCGGGCCGCCTGGTTCCGCATCAACTTCGCCCGCTGCATCTACTGCGGCCTGTGCGAGGAGGCCTGCCCGACGCTGGCCATCCAGCTCACCCCGGAATTCGCCTTTTCCAAGGACGCCATCGCCTCGTTCGTGTACGAGAAGGAGGACCTGCTCGTGGACCACGGCGGCAAGGACCCGGACTACGATTTCTACGCCCACTCGGGACTCGCGGCCGCCGCCCCCAAGGGCGGGCACATCGGCGAGGACGAACCCGTGGACGTCAAAAGCATCCTGCCCTAGGACACGACCATGACCGCCCTTGGCGCACTTTTCTACCTCCTCGCCGCCGTGCTCCTGGCCGCCGCCGGCCTGGCCGCCACCCGGCAAAATCCCCTCCACGCCGTCTGCTGCGCGGTCATCGCCATCCTGGCCGCGGCCGGCCTGTTCGTGGTCCTGGGCGCCCCCTTGCCGGGCCTTTTGACCGTGGTGGTCTACGCCGGGGCCATCATGGTGCTTTTTCTCTTCATCATCATGCTGCTCGGCCTCTCGGCCGGAGCCGGGACCGTGGCCGCCGCCCGCCTCGTCGGACCGGGCATCCTGGCCGCCGCCACCCTGGTGTCGCTTTTCGCCCTGATCGGCGCCGATCCGGCCGGGCGGACGGTCCTGCCGGCGGCCATGGCCGGGCCGGCGGCCGTGGGAGCCGTCCTTTTCGACACCTACTGGCTGGCCGTGGAGGTCGTTTCCCTGCTCCTTTTCGCCGCCCTGGCCGCCGCGCTCCTGTTCGGCCGGCCAGGCAAGGCCCGGACAACCGGAGGACCGACCCCATGAACGTGCCCCTGTCCCATGTCCTGGCCGTGGCCGCCGCCCTGTTCGTCATCGGCGCGACCTGCGCCGCCGCCCGCCGGCAGATCCTCATGATCCTGATCGGCGTGGAGTTCATGCTGACCGCGGCCAGCCTGGCCTTTGTGGGCGCGGCCCTGGCCTGGGGCAACATCGACGGCCAGGCGGCCGTGATCATCGTCATGGGCGTGGCCGCGGCCGAGGTCGGCCTGGGCCTGGCCCTGCTGGTCCACGGCCGCCGGTCCGGGGGCACGGCCGCCGTGGACGCCTACGACCGCCTGGGGGAGGACGCATGACCGGACTGCTCGCCGCCGTGCTCCTGCTTCCCCTGCTCGGGGCCGTGTTCCAGGCCGGCTGGGGCCTGTCCGTCGGCCGCCGGGCCTCGGGCGTCGCCGCCGCCCTGGCCGTGGCCGGCTCGTGCGCCGCGTCCGTCGCCGCCCTCTGGAACCTGGGCGTCGCCCCGCACCATGTCTCGTTTGGCCCCTGGTTCGGGTGCGAGGGCTTTTCCGCCGATTGTTCACTCCTCTACGACCGGGTGGCCGGCATCATGGCCGCCACCGTCACCTTCGTGGCCCTGCTGATCCACCTCTATTCCGCCGTGTACATGCGCGAGGACAAGTCCTTTTCGCGCTATTTCTGCTACTTGAACCTCTTCGTCTTCTTCATGCTGGTCATTGCCCTGGCCGACGACCTGGTCTTTCTCTTCCTCGGCTGGGAGGGCGTTGGCTTCTGCTCGTTCGCGCTCATCGGCTTCTGGCACGAGGAGCTCGGAAACGTGGACGCCGGCCGCAAGGCCTTTCTCATGACCCGTGTCGGCGACCTCGGCTACGTCGCCGCCCTGGCGGTCTGCATCGCCCTTTTCGGCCACGCCTCGGTTTCCGAAATCGCGGCCCGGGCCGACGCCCTGTCCCCGGCCGTGGCCGCGGCCATGAGTTTCGGCTTCCTGTTCGCGGCCTGCGGCAAGTCGGCCCAGCTGCCGCTGTCGGCCTGGCTCCCCGACGCCATGGCCGGCCCGACCCCGGTCTCGGCCCTGATCCACGCCGCCACCATGGTCACGGCCGGGGTCTACCTGCTCATGCGCCTGGAGCCGCTTTTGGCCTACGCCCCATCCGTCGGCGCGGCGGCCGTGCTGGTCGGCGGCGCCACGGCCCTGTACGGCGCGGTCTGCGCCCTGGGCCAGCGCGACATCAAACGAATCCTGGCCTATTCCACCATCAGCCAGGTCGGCTACATGTTCCTGGCCGCCGGCTGCGGCGACGTGACCGGCGCCCTGTTTCACCTCCAGGCCCACGCCTTTTTCAAGTCGCTCCTTTTCATGTGCGCCGGGGTCATGATCCAGGCCTTTCACGAGGAGCACGACATCTTCCGCATGGGCGCGCGGCTGCGCCGCGGGATGCCGGGCCTGTTCGTCCTTTTCGCCTGCGGCGCGGCCGCCCTGGCCGCCCTGCCGCCGACCTCGGGCTGGTTCAGCAAGGGCCGGACCCTGGCCGACGTCCTGGCCCATCCGGGCTCTCCCTTTTTCCTGGCCTTCCTGCTCGGCGCGGCGGCCGCCTTTCTCACGGCCTTCTACGTCTTCCGCCTGCTCTTCGTGGCCTTTTTCGCCGAGCCGGCCGAGCAGCCCCCCATGGCCTCGGACCCGGCCCTGGCCCGGATGGAGCGGCCGTTGTGGCCCCTGGCCTTCCTGGCCCTGGCCTACGGGTTCGTGAACCCGCCGGAATTCACGCACCTCAAGGCCTGGCTCGACGCCTACCTGGCCGGCACGGCCACCCCGCTGCCGCCGGAAGTGGCGGACGCGGAGCTGCTGGTGGAGCTTTTGGACGCCTTCCTGGCCCTGGCCGGGGCGCTTTTGGCCTGGGCCGTCTACCGGCCCGCCCGCCGGACGGCCGCCGCCCCCGCCGGCTGGCTCACGGCCGGCCTCGGCCTCGACGCCTTTGGCCTCCGTTTCCTGGCCCGGCCCTATTTCCGGCTGTCCGCCTTTCTCTGGCGCGGCATTGACGAGGATGTCTTAAACGGCGCGGCCATGGGCGCGGCCTCGGGCGTCGCCGGCCTGTCCGACGCCCTGCGACGGTCCGGGACCGGCCGGATCGCCGCCTCCCTCACCGTCCTTTTCGCCGCGGCCGCCGCGCCGCTGACCTGGCTCGCGGTCAGGTGGACCTAACGGAACCGGAGCGATCATGCGGCAATTGCCCTGGCTGACCCTGCTCGTCTTCTGGCCCCTGGCCGCCGCCCTGGCCATGCCCCTGCTGCGGCGTTCCGCGGCCGCCTGCCGCGGTTTCGCCCTGGCCGCCGCCCTGATCGAACTGACCCTGGCCGTCCTGGTGGTCCTCCTTTTCGCCGCGGGCCGGCCGGACCTGCCCGTGGTCGAGGACGCGGCCTGGATACCAAGCCTCGGCATCCGCTATACGCTCACCTGCGACGGCCTGAGCCTCGTGTTCGTGGTCCTGACCGCCTTTGTCGGCCTCCTGTGCACGGCCGCCTCCCGCCGCGACGACCTGACGCGCCCGGCCCTGTACCACGCCCTGATCCTGGCCTCCCTGGCCACGGTCCAGGGGGTGTTTCTGGCCACGGACCTTTTTCTGTTCGCGCTCTTCTGGGAGGCCCAGCTCATCCCGGTCTTTTTCCTGATCGGCGTCTTCGGCCACGGCGACCGGGTCCGGGTGGCGCTCAAGTTTTTCCTGTTCTCCGCCGTCGGCGGGCTGCTCATGTTCCTGGCCATCATCGGCCTCGGCGTCCTGGCCGCCGACGGCCCGGCCGGCCCGACCTTCGCCCTCCACGACTTGACGCGCCTGTCCCTGCCCGTGGCCACCGGCCGCTGGCTCTTTGCCGCCTTTGTCCTGTCCTTTGCCATCAAAATCCCGCTGGTCCCGGTCCACATGTGGCTCCCGGACGCCCACACCGAGGCCCCGACCGCCGGCAGCCTCATCCTGGCCGGCCTGCTGCTCAAAACCGGCGGCTATGCCATGATCCGCTTCGCCCTGCCGCTTTTTCCCGAAGCGGCCGCCGCCTTTGCCCCGCTGTTGACCTTCCTTGGCCTGGCCGGGCTCTTCTACGCCTCGGCCGTGGCCCTGGCCCAGGAGGACGTGAAGCGGCTGGTCGCTTATTCCAGCATCGGCCACATGGGCCTGGCCGTTGCGGCCATCATGGCCGGCGGCCGTCTGGCCCTGGCCGGCGCGGTGCTCCTCATGGTCAGCCACGCCCTGACCTCGGGCGGCCTCTTCGCCCTGGCCGGCATGATCGGCGAACGCCTGGACAGCCGGCGCTTCGAAGTCCTCGGCGGCCTGTGGAACAAGGCGCCGAAATTCGGCGCGGCCTTTCTGGCCTGCGTCCTGGCCGCCGCCGCCCTGCCCGGACTGTCCGGATTCGTGGGCGAGGCCATGATCGTTTTCGGGCTGTTCAAGACCAATCTGACTGCCGGCCTCTTCGCCGTGGCCGGCATGGCCGCGACCCTCGTCTACCTGCTCCGGCTGGCCCGGGACACGCTCTTCGGCCCGGCCCGCTCCACGCTCCCCTTCCCGGACCTGGACGCCCGCGAGACCGCCCTCCTCGTCGCCCTGGTCCTGGCCATGGTCTGGCTCGGCCTGTTCCCGGGTCCGGTCCTGTCGCTCGTTTCCGGCCCCCTGGACACCATCGCCGGCCAGGTCTGGCCGGCCGCCGGCCCCGGCCCCGGCCCCGGCCTGTGACATGAGGAAACGCCCATGACCGCCCCGTTCGTGGAATTCTTCCCGCACCTGTCCCTGGCCGCCGGCGGCCTGCTGGTCCTCGGCGCGGCCATGGTCCGGCCGAACCCGCCGGCCGGGCTCCTGTCGGCCCTGGCCGCCCTTTTCGCCCTGCTCCCCGGCCTGTGGGCCTACTGGCCCGGCCTGACGGCCAGCGGCATGACCCGTTTTTTCGCCGGCCTTTTAAGCGTCGTCACCCTGGCCACGGTCCTGCAACTCTCCCGCTACGCCGCCCGGCGCGGGTTCGCCGGCGACGCCCTCTACGGCCTCACCCTCTGGTCGGCCCTCGGCATGCTCCTTCTGGCCGAAGCCACGAATTGGATCATGCTGCTCCTCGGCCTGGAGCTGGCCTCCCTTTGCCTCTACGCCCTGGTCGCCTCCCGCACCGCCGATCCGCGCGGGGTCGAGGCCGCGCTCAAGTATTTCCTGCCCGGGGCCATGGCCCTGGCCGCCCTGGCCTTCGGCATAAGCCTGGTCTACGCCGGCAGCGGCAGCCTGGACATCGGCGAGTCCCTGTCCGTGGGCGGGCCGCTGGCGGCCGCCGGCCTCGGGCTCGCCCTGGTCGGCATCGGCTTCAAGCTGTCCCTGGCTCCGGTCCACCTCTGGACCCCGGACGTCTACCAGGGCGCGCCCGCGCCCGTGGCCGCCTTCCTGTCCACCGGCTCCAAGGCCGCCACCGCCGCCGCCCTGCTCCACCTGTGCGCCGACGCCTCCCCCGACGCCATGGCCGTGCTCGGCCCGGCCCTGGTGGTGGTTGCGGGCCTGACCATGGCCGTCGGCAACATCGGGGCCATCCGCCAGAAAAGCCTCAAGCGGATGCTGGCCTTTTCCTCCATCGGCCAGATGGGCTACATCGCCATGGCCGCCCTGGCCGTGTCCGACGGCGGGGGCGAAGCAGCGCTTTTCTACCTCGCCGCCTACGCCCTCATGGACCTCGGGGCCTTCGGCGCCCTGGGCGCCCTGTCCGGCGACGCCTCCGACCGCGACGCCATCGACGCCTACCGGGGCCTGGGCTACGTCCACCCCTGGCGGGCCGCCGGCCTGGCCGTCTGCCTCCTGTCCCTGGCCGGCCTGCCGCCCACGGCCGGCTTCATCGGCAAGTTCCTGGTCTTCGGCGCGGCCCTGCGGGCCGGCTACACCGGCCTGGCCGTCTTCGGCATCCTCATGGTCGTGGTCGGCATCGTCTACGCCCTGCGCGTGGTGGCCGCCCTCTACATGCGCGACGGCACCGAAGCCCCCGCCTCCGTCCCCGGCCCGGCCGGACCGGCCGCCGGCCTGGCCCTGACCGCCGTGTCCTCCGGCGTCCTGGCCCTGGGCCTGTTCCCCGGTCCGCTCGTCGCCGCCATCGCCAAGCTCGTCGGCGGGCAGTAGGAAAGGGAAAAGAGCCTCCGGCGGCCGGGGGGAATGATTCCCCCCGGACCCCCTCGATGGTGGAAAAGGGAAGGGCTGACTGGCGTTGGCAGTCGGGGCTGCGGTTGCCCGCCGGCCTAAAGTTCTTCCAGGGCCTCGTCGATGTACGGCGGGATCGGCATGCCGGCCTGGCGCAGGTTGTCCCGGGCCTGCCGGACCTTGATCGCCGGGATTGCATGCTCCTTCCAGTAGCCGGCCGGATCGTCCAGAAAACCGGTAATCACGGCATAGCCCTCTTCGTAGCTCTTGACCTCGTGGCACAGGTTGACGATCCAGCGCGGCCCGAGCGCCCCCAGGTCGTGGCCGCCGCCGGACAGTTCGCTGGAGAGCGTCCGGAACTGCATGAGGGACTCGTGCCAGAACGGCGCGCCGTTCGGGCCGAGCCCCAGCGGGTCCACGAAGATGTAGGGCGCGGGCAGGCACTGGCCGATCTTCATGAAGGTCAGCGCCATGTTCACCTCATAGCTCGTGCCGAACCCGCCGAGGTTGAAGACCTTGAACAGCGACCGCCGGTCCAGGAGGTCCTGGCGGGTGTTCATGGCCAGGTTGGTGAACTGGGCCACGGCCTCGGGCGCGAAGTTGGTGATCTGGCCGATCTCTTCCGCGTTGATGCCCACGCCGATCCGGTAGATGCCGAGCTTGGCGGCCGCGTCGTCCACGGTGCGCATGACTCCAGGGCCCGAGCCGTGGGCCACGGCGAACCCGTCCCCCAGGCGCGGATGGTCGCGCAGCCCCCGCAGAAACGTCGTGACCGGCTCTTCGAGGACCGGGCCGAGCACGTCGCAGGCCGAGCCGAACATGGCCATGGTGGTGTGGATGCCCGGCAACCTGGCCTTGCCCTGGCGCGTCACCCACAGGCCCTTGTAGAACTCCCGCACCTGGGCCTCGCCGCCGAGCTCCAAAAGCAGGTAGAACCGCATGCCCTCGTTTTCCAGGCGCACCAGTTCCTCGTACAGGGTCTGGTCCATGCGGAAGTGCGGCAAGGGACAGGCCTGGCCCACGGCGCAGCCCATGCCCCGGGCCGCCACCACGCCGATGCCGTTGCGCTTGAGCACCCGCAGGGTGTCCACGGGCGGCAGGGACTCGGACACGAAGACCTTGGACAGCTTCTGCTCGCCGCCCACGTACTTGAGGTCGTTGAGCACGGACCGCAGCCGCTTGGGGATCTCCTCGCCCTCGAGCACCCCCTCGGGGATGTTGCCCCGGGCGTACTCGTAGACCAGCCGCCACTGGAACTCCTGCAGCCAGCTCCCCTCCTCCTGTTCCCAGGGGATGGAGATCATCTTGCCCGGCATGAAGATCCGGCCGTAGATGCCGCCCCGGGCCGGATCGGCCGTGACCTCGTCGAAAAAGACCCGGCTGGACTCCGGCGTGAAGATGTCGATCAGGTCCGCCACGTCCGCCCCGGCCGCCAGGACCTGCCGGGACCTCCCCGGCTTGAGCACCCGTCCGGCCAGCCTGGCCAACTGGTCGTCCGGTGGGTAGAGCCGCACCCGCACGGCCAGGGCGGCGTTTTCCACGGCCTCGTCCCCGCCGTTGTAGAGCTCCACCTGGCGCGGGGTGTCCATGCCGGTGGTCCGGATGCCGTCCAGGAGCCTCGAGGCCAGGTGGAACACGCCGTGGGACGTGGTCTCCCGCTCGATGAAGGCCACGAACGGTCCAAGCGCGATGTGCACGGCCCCGACCACGAACTCCTTGGCCCGCAGGGTGTCGGGCAGGCCGGCCGGGGACAGGCACTGGAAGATGCTCAGGCCGTGCTTGCCCTTGACCACCATCTCCGCGAAGTTGCGCCCCACCCCGAGCAGCCGGGCCGAAAGCACGTAGCGCATGTTGAGCAGCGGGAGCTCCACCACTCCGTCCTCGGTGATCCGGTGGCGTTCGGGCAGGAGGAGCAGGCCCGCGTCCCGGGCCTCTTCGATCTCGTCCCGGCCCAGGGCCGGACCGCGCGGGATGAAGAGCCGGCCGAAATCCACGCCCCCGTCCACGCACTGGCACCGCAGGTCGGCCAGGGTCTCGGCCAGCACGGCGTTGAGGGCCGTCACGGCCACCGGGATGTCCACGGTCCGGGCCGCGTCCGACACCTCGGGCGCGTCGCCGGTCAGACGCACGTCCAGGCCGATGCGCGAGTGGCCGCTTCTGCCGCTGATGTCCATGAAATCGGTCAGCGGCAGAGAGTCCCGGGCCGCCCGGTCGCGCAGGTCGCGCACCAGGCCGCGCAGGGCGTCGCTGGTGTGGGAAAAGCGGATGACGCCAGAGGCCTGGGGAGCGGCCAGTTCGTCGTTGAAGTGGACGTCGCCGATGGAAATGAGCTGGCCGTCGCCGGTGACGAGCGGGGATGCGATCATGGGGTCCTCCGACCGGAAGACGGGATGTGGTCCCGCCAAAATCCGGACCGTCCTTATAGGCCAAGCCGTTCCCCGGGGGAACCCCCGAACGGCCGCCTCCCTTGCCGCCGAAGCTGGCCGCTGGTAAGGCATGGACAGGCGACGCACGTCCGGGATGGGCCCGGAAGGTCCACGAGCCGTCCGGCGCGCAGCCGGCGAAGTGACGGCATATGCCAAGGATTCCTCTTTCGCAGTTGCGGCCCGGCATGGTCCTGGCCGCGGACGCCGAAAGCCCGGACCGGCGGTACCGGCTCCCGGCCGGCCAGGAACTGACCGAGGTCCACGCCCGTCTGTTGCGCGGCTGGAAGACACCGGAAATCGATGTGGAACCGGAGCGCCCCGGGGACCGGGCCGAGCCGGCCGCGCCCCGGGAGGCCCCGCGCACCGGCGCCGAGGCGATCCAGGCCCGGTTCGCCCACCTGCCGGCCGAGGAGCCGGTGGTGGCGGTCCTGCGCGACCTGGCCCTGGCCCGGGCCGCCGCTCTGGCCCCGCCCAAGGCCTGCCGCACCCCGGCCCCACGGCCGGACGTGGCAACGGGCAGGCCGTCGCCGGAACAAATCCTGGCCAGCGATCCGGTCCTGGTCTCCCTGCCCGAAGTCTTCATGCGCATCCGCGAGGTCTTAAGCGACCCGGCCTCCACCGTGGAGGAGGCGGCCGCGGTCATCGGCAAGGACCCGAGCCTGACGGCCAAGCTGTTAAAGCTCGTCAACAGCGCCTTTTACGCCCGCACCCTGCGCGTCTCCGGCGGCCTCCCCCCCGGTCCCGTGGACACCCTGTCCCGGGCGGTCATGCTCCTTGGCCTCAACCAGCTCTCCACCCTGGCCATGGGCGTGTCCGTGCTGCCGCTTTTCAAGGACATCCCGGCCGAGTGCATCGACATGCGCCAGTTCTGGCGGCACAGCGTGGGCGTGGGCCTGGTGGCCAAGCTTCTGGCCGTGCGCCTCGGCGACCCGAGCCCGGAACGGTTCTTCGTGGCCGGGCTGCTCCACGACATCGGCCGGCTGGTGCTCTTCAAGCAGGTCCCGGCCGTGGCCGGCGAGGCCCTGGCCCGGGCCGGCCGTGCGAACCGGCTGCTCCTCGACGTGGAGCGCGAGGTCCTCGGCTTCGACCACGCGGTCCTCGGGGGCATGCTCCTGCACAAGTGGCGGTTTCCCGAAAGCCTGGAGCAGGCCGTGTGGCGGCACCACGACCCCCTGGCCGGCGAGGTGCCGCTGGAGCCGGCCATCATCGGCGTGGCCGACATGGTGGCCGGAGCCGTGCTGCCGGGAACCAGCGGCGAACGCCTGGTCCCCCGCCACCTGCCCGAGGCCTGGCGTCTGGCCGGGCTGGAGGCGGCCGCCCTGCCGGACCTCCTGGAGACGGCCGAAGCCCATTTCGAGGTCGTGTGCGCCATGTTTTCCTGACAGGCCGCGCCTCCCGCCGTTCGGCACCGCTGGACAGGGGGCCGGGCCGGAGGTAAATAATCCCGGCATGCCGCTTCGGGCCGCTCCGGCCCGCCCCCCCTGCGCAGACCGGGAGGCTCCATGGACCCCCACGCCCAGCACCTTCTCGTCCATTTCCGCCGGGCCGACGCCATCAAGGCCGCGTCCCTGGCCTACAAGTCCCATTCCCTCTCGCCCCGACAGGCCTGCGAGCTGGAGATGCTCCTGTCCCGGTCCTTCTATCCCCTGACCGGCTACCTCGGCCGCGCCGACTTCGAGAGCGTGCTGGCCACCATGCGTCTGGCCGATGGCACGCTGTGGCCCATGCCCATAAGCCTCGACGTCGCCGCCGCCCTGGCCGAGGGCCTGGAGCCCGGGGACACGGTGGCCCTGCGCGACGGCGAGGGCTTCATGCTGGCCGTGTTGACCGTGGGCGAGATCTGGGAGTCCGATCCCGAGCGCGAGGCCAGGGCCGTCTTCGGCGTGGCGGACGTCGCGCGGCACCCCGGCGCCCTGGCCTATCTGCGGGAGACTGCCCCTTACCGGCTGGGCGGGACGGTCGAAGGCCTGGCCCTGCCGCCCCATGTCGATTTTCCCGAGACGCGGCGCAGCCCGGCCGAAGTCCAGTCCCTGTTCCAGCAGCGCGGCTGGCGGCGGGTCGTCGGCTGCCTGAACCACGGCATCCTCCACTGCCGCCACCGGGCCGTGCTCCAGCAGGCGGCCAAGGACGCGGCCGGCAGCGTGCTGTTGTCCCACGCGGTCGGCGAGGCCATGGCCGGCGGCGCGGCCCACTTCGCCGGGGTCCAGTGCGCCCGGCACTTCGCCGCCGCCTTTCCGAAAAACACCCTGCTCGTCAACCTCCTGCCCCTGCCCGTGCGCCAGGCCGGGCCACGGCAGGCCCTGCTCGAAGCCCTTGTCCACCGCAACCACGGCTGCACCCACGCCCTGATCTCCCCGCGCCACGCCGACCCCGCCCCCGAGGACGCCGCGCCCTTCTATCCCCAGGGCGAGGCTCAGCGGCTGGTGGCGGCCCACGAGGCCGAGACCGGCATCGTCATGACGCCCGAGACGGCCATGGCCTATGTGGAGGAAAAGGCGCAGTACGTGCCGGCCGCGTCCGTGGCTCCGGGCATGACCGTCAAGCACATCGATCAGGCGGAGTTCCGGCGACGCCTGGAATTCGACCTGGAGATCCCGGACTGGTTCACCCTGCCGGCCGTGGCGGCCGAGCTGCGCCAGGTCTATCCGCCCCGCTCCCGGCAGGGGTTCACCCTTTTCATGACCGGGCTGTCCGGGGCCGGCAAATCGACCCTGGCCAAGATCCTCTACGTCAAGTTCATGGAACTGCGGACCCGGCCGGTGACGCTTTTGGACGGCGACATCGTGCGCCGCCACCTCTCCAGCGAATTGACCTTCTCCCGGGAGCACCGCAACCTCAACATCGCCCGCATCGGCTTCGTGGCCAGCGAAATCACCAAAAACGGCGGCATCGCCATCTGCGCCCCCATCGCCCCCTACGCCTGCGCCAGGGCCGAGGCGAGGTCCCTGGTCGCGCCCCACGGCGGGTTCGTGGAAATCCACGTGTCCACGCCCCTGGCGGTGTGCGAGCAGCGCGACCGCAAGGGCCTGTACGCCAAGGCCCGGACGGGCCTCATGAAGGGCGTGACCGGCGTCGACGACCCCTACGAGGCTCCCGAAAACCCGGAGATCGCCCTGGACACCAGCGGCCTGACCCCGGGCGAAGCCGCCCAGGAGGTCCTGCTCTACCTGGAGCGCCAGGGCTATCTGGCCTAGAAGAGGGGAGGAAGACGCCTCCGGCGGGGGGGGGGGGGGGGGGGGGGGGGGGGGGGGGGGGGGGGG